>NZ_JBXAGJ010000015.1:0-156029 GCF_058794035.1 Roseateles sp. GW835-FHT13E02
ACCACAGTGAGCGCAGCGAACGGAGGGAGTTTGGCGCCGCTGAGCCGCGGAGTGAGCAGCGAGGGGAGTCGGCTCGCCCGAGCCGACCCGCGAACCATGAGCCCGGCGGCGGGCCGAGCCACCGCAGCGAGAAAGAACAAGACAGCCGAGGTCTGCAACGTGCCGAGAACCGTCAGTCCAAGCAGCTGAAAACAAAAAGCCCGGTCTCCTCGTGGGAGCCGGGCCTGCCGTTCAGGGCGCGATCAGAGAGTTCAGCCGTGCTTGGCTTCGAAGAACTGTTCGTCTTCGGTGGAACCCTTGAGCGCGGCGGTGGAGGCGTCGCGTTCGATGGTGGTGGTCACGGCGTCGAAATAGCCGGTGCCGACTTCGCGCTGGTGCTTGACGGCGGTGAAGCCCTTGTCGGCGGCGGCGAATTCAGCTTCCTGCAGTTCCACGAAAGCGCTCATATTGTTGCGAGCGTAGCCGTAGGCCAGGTTGAACATGCTGTAGTTCAGGCTGTGGAAGCCGGCCAAGGTGATGAACTGGTACTTGTAGCCCATGGCTCCCAGCTCGCGCTGGAACTTGGCGATGGTGGCGTCGTCCAGGTTCTTCTTCCAGTTGAAGGACGGCGAGCAGTTGTAGGCCAGCAGCTTGCCCGGGAACTTGGCGTGGATGGCGTCGGCGAAAGCCTTGGCGAAGGCCAGATCCGGCTTGCCAGTTTCGCACCAGATCATGTCGGCGTAAGGGGCGTAAGCCAGGCCCCGGCTGATGGCTTGGTCCAGGCCGTTCTTGGTGCGGAAGAAGCCTTCGACGGTGCGCTCGCCAGTGCAGAAGGGCTTGTCGTTGTCGTCGATGTCGCTGGTGACCAGATCGCCGGCTTCGGCATCGGTGCGGGCCAGCAGCACGGTGGGCGTGCCCATGACATCGGCTGCCAGGCGGGCGGCGACCAGCTTGGCCACGGCCTCACGGGTGGGCACCAGCACCTTGCCGCCCATATGGCCGCACTTCTTGGCCGCAGCCAGCTGGTCTTCGAAGTGCACGCCAGCGGCGCCGGCCTCGATCATGGCCTTCATCAGCTCGAAGGCATTCAGCACGCCGCCGAAACCGGCTTCAGCATCGGCCACGATGGGGGCGAAGTAGTCGCGGTAGTCCGGGTCGCTGGGGTTCTTGCCTTCGCTCCACTGGATCTGGTCGGCGCGGGCAAAGGTGGCGTTGATCTTCTTGACGACCTTGGGCACCGAGTCGACCGAGTACAGCGACTGGTCGGGGTACATCTCGCCATTGCTGTTGGCGTCACCGGCGACCTGCCAGCCCGACAGGTAGATGGCCTTGAGGCCGGCCTTGACCTGCTGCATGGCCTGGTTGCCGGTCAGGGCGCCCAGCGAGTTGACGAAGGGCTCGGTGTTGACCAGGCCCCAGAGCTTCTCGGCGCCGCGCTTGGCCAGGGTGTGTTCGATCTGCAGCGAGCCACGCAGGCGCACGACATCGGCGGCGGTGTAGCCGCGCTTGATGCCCTTCCAGCGCGGGTTCTCGGCCCAGTCTTTTTCGAGGGCGGCGATTTGCTGTTCACGGGTGGCGATGCTCATGGTGTGCTCCTGCAAGTGGGTGGTGCGATATCGAAACTTGGAAACCAAGGCTTGATCTGCTGGCGCCGATTTCAGCGTCGGGACCGGGCTGGGTTTGGCATCCAGGTCCTGCGGCTGAAGGGCCGAACAAAGAAGAAGCTTTGTTGGGCTCAAGATTAGCCCTCCGAGCCGTCTTGCGGAACACTTATGTCTTATATAAGACTTAATTTTTTATCTATAAAATTCAATGACTTAAGTTTTAAATTTCTGATCGTGAAAAGCATTTCACCATCATGAGAAATTTTGCGGCGGCGCAGCATGGGTGGAATTCACCATATGAAAACATGTTTCCGCATCGTGCAAGGCATGGCGAGACCAGGCCCAACGGGAGAAAGAAAGAACCGCAGGACTCCTCACGGAGAGCCTGCGGTGTCGATGAAGGCTTGCGCAGAAGCGGTGAGCAAAGGCGAAACGGCTTGAGCCGACTCAGCCGCGGCCAACCCATTCACCGTGTGGGCCCACACCGGCCTGCGCAGGCGAGGCCGCAGCGAGCCGATGAGCCGCGACTCGCACCGCCCCGCCCCTGCCCTTATTTGCCGAGCACGTGGTTGAACTCCAGCCAGAACTGGCGGCCATGCGGCAGGTAGTAGCCCACCGGGTAGTAGGGCCAGCCGCCGCTGTCATCCTTGCGCACGCTGTTGGCCAGGTTGTTGACGATCAGAGTGACGCTGCTGCTCTTGTTCAGCTCATAGCTGCTGCTCGCATTGAAGCTCCACTTCGGCGAGATCCAGCCCTTGCCGTCGCTGCTGACGATCTTGCCGTTGCGCAGGCCGGCCAGGGTGGTGTTGAAGGCGCCGTAACGCCAGTTCACGCTGGTGATGAGCTTGTTGGGCCAGTCGCTGAAGCTGCGGGTGCCGACCTGGTTGCTCGCCTCGTCACCTTCGAACTGAGCGTACTTGTAGCTCTGCACCTGGGTGTACTTGGCCGAGAAGACAAAGTTGCCGGCTGTGGCCGTCTTCAGGCTGTAGCGGCTGCTGATGTCGAAGCCGTAGGTGCTTTGCACCGCCGCGTTGATCGGGTTGACCACGATCTCCTTGACCTCGCCCGGGCGCAGCACCGCGTCGGCCGGGTTGCGGCGCACGCGGGCAATCGCGTCCACACAGGTCGGGCTGCTGATGTTTTGCTTGCCGGTGCGGCAGTCAGCCTCGTCGCGCAGGATCTTGTCACTGCTGAGGTCGGTGACCAGATCGCTGATCGAGATCTTCCACAGGTCCAGCGAGGCATCGAACTCGCTGCTCGGCGACCAGACCAGGCCCAGACCCCAGGACTTGCCCTTCTCGCTCTTCAGGTCCTTGGAGCCGTTCTTGACGTAGTTCGGCTGGATGCCTGCAAAGTCGCATTTGTCCAGCGCCTGGCCCGCCAATGCGCAGCGGTAATAGTCGTTGGCCGAGGCGTAATAGCCGCGGCTCTCGGCCGTGAAGATGTAGCTCATGTCCGGGGCGCGGAAGCTGGTCGCGTGCTGGGCGCGCACGAGCAACTCCTTGTTGGGGCGGAACTCCAGACCGGCGTTGTAAGTGAAGGCGCTGGTGTCGCGACCGGCAAACTTGTAGCTGTCGTAGCGGCCCGCCAGCGTGCCCGTGAGTTCGCGGGTCAGGGGTGCGTTCAGCTCGGTGCCCAAAGCCCAGCGGGTGCGATCACCGCTGACATTGGCCACTTCGCTGGTGGCGTAGAACAGGCCTTGGCCCAGGCGCGGATCGGCCTTGTTCTCAAAGCCCTGGCTGCCCACCTCGGCCAGCACCGCGGCGCGCAGCGGGCCCGCGGGCAGCTGCAGCACTTCGCCGTTGGCGGTGGCGCTGACGTTGCGGGTCCAGGCGCGGTCGTCAGACTGGTTGCTGGACGAGATGCTGGCGTACTCGGCCGGTGTCAGGGCCTTGAACAGGCGCGCGCTGTCGGGCTTGTAAATCGGCACGCCGTCGGCATTGACGCCCTGCTGGGCACCGAGGAAGAAGCTGTCCACCGTGGCCAGCAGGCGCGGCCGGTTCAGCTTGCTCTTGTAGCCCGAGCTGTTCAAGCCCAGGTCATAGCTCCAGCTCGTACCTTGCAGATCACCACGCACGCCCAGCACCAGATTGTGGGCTCGGTCTTTCCATTCGCGGTTGAAGGCTTCGGCGCCGCCGATTTCCTCCGGTGCAAAGCGCCGGCTCCAGGTTTCCAGTTTGCCGCTGTTGGCATTGACGAAGTAGCCGTTGCTGGCGCTCAGCGAGGTCCAACTCGGGCCGCGGGTGTTGTTCTCGGTGCGGGTGAAACCGAGCAGGGCCTCGGCGTAGAACTCGGTGTGGGCGTTCAGGCCATAGTTCAGCAGGCCGGCGAAGTTCTCGCTCTGGTTGCCGGTCTGGGTGGTCCAGAAGCTCGGCGAACCACGACCGCTGCCGCAGTAGGTGCCCGACTTGGCCGTGAAGGACTTGACCGAGCCGTCGAACAACCCGGCCGCGCCTTCGCAAGCGCCTGCGTCCGGCGTGATGTACTTGTTGCTTTTGGCATCCTTGCGGCCAAAGATCACGGTCGGCGCCGCGCCGGTCAAGGTGGTGTCGGCCATGAACTCACGCTGGCGGCTCCAGATCGGCTGGCGCTTGCTCAGCTCCACGGCATAGACCAGGCTCAGGGCGCCGGACTCCAGGCCGCCGGTCAGCTGCGCGCGGGCGTTCTCACCGCCGCCGCGCTGGGTGCCGCCCAGCTTGAGGTTGAGCTGGGTGCTGTCGACATGCTTCTTGAGGATGATGTTGATCACGCCTGCGATCGCGTCCGAGCCATAGATGGCCGAGGCGCCGCCGTTCAGCACCTCGATGCGGTCGATCAGGGCGGCCGGGATGTTGGCAGTGTTGACGAAGTTGACCGAGCCTTCGTAGGCCGTCGGGTAGTCCGCCACGCGGCGGCCGTTGACCAGGGTCAGCGTGTGGTTGGGCCCCAGGCCGCGCAGGCTGATGGCATTGGCCGCCGGGGTGAAGGTGTTGCCGAAGTCCTCACCCTGGGTGAAGCCGGTGTTCTCGGTCAGCGAGGCGAGCGCGTCGCCCACATTCTTGAAGCCGAGGCGGGTGATGTCCTCGGACTTGAGCACGGTGACGGCGGCCGGGCCCTCGGCCTGGGCGCGCGAGATGCGCGAGCCGGTCACTTGCACCTGGGGCAAGGTGTCGGTGCTGGCGGCAGGAGGCTGGGCAGGAGTTTGGGCCAGAGCGGCGGCGTGCGGCAGGCCATAGGCCAGGAAGACAGCCATAGCCAGCGGCGCCGGCCTGCTGCGGAACAGGGTCGGAGATTTCATGTGGAGCAATTTCCCTCGGTTGCAAACATCCGCCAGTCCGACCGCAGCACGGTGCTGCGGTGGCTGGCATGTCGGGTGTCGGTCTGTTCGGCTCACGCCGACCGCACCGTTTTGTGGAGCCGCAACTCTAGGGTTTGCCCTTAAGGGTTTGAACGAAGAAAAGGTTCTGTGCTTGGCTGAAAAAAGCACAAGCCCGGCACGCCGGGCTTGTGTCTTCGAGGGCAGTGCTCAGAGGCCGCCGATGAAATAGCGCTTGAGGCCGGCCAGGCACATCTCCACCGCAATCGCGGTCAGCACCAGGCCCATCAGCTTCTCGATGGCCGAGATCACCGAATCGCCGAGCAGGCGGCGGATGCGATCGGCCATCAGCAGGGTCAGGCCCGAGACCCACATGGCCGCGCACAGCGCGCCGATCCAGTCCCAGATGCGCTCGGGCTGGCGCGAGGCCAGCAGCAGCACGGTCGCCATGGCCGAGGGGCCGGCCAGCAAGGGCACGGCCAGCGGGAAGATGAAGGGCTCTTTGCCCGGCTCCAGGCCGTAGGCCGATTCACCGGCGCTGCCGAAGATCATCTTGATGGCGATGATCAGCAGAATCACGCCACCGGCCACTTCGAGCGAACGCTCGGACAGGTGCATGACGCTCAAAAAGCTGTCGCCAAAGAACATGAAGGCCAGCAGCACGATGGCGGCCAGGCCCACCTCGCGGGTGGCCACGCGGGCCCGGCGCTCCTTGGGCACCTCGCGCATGATGCCGATGAAAATGGGCAAGCTGCCGAGCGGGTCCAGCACCAGCAAGAGCAGGATGAAGGCGGAGAGAAAACTATGATCCATGGCCGCAATTGTCGCGCCCCTGCCGTGACACAAGACTGAACTTGCGCCGCAAATGCCCGCCAATCTCTGTCTTGCCCCTTACCACGCTCGTTCCCAAGCCCGTTCCCAAGCCCCCCCACAGCCCGCCATGACCGACGCCGCCACCAAGCTGGACACCATCGACCGCCGCCTGATCGAGGCCCTGCAGCGCGATGGCCGGGCCTCCAATGTGGAGCTGGCGGCGCAGGTGCATCTCTCGCCCCCTCAGTGTTTCCGGCGCGTCAAGGCCCTGGAGGAGCGCGGTGTGCTGCGTGGCTATCGCGCCCTGGTGACGCCGCAAAGCCTGGGCCTGGGCGTGACGGCCTTTGTCAGCCTCAATATCGACGGCGAGGCCTTTGACCGGGTGCGCGAGATCGAGGGCCTGATCCGCGACTTCCCCGAGATCCTGGAATGCCACACCGTCTCGGGCGACTGCGACTACCTGCTCAAGGTGGTGGCCAGCGACCTGAAGTCGCTGTCCCAGTTCCTGACCGACCGTCTGATGCAGATCCGCGGCGTGGCCGACATCCGCTCGATGATCTGCCTGGAAGAGATCAAGCCGCCCTCGCCGCTGCCGGTGGGCTGATCCTCGGTCCCGTCACGCCCAGCCCGACCGCGCGAGACGCGGCCGGTCCTTCGCCGGGCGTCGAATCAGCCGCAGGGCTGATCCTCGGTCCCGGCTCAGCCTCGTGGGTGGTGTTGGGCGTGGATGAGCTTGAGGCGCTCGCGGGCGACGTGGGTGTAGATCTGGGTCGTGGACAGATCGGCATGACCCAGCAACAGCTGCACCACGCGCAGATCGGCGCCATGGTTGAGCAAATGGGTGGCGAAGGCGTGGCGCAAGGTGTGCGGTGAGATGGGACTCAGGATGCCGGCTTGCAGCGCGTACTTCTTGACCAGGGTCCAGAACATCTGGCGGGTCATGCCTTCGCCGCGCACGGTCACGAACAAGGCCTCGCAGGACTGGCCTTTGAGCAACGTGGGTCGGGCTTCCTGGAGATAGCGCAAGAGCCAGCCATGCGCTTCTTCACCGAAGGGCACGAGGCGCTCCTTGCTGCCCTTGCCAGTGATGCGCAGCACCGCCTCGCGAAAACCGACGTGCACGCTTTTGAGCGTCACCAGTTCGGTCACGCGCAGGCCGCTGGCATACATCAGCTCCAGCATGGCGCGGTCACGCAGGCCCAGCTCGTTGCCCACATCAGGCGCCTGCAACAAGGCTTCGACCTGGGCCTGGCTGAGCAGCTTGGGCACGCGCAGCGGGGTCTTGGCATTGGCCAGCTTGAGGGTCGGGTCTTGCGCCAGGCGCTGCTCACGCAGGGCCCAACGGAAGTAGCGTTTGAACACACTCAGTCGCCGGTTGGCGCTGCTGGTCTTGCTGCCCGCGTGGCGGGACATGGCATAGGCATGCAGATCGGCCTCGCTGCAGGCGTCGAGCGAGCGCTGTGCGTGCGCAGCCAGCCATTGGGCCAACAGGGTCAGGTCACGCCGATAGGCCTGCAAAGAATTGCCGGCCAAGCCGTCCTCCAGCCACAGGGCCTCGACAAAAGCCTCGATGCCCTGCTGACTGGCGAGTTCGGCCACGCGCTGCGCGGCCGTGTGCAAAGCGCCCTCGGCCTCAGTCGAGCTTGAGCTTTTGCTTCTCGACGACCTTTTTGTAGACATCAAACTCGGCACTGATCTGGGCGGCGAACTGCTCGGGGGTGTTGGCAACGATCAGGGAACCGGTGTCCTCGATGCGCTTCTTGACGTCGGGAAGCTCCAGCGTCTTCTTGACTGCATCATGCACCTTGGCCACGACGTCCTTGGGCAGGTTCTTGGGGCCGTGCACACCGTAGTAGGCCATGCGATTGACCGGCTCCAGACCCACCTCTTTGAACGTGGGCACATTGGGCAGCACCGCCAAGCGATTGGGTGCAGCCACGACGATGGGGATCAAGCGGCCATCCTTGATGAAGGGCAGCGCCGAAGGCAGGTTGTCGAAAATGATGGGCACCTGGCCAGCCACGGTGTCGTTCAGGGCCGGGCCCGCGCCGCGGTACGGGATGTGCAGCACGAAAACGCCGGACAAGCTCTTGTACAGCTCCATCTGCAGATGGCCAATGCCGCCGGTGCCCGAACTGGCGTAGCTGTGTTTGCCCGGGCTCTTCTTCAGCTCGGCCACAAAACTCTTGTAGTCGCGGGCGGGAAAGCTCGGGTGCACCGCAATCACGTTCGGCGTGGCCGCCATATTGATGATGGGTGTGAAGTCGCTGATCGGGTTGTAGGGGATCTTGGGGTCGATGGCCGGGTTGGCCGCCGTGGTGGACACCGTGGCCACGCCCAGGGTGTAGCCATCGGCCACCGCCTTGGAGATTTCATTGGCCCCGATCTTGCCGCCGCCACCGGCCTTGTTCTCGACCAACATAGTTTGACCCAAGGCCTGGTTGACCTTTTCAGCCACCACGCGGGCGATGATGTCGGTGGTGCCGCCCGGAGCGAAGGGCACGATCAGGCGCACCGGCTTGGCGCTGGGATAGGCTGCCTGGGCCTGGGCCGAACTCACCGCCCCCAGGCCCAGCATCAGGCTGCCGGCGGCCGCCACGCTGGCGCGCAGGCAGGCGCGGCGGCGGTTGATGTTCCGGCTCTGCGAGGTCTTGCGCTTCGGGTGCTTCAGGGTCATGCCAATCTCCAAGGGTGAATTTCTCACCATCCTAGCCCGGTCGCCGAGCAGTCCGGCTCGCATTTCTACGTAGCCTGCGCAGATCAGCTGGTGGCTTCGCCCAGCAAGCCGGCCTTAAGGCGCTTGTCCACGGGTTTCTCGCCCAAAAACACCTTCAGGAATGCGGTGTACAGATCAGCCCCAGGCACGGCCTGACCCCATTGCTTGCCGTTCACGATCAACACCGTGCCCTGCTCGGGCAGAAAATCGATGTTGATCAGGTCGTTCTTGCGCACCTTGCCCACCGATTGCAGGTTTTGCGTGAACAGCGGCAGCCGTGTGGCCAGCGCTTCTTTCTCTGCCTCGCTGCAGTTGCGTCCCACGCCTTTGTTGACAGCCTTGACGAACTCCTCGGCGCCCACCTCCAGCAACATGCGGATCTGCACCCGCTTGGGTCCCGATGTGGCATAGACGGCCTCGGGTGAGGTGGCTTTGTGGCTCAGGTACAAACCTGCCACATAGCCGCGAAGAATCGAAACGGCGCGCTTGCCCACGCCATTGAGGACCAAGCTGCTGCCGGCCAGCTGGATCTTGTCCTCGAACTCCTGGTCCTCGTACTTGAAAGCCTGGGCCGGGCGGGCCAACCAGGCACTGCCCACGACGGCCGCACCGAGCGAGAGCAAGAAGCGGCGGCGCGCAGCGCCCGTCACAAGGGTCGAAGAAGCAATGCGGGCCGGGTGGGACGATGGAACAACAACAGCCATGGTGCGGGCAAGAAGCCGGTAGTCGCGACAAGGCCTCAACGATACCTGTTCCTGAGCGCGCCCCGAGTGGCAGGCCCGGCGCGCTGAGAGGTAGCAGGAGATGCGCCCTTCCGGGTCTGCTCATGCCGGCTCATGCCTGCGTCAGCTCAGCCGCGCTGGCACACTGGCACCCATGCCCGACGTCTATTTGCTGCTGCCCGACTTCCTGCTGATTCTTTGCGGTTTTCTGCTCTGCCGTTACAGCGGCCTGGACCGCCCGGTCTGGGAGGCGGCCGAGCGCCTGGTCTACTACCTGCTGTTCCCGGTCCTGCTCTTCAACTCCATCTTGCGCACGCCGCTGCAGCCCGGCGCCACGGCCGATCTGGCCCTGGGCGGCGTGCTCAGCTGCCTGGCCGGCGTGCTGCTGGCCTACAGCCTGCGCGCCCTGCCCGGTGTGGATGCGCGTCTGCATGCCTCGGGCGCGCAGACGGCGTTTCGCTTCAACTCCTTTATCGCCCTGGCTCTGGCCGAACGCCTGCACGGCGCGCAAGGCGTCGCCTGGGTGGCGCTGCTGATTGCCTTGTGCGTGCCGATCTGCAATATCGCTGCCGTCTGGCCACTGGCCCGGCATGGCGGCCACGGCTATGTGCGCGAGCTGGCGCGCAACCCACTGATCCTGGCCACCCTGGCCGGCCTGACCGGCAATCTCCTCGGCCTGAAGCTGCCCGAACCGGCCGCCCTGACCCTGTACCGCATCGGCCTGGCCGCCCTGCCCCTGGGCTTGATGGCGGTGGGCGCCGGCCTGCGCTTCGGCGCCCTGCGTGATGCGCCGCGCCTGGCGGCCGCCCTGCTCGGCATCCGTCACCTGGCCTTGCCGCTGGTCGGCCTGGGCCTGGCGCTGGCCCTGCAGCTGCCGGCGCCGCAGCGCGCCACCTTGCTGATGTTCACCGCTCTGCCGACCGCCTCGAGTGCCTATGTGCTGGCCGTGCGCATGGGCGGCAACGGGCCTTTTGTCGCCGGCTTGGTCACGCTGTCCACCCTGCTGGGCATGCTCAGCCTGCCGCTGTGGCTGGTGGTGCTGCGTTTTCTGTAGCGGCCACTTCGGCGTTTTGCGCCAGCGCCCAGTCCAGATGCTCGGCCAGCAGCTCGCCGGCCTGGGCGCGCTGGGCCAGCAAGACCGCGCGCAGGGCTGGCCATTCGCGCTGACGCAAGGCATTGCCCGAGACCACGGCCAGATTGCGCTGCCAGCGGCCATGGCCGATGCGGCGCATGGCCGAGCCCTCGGTCTGGCGCAAGAACTGCTCCTCGCTCCAGGACCAGTAGCTCAGCAAATCACCACCGGCCATGGCCGGACGGGCGTCGAAATCGGCCAGCTTTGCCTTCTGGGCAAACTTGTTCCAGGGACAGATCAACTGGCAGTCGTCGCAGCCGTAGAGGCGGTTGCCGATCAAGGGCCGCAACTCGCGGGGAATGGCGCCTTCATGTTCGATGGTCAGGTAAGACACACAGCGCCGCGCGTCGACCCGGTAGGGTGCGACGATGGCGCCCGTCGGGCAGGCCTCCAGGCAGGCGCTGCATTGCCCGCAATGGGCCGTGACCGGCTCGCTCAGCGGCAGAGGCAGGTCGATGTAGATCTCGCCCAGAAAGAACATCGAGCCCACATCGCGGTGCAGGGTCAGGGTGTGCTTGCCGCGCCAACCGATGCCGGAGCGCGAGGCCAGCTCCACCTCCAGCACCGGCGCCGAATCGGTGAACACGCGGTAACCGAAAGGGCCGACGGCCTCGCTCAAACGTGTGGCCAGCTGCTGCAGGCGGGCGCGCAGGACCTTGTGATAGTCGCGCCCCCGGGCATACAGCGAGATCTGGGCGCGCTGCGGATCGGCCAGGCGCTGCCATTCCACGGCCTGCCAGTCGGCGCCGCTGTCGCGCGGCAGGTAGTCCATGCGCAAGCTCAGCACCCGCAGCGTGCCTGGCACCAGCTCCGCCGGCCGCGCGCGCTTGAGGCCATGGCTTTGCATATAGTGCATGGAGCCGTGGAAACCCGCCTCCAGCCAGGCCAGCAAACCGGCTTCGGCGCTGTGCAGATCGATATCGGCCACGCCAATCTGTGAGAATCCAAGCTCCAGCGCCCAGCGGCGCAGCGCGGCCATCAGGCCGTCGGCATCCAAGCCCGCTGTGCCCGGCTTGCTGTTTGTGTTCGACTGTTGTGGAGCCTGCGTCATTTGCGCATTCTAGAAACCCGCTCTCTGCGCTGGCCCGATGAGGCCGCCACCCAGGCCTTTGCCGAGCGCCTGGCGCGCTGCCCTTCTTTGCGTGATGCCAATCTGGAGCTGCACGGCAGCCTCGGCGCCGGCAAGACCAGCCTGGTGCGCCACCTGCTGCGAGCGCTGGGGGTGGCCGGGCGCATCAAGAGCCCGAGTTACGCCGTGCTGGAGAGTTACGACCTCGCCGACTGGGGCGGCCAGGGCCTCGTCAGCCATTTCGATTTCTACCGCTTCAGCGACCCGCGCGAGTGGGAAGACGCGGGCTTTCGCGAGATCTTCACCGCCCCCGGCCTCAAGCTCAGCGAATGGCCTGAGAAAGCCGCCGGCATGCTGCCCGATGCCGATCTGCAGGTGCATCTGAACACCGAGAACGACGACAGCCGCACGGTCGAGCTGCGCGCTGGGACGGCACGGGGTCAGGTCTTGCTGCAGGAGCTTCAGGCCCTCGAAATCCCAGGAGGCCCGGTATGAGCGCCGAGCGTCGCCGCGCCCTCCGGGCCATGGGCAGCCTGGCCCTGCTGCTGCGCCTGCCCGCGGCGGCTGCAGCACCGAGCAGCCATGGCGCCAACAGTACCATCGTCGCTGTGCGGGTTTGGCCTGCCGAGGCCTACACCCGGGTGACCTTGGAATCCGACAAGGCCTTGGCCGCTACCCATTTCATGGTGGAGGCGCCCGACCGCCTGGTCATCGATGTCGATGGCCTGGAGCTCAGCCCCAATCTGCGCGGCCTGCTGGGCAAGGTCAAGGCCGACGACCCCTTCATCGCCGGCGTTCGCGTGGGCCAGAACACGCCGCGCGTGGTGCGCATCGTGCTGGACCTGAAGCAGCCTGTGGCGCCGCAGATCTTCACCCTGGCGCCGGTGGCCGCCTACCAGCACCGCCTGGTGTTTGACCTCTACCCCAAGGTGGCCGTCGACCCCTTGCTAGCCCTGATCAAGGAAAAGGATCAGGCCGAGCGCGAGGCCGCGCAGTCGGTGCAAGACGCCTTGGGTGAGCTGATTGCCAAGCTCGACAAACCGGCGCTCAATGCACCCGGCGCCGCCAAGCCCGGCGCCAGTGCGGCGTCTGCACCCGCAGCGCAGAACACCCCGGCCCCGCAGGTCAACCTGCCCGCCCCGGCTCCGGCTGAACCCTCGCAAGCCAAGCTGGACCGGCTCATCGTCATTGCCCTCGATCCTGGCCATGGTGGCGAGGATCCTGGCGCCATCGGGCCCAGCGGCCTGCGCGAGAAGGATGTGGTGCTGGCCATTGCTCAGCAGTTGCGCGAACGCCTCAACCGCAATCCGAACATGCGCGTGCTGCTGACCCGCGATGCCGATTTCTTTGTGCCGCTGCGCGAGCGGGTGCAGAAAGCACGGCGTGTGCAGGCCGATCTGTTCGTGTCCATCCACGCCGACGCGTTTTTCACGCCGCAGGCACGCGGCGCCTCGGTGTTCGCGCTCAGCGATGGTGCGGCCAGCAGCCAAGCCGCGAAATGGATGGCCAACCGCGAGAATGCGGCCGATCTGGTTGGCGGCGTCAACGCGGCGGTCAAGGATGCCAGCGTGCTCAAGGCCATGTTGGACATGAGCACCACCGCCCAGATCAAGGACAGCCTCAAGCTCGGCAGCGAGGTGCTGGGCCAGATCGGCCGGGTCGGCACCTTGCACAAGCGCCGGGTCGAGCAAGCGGGTTTTGCCGTGCTCAAGGCACCCGATGTGCCCTCCATCCTGGTCGAGACCGCCTTCATCTCCAACCCCGAGGAAGAGGCCAAGCTGCGTGACCCCGAGTACCAGGCCAAGCTGGTTGAGGCCTTGGCCACCGGCATCGCACGCTATTTCGCCAAGAACCCGCCGCTGGCGCGTCATCGCGCCCTGAGTTGAGGTTTCGTCAGCCTGTGCCCATCACGCAATAGCTCGTAGAAACCCGAATGTCGGTGGACTTGCCATTGAGCGCCCATCGCAACGAAACCCTGCTGTAACTGCTGGATTTGCCACAGCTGGTCTGAAACTTGCTGCCTTGACCCGTGCCCTATTTCACATTTCGCAGCAGAAAGCATTCCTCAGATGGCACAGCAACATTTCCCAATCAAGACCGTCAGCGCCGGGGTTCTGGCGTTCCTCTCCGGCGCCGCACTGGCCGGCCCCGTGGTGGTGGGCAATCCCAACGACGGGCAAATCACGCTCGCCGCCACCTATGCCCTGCCGAGCAATGGCAGCACGCAAGACGGCATGATCGAGAGCCCGCCCAGCACCACTGCCACCGGCGCCGACTTCTACCTGGATCGCAGCCAGGCGGAAGGTTCCGTGTTCTTCCATACCTATGGAGATGCCGGTGCCACCAGCTATTTCGGCGCCCGCGTGACCGGTACGGGCAACTTCAGCGCCACCACCAGCACCCGCTACAGCCGCACCTTCACCAACACCACCGGTGTGGCCCAGCTGTTCAATTTCTCTTTCCATGTGGACAGCGGTGAAACCTCGATCAACGGCACCGGCCTGGGCTTCGCCGACCTGCTGCTGCAAGTGAGCAAGAACGGTCAGGCCATTGCCCGCGACCGCACCACCCGCAGCCAGGACATCAACGGCAACCAGAGCTGCGTCAGCGACGATCTGGGCAGCCTGGGCGGCTATATGGATTGCGCCAGCAGCTATGCCAATGACGCCAACTTCAATGTCAGCCTGGGCATGATCGGCGCCGGTGAAAGCTTCACCCTGGACTACGACATCATCGCCACGGTCAGCGGCGACCTCGCCAGCGACGGCGGTGGCGGTTACGGCGATTGCCCGACCCTGGCTGCCAAGGGCGATGGCCCGGTGACGCTGTGGGAATGTGGTGGCGGCGGCGCCGGTTCGGCCACGGCGCGCTCGGGTGACCCCTTCAGCTGGGGCAATCCGGCCAATTTCCACATCGGCCCCACGGCCAACATCCCCGAGCCCAGCTCGCTGGCCCTGCTGGGTCTGAGCCTGGCTGGCCTCGCGGCCACCAGCCGCCGCAAGAAGGGCGGTCAAGCTCAAGACTGAGCCACCCCTGGGATCAGCCAGAGCCTTTGAGATCGAGGCTTCCTGAGGGAAGCCTCGCGCTCTTTCAAGCGCGGCGCCTCCGGGCGCCGTGTCTGTTTTCGCAAAGTTTTTTGTCGGTGTGGAGTGATCGGTCGATGGCCACTGTTGTGATTGCCTGGGAGCTGGGCGGGGACTACGGCCATCTGGCGCGCCTCCTGCCTTTGGCCCAGGCCTTGCGGTCCCAGGGCCATCGCCCGGTGTTTGTGGTCAGAGACCTGCTCGGCGCCGAAGCCCTGTTGCAACCCCATGGCTTCACGGCCTTGCAAGCACCCTTGTGGCTGGGCCGCCTGACGCAACTGCCCAGCCCCATCAGCTATGCCGAGTTGCTGATGCCAGCTGGCTTTCTCAAGCCGCAGGCCCTGACCGGCATCTGCCGGGCCTGGCGGCAGCTGTGGCAGCTGTTGAAACCCGACTTGCTGGTGCTCGACCACGCACCGACCGCCTTGCTGGCCAGCCGCGGCCTCGGCTTGCCCCGCCTGCATTTTGGCGATGGGTTCTGCATCCCGCCGGCCCGCCACCCTTTGCCTCAGTTCGCCTGGTGGCAGCCAGCCCTTGGCGCGCGTTTGGCCGATTCCGAAGCCCATGTCCTGGGCCATGCCAACCAGGTGCTGGCCGCCCTGGGTGAACCACCGCTGAAGACGCTGGCCCACTTGTTCGACGTGGAGGCGCAAGCGCTGTGCAGCTTTGAAGCGCTGGACCCCTATCCGCCCGCGCTGCGTGCGGCTGAGACCGCGCGACTGGGTCCGGTGTTCTTGCTGAACCAGGGCCGAAGCCCGGTCTGGCCCAAGGTGCCCGGCCCGCGCATCTTTGCCTATCTGAAGCCGGGCTATGCGCCCTTGGAGACGGTCTTGCAGGCCCTCCACCGCATGCCCGCCTCTTGCCTGGTGCATGTGCCCGGCGTGGCCCGCAAAACCCTGGACCAGCACAGCCATGGAACGGTGCACATCAGTGCCGAGCCGCTGGCCATGGCTGAGGTCAGCGCGCAGTGCGATCTGGCCTTGTGCCACGGCGGCGCCGGCACCACGGCCTTGATGTTGCTGGCCGGCAAACCGCTGGCCCTGCTGCCCATGCAAACCGAGCAATGGATGAGCGCCCACCGCCTGCAGACCCAAGGCCTTGCCGCCGGTCTGTTGATCGACGAGGTCGGGCGACTGCCTCAACTCTTGCAGCATGTCTTGACGGAGCCGCGTTACCGGCTGGCCGCGCAAGCTTTTGCCGAAGCTCACCGCAGCTACCGTCAGGAGGACACCGTCGCCAGCGTCCTGGCTCAGTGCCAGGCCCTGCTGGCCGCACAGGCCACCCGCCCTCCTTGCGGCGAAGGCCTCGCATGAAGCCCCGCGTGCTCATGGTGACGCGCATCCCCTTCTGGCGCATGGGTGCCGGCGAACGCACCCGGGTTCTGGCCATGGTGTGGCTGTTGGGTGCGCATTGCCAGCTCAGCCTGCTCTACCTGGGCTCGCTGAGCGCGCAAGAGCGACAGCTCCTGGCACGTCTGCGCGTGCAGGCCGAGCTCCATGACGTGGATGCTGCGGCGCCTGGCCTGCAGGGCGAAGCCGCCGAACGGGCGCGATTCCAGCAGATCTGCGCCAGCCAGCGCTTCGATGCCTGCATCTTCCAGCGTCTCAGCGTGCATGGTTTGCGTGATCTGCTGCCCTCGGGCGTGGCCGCCGTTCTTGACACCCATGACCTCGAAAGCCAGGCCGCCGCCTCACGCCGGGCGCAGGGCGTCGCGGCGCACACCCGCTTGAGCTGGGAGCAGGAGCTGGCGCTTTTCAGCCGCTACCAGCGCGTGTTGTTGATTCAATCGGAGGACCATGCGCGGGTACAAGCAGCCCTGGGTGAGCGCGCCTTGCTGGCGCCGCACCCGGTGCAGTTCGCGGCCTTGCCGATGCAGGCGAAGCGCCGCCACCTGGGGCTGATCGGCAGCGACTGGTCGGCCAATCTGCATGGCATGGACTGATTCGCCGACCAGGTCTGGCCCCATCTGGGCACCCGGGTGGCTGGCATCGAGCTCCACCTCTTCGGCTGGCTGAGCGAGCGTTGGCGACCAGAGTTCACCGGCTTCCATCGCCACGGCTTTGTGGCCGACTTCAAGCAGGCCTGGGGTGGCATCGACGTCGCCATCAACCCGGTGCGCTGGGGTGCCGGGCTCAAGATCAAAAGCGTGGAAGCCCTGGGCCATGGTCTGCCCCTGGTCAGCACGCTGGAGGGCGCGCGCGGCCTGCCCGAGGACGGCGGCCAGGCCCTGGTCCGCTGCGACGATCCGCTCATATTCGCCGAGGCCTGCGCACGTTTGCTTGAAGACAGCGGGGCCCGCGCCGCCATGGGCATGGCCGCCCATGCTTATGCCCGACAGCACTTTTCGCCCCAGGTGTGTTTCGAGCCCTTGCTGCGCTGGCTGCAGCAGCAAGCACAACAAGGGCGAGCTGCCTGAAATCAGGCCTGCTGCTTGGCCCGCAATCCGCCGGCGATGGCCAACAGACCTGGGATCAGGATCATGGCCCAGATGATCTTGGAGAAATTGGCCTGCACCCAGGCGAGGTTGCCAAAGGCATAGCCCAGCAAGGTGATGCCCAGCACCCAGATCAGGGCACCGATGATGTTGTAGGCGCTGAACTTGGCGCGGCTCATGGCCGCCACGCCGGCCACAAAGGGCGCAAAGGTGCGCACAAATGGCATGAAGCGCGCCAGCACGATGGTGATGCCGCCGTGGCGCTCGTAGAACGCATGGGCCGCATCGAAGGCGCGGCGGTTGAAAAAGCGCGACTGCTCCCACTGAAACACCTTGGGCCCGAAGTAGCGGCCGATCATGTAGTTGCACTGGTCGCCCAAAATGGCCGCCACCAGCATGACCACCAGGACCAGGGGCAGGCTGATCAGGCCAGCACCGCACAAGGCCCCGACAACAAACAGCAGCGAGTCGCCAGGAAGAAAAGGCATCACGACAACGCCGGTCTCCACGAACAGGATCAAAAACAGCAGCGCATAGACCCAGGCGCCATAGCTGGCCACGAAGGCGGCAATGTGTTTGTCCACATGGACGATGAAGTCGATCAAAAAGGTGAGCAGTTCCATGGCGGCGCATTATGGGGCCGCCATGTGGCGCGCTCATGGCGTGCTCATGGTGTGATCATGGTGCACTCAACGCGCGCAGCGGGGCAGGTGGTGAAGCAGCGGTCTTCCAACCCCAGGGCCTGCGTGCTTGGCCCACCGGCGCTCGCGCCAGGCGCACAAGCGGCATCACAGCAAGCCTCAGAACGCCGCAGCTCGGCCAGAATGCCCATCCGTCCCTTGATCGTCACGAGCCTGCCATGACTACTTCCGTCACTTTTCAGGTACCAGGTGCCCGACTGCCCGCACACCTGCAGCGCCACCCAAGCTCCGAGTTGCCGCCGCTGGTGTTCTTGCATGCCGGTGTCTGCGACCACCGACTCTGGCTGGCCCAGCTCGAGGCCTTTGCTGCCGAGCGCACGGTGCTGGCCTATGACCGGCGCGGCTACGGCGGCGTGGAGATCGAACAGGCGGCGCCGTTCTCTCACCTGGCCGATCTGTGGGCCGTGATGGACGCCGCGGGCTTGTCTCGCGCCGTGCTGGTGGGCTGCTCCTTGGGCGGGCGCCTGGCGCTGGAGGCGGCGCTCGATCGCCCCGAGCGCGTGGCCGGTCTCTTTTTGGTGGCGCCGGCGGTCAATGGCGTCCCGGCACCGGAACTCAACGCGCAGGAACAGGCCATGGACGCGGCAGCCGATGCCGCCTACGAAGCCGGCGATCTCGCTGCCGCCAACGAAGCCCTGGCCGCCCTCTGGCTGGATGGCCCGAGCAGCCCGGCCGGCCGTGTCAGCGGCGCGGCACGCGCGCTCTTCCTGGACATGGACGATCGCATGCTGCGCGCCACGCCGCCGGGCACAGCCCTCGAAGCCGAACCCAGCTGGCCGCGTCTGGAGCAGATCAGTGCCCCGACCGAGCTGCTCTGGGGCGATCTGGATCTGGGCTACTTCTTCCCGCGCTGCGAGGCCATGGTGGCACGCATCCCGGGTGCTCGCGGCACGGTCATGCCGGGCGTGGCCCACCTGCCCTCGCTGGAGGCGCCCGAGGCTTTCAACACGGCTTTGGCGGCCTTTCTGGCCCGCCTGCCCGGCTGAGGCGCGGGGCCTTCTTACAATAGCGGCATGGATGTTTCCACCCCCGAGTCTTCTCCCTCCTCTGCTGCGCCCTCCCCTGACAGCCCCGCTCCGGCGGCCTCTCGCCGCACCATCCGCGAGCTCCCCGATGAACTGATCAGCCAGATCGCCGCCGGCGAGGTGGTGGAGCGGCCGGCCTCGGTCGTGCGCGAGCTGGTGGACAACGCCCTGGACGCAGGCGCCAGCCAGATCCAGGTCAAGCTGATGGCGGGCGGCGTGCGCGCCATCGTGGTGGAAGACGACGGTCTGGGCATACCCGCCGAAGAGCTGCCCCTGGCGCTCAAACGCCACGCCACCAGCAAGATACGCTCGCTGGACGAACTGGAATCGGTGGCCACCATGGGCTTCCGCGGCGAGGCTTTGGCCGCCATCTCTTCGGTGGCCGAGATGGCGGTGGCCAGCCGCTTTGCCGGTGCCGCCCATGCCCACCGTCTGGATGCACGCTCGGGCGAGCTGGTGCCCGCCGCCCGCTCGCGCGGCACCAGCGTCGAGGTGCGCGAGCTGTTCTTCAGCACACCGGCCCGCCGCAAATTCCTGAAAACCGACGCCACCGAGCTGGCCCATTGCTTGGAATCAGTGCGCCGCCACGCCCTGGCCCGGCCCGATGTCGGCTTCACCGTCTGGCACGAAGGCAAGCTGGTCGAGCAATGGCGCGCCGGCAGCTCGGAAGCGCGCCTGGCCGATGTGCTCGGTGACGAATTCATGGCCGAGAGCCGGCCGGTCTATGCCGAGAACGGCCCGCTGCGCATCTATGGCCGCGCCGGCCTGCCCGAGGCGGCGCGCAGCCGCGCCGACATGCAGTACGTCTACGTCAACGGCCGCTATGTGCGCGACAAGCTGATCGCCCACGGCATCCGCTCCGCCTACGAGGACGTGCTGCACGGCCACCGCCAGCCCTGCTATGTGCTCTTCATCGAGATCGCCCCCGACCGGGTCGATGTCAATGTGCACCCGACCAAGATCGAGGTCCGCTTCCGCGACGGCCGCGAGGTGCACCAGCGCGTGCGCTATGCTGTGCAGGACGCGCTGGCCACCTCGCGTTCAGCGGAAGCCGCATCGCCTGCGGCGGGCGACGCCGAGCCGCCGACCGTTCGCACCGCGCCGGGCAGCACCCCCGCCTGGTTCCAGCCCGCTCAACACGCCGCAAGCCAGCAGGCCGCTGAGGCCAGCCCGCCGCTCTACGCGGGCACGCCCAGCTGGCGCAGCAACAAGCAGGCCTCGCTGGGCCTGGCCGAGGTGGCCACGCTCTACGGCCAGACGGCACCGGCCTTCAGCTACAGCACGGCCAGCCATGCCAATGCCAATGCCAATGCCAACGCTGATGCCGAGCCCGCAAGACCTGACCCCGCACCTGCTGCGCCCGGCGCCGAGGGCCTGGCTGTTCGCAGCGGCACGCCCCTGCCCGAGCACGACTGGCCCCTGGGCCGGGCGATTGCCCAGATCCAGGGCGTCTATGTGCTGGCCGAGAACGCCCAGGGCCTGGTCATCGTCGACATGCATGCGGCCCACGAGCGCGTGGTCTACGAGCGGCTCAAGGCCAGCCTGGGTGCGGCGGCGATTGAATCGCAACCGCTCCTGATCCCCGTCACCTTCGCCGCCACGGCCCAGGAGATCGCCACGGCCGAGGCGCACGCCGAGGCCCTGCAGCGCCTGGGCCTCGATGTGGCGCCGCTCTCGGCCAAGATGCTGGCGGTGCGCGCGCGGCCGGCGGCCCTGGCCGGCGGTGATGTGGTCGAGCTGGCCCGTGGCGTGCTGGCCGAGCTGGCGCAGTTCGATGCCAGCCATGCCATCGAGCGCGCCCAGCACGAAATCCTGGCCACCATGGCCTGCCACGGCGCGGTTCGGGCCAACCGCCAGCTCAGTCTGGACGAAATGAATGCCTTGTTGCGCGATATGGAGCGCACCGAACGCGCCGATCAATGCAATCATGGGCGACCGACCTGGCGCCAGCTCAGCATGCGTGAGCTGGACGCGCTCTTCCTGCGCGGGCGCTGAGCCCCCTCGCTGGCGCCCAGTGCGCGCGAGGGCTCGCTTTTCCTTGACTTTCTTTCTCTCTTTTTTCGACGGAACCCCGGAGGCATCATGGCCACTTTGAAACTCAACAAGAAGACTGCAGGCCCGCCCGGTTCCGGCAACAAACGCAGTGCCGATGGCGAGCGCCGCGCGCCCATCCGCGGCAAGGGCGTGTCTCGCCCGCGCCAAAGCCTGGAAGCGGCCAAGGCCGAGCGCGAGCAGCGTCAGGCCCAGTTCGAACAGCGCGAGCAAAAGAAGACGCAGCGCAACGGCGACACGGACCGTCCGCGTGCTGAGCGGCCGAGCGGCTCCGGTGGCCCTGGCGGGCGCCCAGGTGGTCGCCCTGATTCGCGCCCCGGTGGCCCGGGTCAACGCCCGCCGGCACGCGATGGCTGGCGCAACGAAGGCCCGCGATTCGAGAGCCGGCATGAGGGCCGCAGTGAAGGCCGCGGTGATGGACGAAATGAGGGCCGAAATGACGGCCGATTCGAAGGCCGCAACGAGGGACGCTTCGACCACCGAGGCGACAACCGCGGCGACAACCGCGGCGACAACCGTTTCGACAACCGTTTCGACAACCGCTCGGCCCCCCGTTACGAGGGTCGCCCCGACCCGCGCCGCGACGGCGGCGGCCGACCCGAGTTCCGTGATTCACGGGATTCACTGGACGCGCAGCGCCCGCGTTACGAGGACCGCCGCCCCGGTTTCGGCCAGGCCCCGCAAGGCCCGCGCCGCCACCCCGATGAGCGCGGCGCCCCGGGCCCGCGCGAAGACCGTTGGCAAGGCCAGCGCCCCAGCTACGCCCAGGAGCCGCGCCGCGAAGGTGGTGGCTTTGGCGGCCCACGCGGCAGCTACCGAGACAGCAACCGAGAAGGCTACCGTGACGCCCCGCGCGAGAACCAGCGCCCGGGCGGCCACGAGGCACGACCCGAGTTCGCCCGCCAGGACCAGCGCCGCCACAGCGGCGGCCCGGGCTACAACAACCCCCGGCTCAGCGCGCAAAGCCGCGCCGGCGAACAGCTGCCCGCGCATCTGCGCGAAGCAGCGGCCAAGCTGCGCCGCCAACTCGATGAAGGCGACGACGGTGACGACCGCGACGAGGTCTTTGTCGACGCCAACAGCGAAGGCGTGCGCCTGTCCAAGCAGATGGGCGTGCTCGGCCTGGCCTCGCGCCGCGAAGCCGATGAATGGATCGCCGCCGGCTGGGTGCGCGTGGACGGCAAGCTGGCCGTGCTGGGCCAGCGCGTCAAGCCCGATGCCAAGATCGAGGTCGACCCGTTGGCCCACAAGGAGCAGGCCAAGCGCGTCACCATCCTGCTGCACAAGCCCATCGGCTATGTCTCCGGCCAGGCCGAAGACGGCTACGAGCCCGCCTCGGTGCTGATCAAGTCCGATGCGCAGTGGAGCGAAGACAGCTCGGGCATCAAATACCACATCGGCCACAGCCGCGGCTTGGCCCCGGCCGGTCGCCTGGACATCGACTCCACCGGCCTCTTGGTGCTGACCCAGGACGGCCGCATTGCCAAGCTGCTGATCGGCGAGGATTCGACGGTCGAGAAGGAATACCTGGTGCGTGTCGAGTACCAGGGCCGCAACGGCGTCAAGAGTGAAGACGGCCGCCTGCCCGCCGAAGACCTGGCCCTGCTCAACCATGGCCTGGAGCTGGACGGCGTGCAGCTGAAGCCGGCCAAGGTCAGCTGGCAGAACGAAGACCAGCTGCGCTTTGTGCTGCGCGAAGGCCGCAAGCGCCAAATCCGCCGCATGTGCGAGCTGGTCGGCCTCAAGGTGGTGGGCCTCAAGCGCGTGCGCATCGGCCGCATCAATCTGGGCAATCTGCCGGTCGGCCAATGGCGCTTCCTGACCCCCTGGGAGCGTTTCGACTGATGATGAGCCAGGCCCAGGCCCCTGCGGTGTTTCGCCGGCCCATTTGCATCGCCGGCCCTACCGGTTCGGGCAAGACCGCGGCCGCCCTGGCCGCGGCCGAGTTTCTGCCTGTGGAGGTGATCAGCGTCGACTCGGCCCTTGTCTACCGAGGCATGGACATCGGCACGGCCAAGCCCACACGGGCCGAGCTGGCCGCCGTGCCGCACCACCTGATCGATGTCATCGAGCCCACCGAGGCCTACTCGGCGGCCGAGTTCGTGGCGGACGCACGGCGCCTCAGCGCCGAGATCCTGGCGCGCGGCCGCCTGCCCCTGCTGGTCGGCGGCACCATGCTCTACTTCAAGGCCTTGTTCGATGGCCTGAGCGACATGCCGCAGGCCGACGAGGCCCTGCGTCGTGAGATCGACGAGCGCGCCGCTCGCCTGGGCTGGCCGGCCCTGCATGAAGAGCTGGCCCGGCTGGACCCCGTCACCGCCGCCCGGCTGGCACCGCTCGATTCGCAGCGCATCCAGCGCGCGCTCGAGGTCTGCCAGCTGGCCGGTCGGCCGATGAGCGAGCTGCACCAGCAGCGCAGCGAAGGCGTGGACTGGCCGCTGATCTCGCTCGAGCCCAGCGACCGGGCCTGGCTGCACCGCCGCCTGGACCAGCGCTTCGAGCAGATGCTGCAAGACGGCCTGATCGAGGAGGTGAAAGCCCTGCGCGCACGCGGCGACCTCAGCCTGGACCTGCCCTCCATGCGCTGCGTGGGCTACCGCCAGACCTGGGAGGCGCTGGACAGCCGTGACTTCAGCACCCTGGCCGAGCGCGGCAGCGCTGCCACCCGCCAGCTGGCCAAACGCCAGATCACCTGGCTGCGCAGCATGCCGCAGCGCCAGATCGTGGCCTGCGATCACCCGCAAGCACAGCTGCAAGTGCTGGCCCTGCTGCAGAAAATCCTGCAGGCCGATGGCCTGGAGCTGCCGGCATGACCGAGTTGCCCCTGCTGCTCGCTCGCGGCCTGAGCAAGAGCTACGGCCACACGCCGGTGTTCTCGGGCATTGACTTGCTGCTGCGCCGTGGTGAGCTGGTGGCCTTGCTGGGCGAATCGGGTTCCGGAAAAAGCACCTTGCTCAACTGCCTGGCCGGCCTGGACGAGTTGGATGGCGGCAGCGTGCAGCTGCTGGGCCAGCAGCTCGAAGGCCTGAACGAGGGCGAGCGCGCCCTGCTGCGGCGTCAGCAACTCGGCTTTGTGTTCCAGGCCTTTCATGTGCTGCCCTACTTGAGCGTGCGCGACAACGTCGCCCTGCCCTTGCTGCTGCTGGGCCGGCCCGATGCCCAGCGCGTGCAAGACATGCTGGATGCCGTGGGTCTGGGCAGTTTGGGCGAGCGGCTGCCGCGCCAGCTCTCGGGCGGCCAGCTGCAGCGCGTGGCCATCGCCCGCGCCTTGGTCCACAAGCCGGCCCTGGTGCTGGCCGATGAGCCCACCGGCAATCTCGACAGCCGCAGTGCCAGCGCCGTGCTCGATCTGCTGCTGGCCCAGGTGCGCGAGCAAGGCGCGGCCTGCCTGCTGGTGACCCATTCCGAGCGCGCCGCCGAGCGGGCCGACCGCTGCCTGCGCCTGGAAGACCTGATGGGCAGCCCCTCCGCCTGATGCGCCACGCGATGCGCCTGTTCGTCTGGCTGCGTGCGCTCTCCTGGCCGGCCCTGCGCCACCAGGCCGGGCGTCAGGCCCTGGCCGTGCTGGCCATCGCCCTGGGCGTGGCCCTGTCCTACGGCGTGCACCTGCTCAACGGCGCCGCTCTGGCCGAATTTGGCAGCGCCGCAGCCAGCCTCAATGGCCAGCCCGATCTGGTGCTGCGCAGCCAGCCGGGCACCCCGCTGCGCGAAGCCGACTACGCGGCGGTCGCGAATCTGGACGGGGTCGATCACGCCTCGCCGGTGCTGCAAGGCCAGGCCCAGGCGCTGGACGCGCAGGGCCATCCTTTCAACCTGACCGTGCTGGGCCTGGACCTGCTGCAGGCCGGCGCCATCCAGCCCGATCTGCTGCCGCGCCTGGCCTCGCCGTTGGACGGCCTGGACCCCGGCCGCATCCACCTCAACGCCGCTGCCTTGCGCCGGCTGGGCCTGAGCGAGCCCATGCCGCAGGGGCAGGTCTTGCGCTTGCGTGCCGCGGCAGCCGACAGCGGGGCCGTGCAAAGCCTGAGCTTTCAGCTCGGCGCCGCCAGCCCCGATGGCGGGCCGCCACGCGCCATCCTCGACATCGCTGCGGCGCAGGCCCTGTTCGGCCGCCTGGGTCAGCTCGACCGGGTGGACCTGCGCCTGGCGCCAGGCCTGTCACTGGAGGAATGGCGGGCCGCGCAGCGCTTGGGCCGCGGCCTCACACTCAGCCCGCCGCCCGATGAAGGCGCGCGCCTGGGGCGGCTGACCCAGGCCTACCGCGTCAACCTCGGCGTGCTCTCGCTGATGGCCTTGTTCACCGGCAGCTTTTTGGTGTTTGCCGTGCTCTCGCTTTCGGTGGCGCAGCGCCTGCCGCAATGGGCCTTGCTCGGCGTGCTGGGCATGAGTGCGCGCGAGCGCATGGCCTTGGTCTTGATGGAGGGCCTGGCCCTGGGCCTGCTGGGCAGCGCGCTCGGCCTGCTGCTGGGCTGGCAGCTGGCCCGCCTGGGCTTGCAGCTGCTGGGCAGCGATCTGGGCCTGGCGGCGGTCAGCGGCATGCGGCCCACTCTGCGCTTCAGCGCTGAGCAGCTGCCCGCCGCCGCGGTGTTCGGCGGCCTGGGCCTGGCGGTCAGCCTGCTCAGCGCCTGGTTCCCGGCGCGCAGCGTGCAGCGCATGCCGGTGGCCCAGGTGCTCAAAGGCCTGGGCCAGCGCCTGGGCGGCGGAGCGCCCGTGTGGCTGGGGCCGGCTCTGCTGGCGCTCGGTGGCTTGCTGGCCTTGCTGCCCAGCCCGACTTGGCCGGCCTGGCTGGCCGGCGTGCCGGTGGCGGCCTATGCCGCCATGCTGGCCATGCTGGCCGGGGGCATGGCCAGCGTGCCCCTGCTGCTGCGCCTGAACCTGCGCGCCTTGGCCTGGCCTCGCCCCAGCGCTGGCTTGCTGCTGATGCGTGAGCGCGCCCGCGATCAGGCCGCTGAGGCCAGCCGCGCCCTGGCCGGCGTGCTGGTGGCGCTGAGCCTGTCGGTGGCCATGCTGGTGATGGTGGGCAGCTTCCGCGATTCGCTCAGCCAGTGGTTGAGCCAGATGCTGCCGGCCGATCTCTACCTGCGCTCGGCCCTGCGTGGCGAGGGTGGGCACCAGGCGCCCCTGCCGCCCGAACTGATCGAAGCGGTGCGCCAAAGCGGCCAGGTCCAGCGCCTGAGCCTGCAGCGCAGCCGCGATGTCTGGATCGATGGGCTCGCGCCCGAGCAGGAGCTACCGGCCCTGCAAGCCCGTGAGCTGCGCGAGCAAGACCTGCCCCTGGCCGGCCCGCTGGCAGCGCCGCCGGCCGGCTCGCAAGACCTGACCCCGATCTACATCAGCGAAGCCCTGCGCGACAGCCTGCGCCTGCAGCCGGGCCAGCGCAGCCAGCTGCGCCTGAACCCGCAGGGCCCTGCCCTGCCCGTCTTTGTGCGCGGGGTCTGGCGCGATTACGCGCGCCAGAGCGGCGCCCTGCTGATGCCTCTGGAGGCCTACCAGGCCTGGAGTGGCGACCGCCGCATCACCGAGCTCTACCTCTGGCTGCCGCCCGGCGCCGATGCGAGCAGCCGCAGCGAGGCCTTGCGCGCCCTGGCCGCGGCGCCGCAAGACCTGGAGATCGCGGCTGTGGGCGAGCTGCGCAGCCTGTCGCTGCAAATCTTCGACCGCAGCTTTGCGGTCACCGTTTGGCTGCAAGCGGTGGCCCTGGCCATCGGCCTGTTCGGCATCGCCGCGGCCCAGTCGGCCCAGGCCCTGGCGCGGCGGCGCGAGTTCGGCCTGCTCTTGCACCTGGGCTTCCGGCGCGCCGATGTGCTGCGCCTGTTGGGCCTGGAGTCGCTGCTGCTCTGCGGTGTCGGCGCCCTGGCCGGCCTGGGCCTGGGCCTGGGTTTGAGCGCCGTGCTGATCTGGGTGGTCAACCCGCAGAGCTTTCACTGGAGCATGGACATGAGCCTGCCGATAGCGCGCCTGGCGGCCTTGGTGGCCGCGGTGTTCGTGGCCGGCGTGCTGGCGGCGGTGCTGGCCGGGCGCCAGGCGATTGGCGAGCAGGCGGTGCAGGCCGTGAAGGAGGACTGGTGATGTCGGCGGAAGCGAAGGCCCTGCTCCGGCGCCGCCGCGCCTGGCTGCTGCAGGCCGCAGCGGCCAGTTTGGGTCCGGTAGCGGGCACGGCGGCTTGGGCGGCGCCGCAAGCCCCGGCCACGCGCCTGCAGTTTCCGCGTGATTTCGGGGCCCACCCGGAGACCGCCATCGAATGGTGGTACCTGACCGGCTGCCTGGCGCGCGAGGGCCGCAGCGAGCCCGAGTTTGGCTACCAGCTGACATTTTTCCGCCGCCGCGGCCCGGCACCGCTCGATCACCCCAGCGCCCTGGCCGCGCGCCAGCTGATGCTGGCCCATGGCGCTTTGAGCGATCTGCGCCCCGGCGGGCGGCTGCGCCACGACCAGCGCCTGGGCCGGGCCGTGGCCGGTCTCCATGAAGCGAGTGAGCAAGACTGCCAGCTGCGCATGGGCGACTGGTCGCTGCAACGCCAGAACCTGCCGGACGGCCACGCCTACCAAGCCCAGCTGCGCAGCCGCAGCGCCGGGTTCGAGCTGCGCCTGAGCTTGCAGACCAGCCAGGCCCTGCTGCTGCAGGGCGATGGTGGCTACTCACGCAAAGGGCCGCAGCCCGATCAGTTCAGCCACTACTACAGCCAGGTGCAGCTGCTGAGCCAGGCGGAGTTGCGGCTGGAGGGTCAGGTCTTGCGCCTGCAAGGCCGATCCTGGCTGGACCACGAATGGAGCAACAACCTGCTGGGCAAGCCCGGCGCCGAAGCCGGCGCCAGCCAGGACGCCGCTGTGGGTTGGGACTGGGCCGGCATCAACCTCAGCGATGGTGGCGCGCTGACCGTGTTTCGCCTGCGCCGGGCAGACGGCAGCACGCTCTGGAGCGGCGGCAGCTGGCGCCGGCCCGATGGCCGGACCGAGGCGCTGGGGCCCGAGCAGGTGCAGCTGCAGCCCGGGCGCCTGTGGGCCAGCCCGCGCGGTGGCGCACGCTATCCCCTCGAATGGCGGCTGCGCACGCCGCAGGGTGAGCAGCGCCTGCGCGCCCTGATGGACGATCAGGAGATCCACGGCCGCGCCGGCGCCGGCATCCGCTACTGGGAGGGCGCGGCCGAGCTGCTGGACGCCAGTGGCCGACGCAGCGGCCTGGGCTATCTGGAGCTGACCGGCTATGCCGAGGCCCTGAAGATCTGAAGCCGGCGGCCTGCTCAGCCGCGGATGGCGCTCAGCGAATCGGGCAGCAGGCCCGGGCCGGCGCGCACACAGTTGCGACCATCGGCCTTGGCCAGGTGCAAGGCCTCGCCGGCCTCGTTGAGCAGATCGTCCAGACCCGTGTGGTTGAGCTTGAGCACGGCCACCCCGATGCTGACGCTGGTGGGGATGCTGTGGCCGTTCCAGCCATAGCCCATGCGCTCGACCCGCTCACGGATGCGCTCGGCCACATCGAGCGCGCCCAGCGGATCGGTGTGGGGCAGAAACAGCATGAACTCCTCGCCGCCGTAACGCGCCAGCACATCGGCGTGGCGCAGGGTTTCACCGCAGACCCCGGCCACCTCGCGCAGCAACAGATCGCCGCAACGGCTGCTGTAGGCCTCGTTGATGCGTTTGAAATGGTCGATGTCGATCAGCACCAGGGCGCAGGGGGTTTCGTAGCGCCGCGCCAGCGACCATTCGCGCTCCACCTGATGCAGAAAATGGCGGCGGCTGTAGAGGCCGGTCAGGCTGTCGCGGGTGGC
This sequence comes from Roseateles sp. GW835-FHT13E02, assembly GCF_058794035.1. Taxonomy (NCBI): domain Bacteria; kingdom Pseudomonadati; phylum Pseudomonadota; class Betaproteobacteria; order Burkholderiales; family Sphaerotilaceae; genus Roseateles; species Roseateles sp. GW835-FHT13E02. The sequence continues at coordinate 28,394 of NZ_JBXAGJ010000015.1, forward strand.
GTAGCGCACCGAGTAGCGCAGCGCCCGGTCCAGATGGCTGAGCAGGCCCAGCAGGCTGGCGCTGAAGAGTGCGGCCAGTCCCAGGCCGCAGACGGCGGCCACCACCGCCGCGCTGAGTCGGTCGCCCTGCCCCATCAAGGACACCAGCAACTGCGACACCGCCACGCAGACCAGGCCGACAAAGGCACAGAACAGCCAGCGCAGCGGCCCCGGGCCCACGCGCTGCAAGGCGAGGCGAAGCGGCGGCAGCCAGGCCGGCACATTCAGGTCGTCTTGCATGGGATCAGGAGCCAAAACTACAGGGATCAGAGACTGGGGGACGCGGGTGCGGGAGGCTGGCGACAGTGCAGAGGCCGGCGCAGAGATCGGCGCAAAGAAAGGCGCCGGACGGGCCCGCCTGCGCTGCAGATCGCACAGCTGCCCGCATTTCAGCACAGGCTGGCCGGCCGCCAGGGCGCGCACCCCATGGGTTGGGGGGAAGCCACTAGGCCTTTTCGCCGCTTTGGCCGGCTTTTGTGGCGATCTTGCTGAATGTCAAGACTCACCTTGCGGCGGGGCCGGAAACTGTGGCATCCACCCGAGTGGAAAGACAACAAAGACAAGACCGCAGGAGACTGATTTGCTGCATCGCAACGCCCCCCAAGCACCCGACGACGACCTGAGCGCCAAGCCACAGCCCCAGCTCTGCGCCGATCTGGAGGCCGCCGTCGACGAGATCCTGCGCCGCATCCCCGGCGACATCGGCCTGGCCCTGCCCCTGGGCATCGGCAAACCCAACCCCCTGGTCAACGCGCTCTACCGCCGCATCGCCGCCCTGCCCGAGCGGCGCCTGCGCATCTACACCGCCTTGTCGCTGGAAAAGCCCAAGGGCCGCACCGAGCTGGAGCAGCATTTCCTGGCACCCCTGGTCGAACGGGTGTTTGCCGACTACCCCGATCTGGCCTACGTCGGCCCGCTGCGGGCCGGCCAGCTGCCGGACAACATCGCGGTGCAGGAGTTCTTTCTCAAGACCGCCGATTACCTGGGCAATGAGGCGGCGCAGCAGGGCTTCATCTGCACCAACTACAGTTTTGCCGTGCGCGACATCTGTGCCCAGGGCGTCAATCTGCTGATTCAGGCGGTGGCAGCGCGCGTCAATCCGGAAACGGGCGAGCGCGAGTTCTCGCTGTCCTGCAACCCGGATCTGAGCTTTGACCTGCTGGAGCACCAGCGCGCCGCAGGCCAGCCGGTCCTGACCGTGGCCATGGTCAACGAGGCCCTGCCCTTCATGCCCGGCCCGGCGGTTGCTGATGCGCGCTTGTTCGATCTCATGGTTGAAGGCCCGGGCTGCAGCCATGCCTTGTTTGCGCCACCCAACGCGGCCATCTCCTGGGCTGACTACGCCATCGGCCTGCATGCCTCCAGCCTGGTCAAGGACGGCGGCACGCTGCAGATCGGCATCGGCTCGCTTGGCGACGCTATCGCCCAGGCCTTGATCGTGCGCGACAGCCGCAACCACGACTACCGCGCCATCCTGGCTGGCCTGTGCAGCGGCGGCGCGGCCGTGGCGCCCGACGGCTGGCAGGAGGGGCGCGAGCTCGGCCGTTTCGAGCAAGGCCTGTACGGCTGCTCGGAGATGTTCGTCAACGGCTTCATGCGCTTGATCGATGCGGGTTTGATCCGCCGCCTGGTCTTCGACGATCTGGCGCTGCAGCAGCTGGCCCTGGAGGGGCGCCTGGGCGCCGCGCCCGATGCCGGCGTGATCCGCGCCCTGTGCGAGCGCGGGCGCATTGCCTCGCCGCTGCGCGCAAGCGACCTGGCCTTCTTGCAATCACAGGGCTTGCTGCAGGCCGGCGTGACGCTCGCCGCGGACGGCCATCTGCTCTTCTGGCAAGGCCAGACCTGGTCCAACCAGCCCGAGGCCCTGGCGCCCGAACTGATAGGCCTGGGCTGGCGCCGCGCGGCGCTGATGCACGGCGGCTTCTTCCTCGGCCCGCGCGATTTTTACCAGCGCTTGCGCGAGCTGCCCGAAGCCCTGCGCCAGCGCATCGCCATGACGCGCATCCACTACATCAACGAGCTCCATGGCGACGCCCAGGGTTCGGAGGCACTCAAGCGCGCCCAGCGCCGCGACGCCCGCTTCATCAACACGACGATGAAGATGACACTGCTGGGCGCCGCATCATCGGACGGTTATGAGTCGGGCCAGATGGTCTCGGGCGTGGGCGGCCAGTACAACTTCGTGGCCATGGCCCATGCGCTGCCGGACGCCCGCTCCATCTTGCTGCTGCGCGCCACGCACGACAACGCCCAGGGCCTGAGCAGCTCCATCGTCTGGCATTACGCCAACTGCACCATCCCACGCCACCTGCGCGATATCGTCGTCACCGAGTACGGCGTGGCCGATCTGCGCGGCTGCAGCGATGCCGAGGTGATTGCGCGCTTGCTGCAGGTCTGCGATTCCCGCTTCCAGCAAGGCTTGATGGACGAAGCCAAGGCCCACGGCAAGCTGCCGGCCGACTACCAGCTGCCAGCTGCGGCACGGCACAACCTGCCCGAAACCTTGCGCGAGCGCCTGCGCCCCTGGCGCAACAGCGGCGTGCTGCCCGATTTCCCTTTCGGCACCGACCTCAGCAACGAAGAAATGCAGATCGTGCGCGCGCTCAAAAAGCTCAAACACGCCAGCCACCACCCGGTGGAGTTGGTCAAACTTATCGTCAAGAGCCTGGGGCCGCAAGCCCCGGTACCCGAGGCCTGGCTGGAGCGCCTGGGCTTGAATGAAGCACACAGCTTCAAGCAGTTGTTCTTGCGCAGGCTGTTTGCGAGCAATCTTTGATGGCCCGAAGCGTAGCGAAGCTGGGCATCTTCAAAAAACCAGCCGCAAGCCGCAGCGAACGATCAGCGCACCCGCGGTTCAGTGCCAAAGAGTCAAAGCCGCCACAATTTGATGGCAATATTCGACCGGCCAGCCGGTTTCGACCGCCATCCGTGCTGAGCGTGCATTTGTAACAAGCGCGGCTTTTGTCGCCCGAATTAATGAGCTGAGGAAAGCAAATGCTTGAACAAAAAAGCCTTCCCCGACAAGCACTTGCCCGGCTTGATTCGTGGTCGGTTATTACGACACTTGCCGTGATATGCGGCGTGTGCCGTCGATATACAACACGTTGTGCAGCAAGCTAAGCAACGCATGAAGATCCGCCTTCTGTCCGTCGTTCGCCGCGATCTCGTGGGGCAATCCGCATCGCGCTTGTTCGAGTCGGGCGCTGTTCAAGCCAATTCAACCTCCGGCTGCCATGATCTTGCCGGCTTGGGCTCGGCCGCTTGGTTTCCTTTTCGTCTTTCGCCGCCAGCGGGCAGGCGGACAAGGCGCTTGGCGCCTCGGGCATTCGCCCCATGGGTACCGCTTCGGTATGCTGTTGGGCAATTCCACCGCAGTGCCTCCGAAGTGGCTCTGCACAACCTGTCATTCGAGCGGACCGCCTTCGGCGTCCGCTCACTTTCACGTTGTGCAGCAAGCTAGGCAACGCATGAAGATCCGCCTTCGGCCCGTCGCTCGCCACGGTCTCGCCGGCCAGTCCGCATCGCGCTTGCTCGAGTCGGGCGCAGTTCAAGCACTGTCAGTCCCTGGTCGCCGTGATCTTGCCTGCTTTGCCTCCGCCGCTTGTTCGTCGTTTCTTGGTTCTCCGCCAGAGGGCTGGCGGACAAGGCGCTTGGCGCTTCGGGCGTTCGCCGCATGGGTACCGCTTCGGCATGCTGTGGGCCTGTTCCAAGGCAGTGCCTCCGAAGTGGCTCTGCACAACCTGTCATTCGAGCGGACCGCCTTCGGCGTCCGCTCACTTTCACGTTATAGCGCTCGCCATGAGTGAAGAGTCATTCCCTTGCCCAAGCTGCGGATTCCTCGTCTTCGGGGAGCCGCCCGGCAGTTACGAGATCTGCAATTTGTGCGGCTGGGAAGATGACCACGTGCAGCTCGCGAACCCGGCAATGGGCGGCGGAGCTAACAAGAAAAGCCTGGTCCAAAGCCAGTTGCTTGCTCTTCAAAGATTTCCCGTGGGTGTTTCCGTTGTCGGCACCATCCTTCGCGCTCCCGGATGGCGGCCATTGCGGCCCGAAGACATCGAGCTCGCGCAATCACCAGCGAATGGGCTTGCGTACTTCGAAGCCGCTGCAGGCGATGCCCCAAGTTACTACTGGGTTCGCGATGCAGCGCTATAACCTTTTGGTCAAGCGGACCTGCGCCAGCTACGCTGGCTGGCCCGCTTACCGCTCACGTTAGGCCTTGCAACAGAGTCCACCTAGCCACGATGCTCTGCAATACAACGTTAGTCGCACCTTCAATCGCACGCTCATGTCGGCTTGGCAGCGAGCTCACCTTTCTTGGTACCAGTAGTGTCTGATTTGAACGCGTCGCGGGACCGACTCTCTCAACGAGAGAGGGCTGTCTACAAAGTGCTGCATGCGCTAGGCCTCGCATGGGCGGTGCTTGGCTTTACTTGGTTCCTTCTCCTCAGGTGGTCAGAGCCAACATACGTTCACGTAGCCATCTTCGCGCTGGGGTGCTTGCCGGTAACAATCTTTGGCTACGCTTTGCGCACTGACACAAGAGTCATCTATGGCATCCATTGGCTACGCAAGCAGTAGTTCAGCTCTGTGTCCGCTTCGCATGCCAGTATCGGCAAGGCCTAACCCATCGTTCAACCGGACCCGCAACGGCATGCCACCTTCGGGCCTCATTTCATTCTGGCCCTCCGGCGTCCTGCCGTCGCGGGCCGGCTAGCTCAAACGTTGTGCGTCGCTAGATTGGTGACCGAGATGATCGACCGTTTCATTCCGCAGATTGAGGCTGCTCAAGCGCACGGAGGCGTTGTCTTGCTCAAGTGGGACGGGGAAAGGCCGAACCTTCGTTGCACGGTTGTCATCACGCGCCAGGACACGGACTATGTTTGGCGCAAAGACTGCGAGGGTGTTGCGGCGGGATTGGCGGAGGCGTTGCAAGACTACGAGGCCAAGCATGCCCATTGAATCAGGCTGCCTTTCACGCGCAACGCACAACCTGTCATTCGAGCGGACCGCCTTCGGCGTCCGCTCACTTTCACGTTAGGCGTCATGCCCACCACACACTGCCCAATCTGCTCGACCGCGATGATAGAAAGCGATGTCGCGCCGTGTTTCGACTGCGGCCACTCCGAGTCTGAGTTGGATGAGTTCAGGCGAAACGAGCATGAATACAACTTCTTTGAGCTCTGGGGTCACGAGCTCGTTCTCTGCGATTTCTGCGATGCAGATTTTGGCTCCTATTTCCCAGAGCATTGGGGGTTGCCTCCGGGGCCGCTGCCAGACTATCCGCTCAACTTGGTGGGGCCAGTCGAGGCACCGGCAATTGCCAGGGAGGCATGCTGCCCCAAGTGCAATCATCGGCTCGCATTTCTCCGCGTACTCGCCGCGGCTAGGAAGCAAAATGCCGCCTAACCCGGCGTTCGAGCCGACTCGCAACGGCTGGTCACTCCAGGCCCTCATTTCACTCTGGGCCTTCCGCGCCCAGCCGCCGCTCGCGGCTCAACTTCGACGTTATGCAGCAAGCTAAACAACGGTTGAAGGTCCGTTCTAGGTCGGGCGTTCGCCTCGGCCACGCGGAACAAGCTGCCGTGATCCTCTCGGAGTCGGGCTGCAGTCGATCCGGACCAGCTTCCGTCCGCCGTGATCTTGCCGGTCTTGGCCCGGATGCTCGTACTCTCTTCTTGGTCTGCCACCGACCCGCAGAAGAACAAAGCGCTTGCCGCCTCAGCCGATCGCCACATGGGTACAGCTTCGGTATGCTGTCGGCCACTTCCACTGCAGTGCCTTCGAAGCGGCTCTGCATAACTGGTCGCTCGAGCCGATCGCCTGCGGCTCCGGCTCAGCTTCAACGTTAAAGCGCATCTCCAATGACTGACGCTCATCCATTGCTGATTGCATGCGGATCGCACGGTTCTCGCGTCTCGGCTGTCGTTTGCCGCCACATGCTTGGGGCTGATCGACCGCCTGTTGGCTTTGTCGAAAACAGCGACGATCCGAACGACTTGCAGGCTTGGTGCGCGATGTGCGAGGCCAAGTTCGAAGCCGAAGGTGGAATGACCGACGCCTTTCGAGAATTCAACGACATGGCACTTGTGTGCGTCGTCTGCTACACGGAGAAAAAGCAGCTTCACATGATTCATCCAGACGGAGCGTGCAATGCGCTTTAACCGTTTGGTCAAGCGGACCTGCGCAAGCTACGCTGGCTGGTCCGCTTACCGCGTACGTTAGGCCGCATTTGAAGCGCCGCACTCTTACCACCGCCGCTCTGCTGCTCCCATTGCTGGCCTCTGCTGCCGAGAGTCAGTGCTACGGGACCGTGAGCAACGGGCGAGTCGAAGGGAGCGTCAAGCTTCCCCTCGGCGGAGCCAACTTCTCCTCCTACAGTGCATTGGCAGCCACCGCAGGCCGAACTCACGTTCATTCAAAGGTAGCTGAGATCCTCGAGACCAGCTACAAGGCCCTCGCCGCCTCCCACCCGAACACCCACTATGTCTACGGCGAAACCGGCTGGCCTTCCGGTGGCAAGTTCCGGCCGCACCGAACTCACCAGAACGGCCTGTCGGTTGACTTCTTTGTTCCCGTGAGGGACGGCAAAGGCCGTTCGGTACCGCTGCCCACGAACCTCTCCGAAAGATTCGGGTACGACGTAGAGTTCAACCAAGAGGCGAAGTACGACGAGTATTCGATCGACTTCGAGGCCCTGGCTGAGCACCTCTATCAGCTTGATATCGCCGCCAAGGCGGCAGGCTCGCGTCTGGTCCTGGTCATCTTCGAGAATCAATATCAGTCACGCCTGTTCGCCACAAACAGAGGCGCCTACCTGCAGAAGAATCTGCCTTTCATGAAAGGCAAGCCCTGGGTACGGCATGATGAGCACTACCACGTGGACTTCGCGGTCCGTTGCAAACCGAATGCGGCCTAACCCTTCGCTCGATCCGACCCGCAACGGCATGCCCCGGCTGGCCGTCATTTCATTCTCGGCCAGCCGCGTCACGCCGCTGCAGGCCGGTTAGCTCAAACGCTAGCTTCCACAAGAATCCACTCCACTCCACTCCACTCCACGCCACGCCCATGCCACTCCATATCGGAATTGTTGCTTGTTCGGCCGAGGGGGCAGCGCTTTGCTATCGAACCATCTGTTCAGAGGGCGCCGCACTGCTCGGGAAACATGCCCACCCTGAAGTCTCGATGCACACGCCATCGCTCGCTGACTATGTGAGCTGCCTTGACCGGAAAGATCTGCAAGGTGTTGGCGAATTGATGCTGACTTCAGCCCGAAAATTGGCGCGGGCAGGGGCCGATTTTCTCATCTGTCCTGACAACATGATCCACCAAGCCTTTTCCTACGTCGAGCCTCGCTCTCCGCTGCCCTGGCTGCACATCGCCGAGGTTGTGGCACTGGCAGCCGCTGAACGCGGATGCAGGCGCCTCGGCCTGACGGGCACTCGCTGGCTTGTTGACAGCGCGGTCTATCCTGAAAAGCTAGCAGCGCAAGGCCTGCAGTGCGTCAAGCCAGACATTCCTGAGCGGGATGAAATGGACCGCATCATCATGGACGAACTTGTTTGCGGGACGATCAAACCGGAAAGCATCGCTTACTTCCAGTCCGCTATCCACGGTTTCAAAGAGAAGGGTTGCGATGCCGTCATACTCGGATGCACGGAGATTTCATTGATCGTGAACGCCAAGAACTCCGCCTTGCCAACGTTGGACTCGACACGTTTGCTCGCACGAGCCGCGCTTCGGCGAGCACTGCACACAGGTGACGCCCAGTAGCGGCTAGACCCCGCCAGAAGCTTCAATGCGCCCCACCCGCATCCACCGCCGCCGCGCCCGCCGCTAACTTCGGCGGCCGACGGGTCAGCCAGATGCCGGCGATCAGCAGCAGGAAGATGGCGGCCGAGGCCAAGAAGATGTCGTCCGCTGCACGGGTGAAGGCCTGCTGATCGATCAGGCGGTTGATCTGGAAGGCGGCTTGCTGGGGCGTCAGGCCCGCCGTCTGCAGCCCGGCCAAAGCTTCGGTGGCGACCGGGTCGCCTTGCGCCAAGCGCTCCACCAAGTGCTGGTGGTGCAGCGTGGCGCGGCTTTCCCAGAGCGTGGTCGAGATGGAGGTGCCCATGGCCCCGGCCGTGATGCGCACGAAGTTGGACAGGCCGGCGGCGGCGGGCAGGCGGTCGGGCGTCAGGCCGCTCAGGGTCAGTGTGGTCAGCGGGATGAAGAAGCAGGCCAGGGCTGCACCTTGCAGAATCGTCGGCACCATGATGGTGGCGAAGTCCGTCTGCGTGGTGAAGTTGGAGCGCATCCACAGCACCAGGGCGAACATCAGAAAGGCAAAGGTGCCGATCTTGCGCGGGTCCACCCGGGCCACGTTCTTGCCCACCACGGGCGAGAGCAGGATGGCCAGCAGGCCCACCGGTGCCAGCGCCATGCCGGCGTCGGTGGCGGTGTAGCCCATCCACTGCTGCAGCCACAGCGGCAGGAGCACCACATTGCCGAAGAACAGCCCGTAGCCGATGGACAGGGTGGCCGTGCCGAAGATGAAGTTGCGGCGGGCAAAGAGGCGCAGGTCCACCACCGGGTGCTTGTCGGTCAACTCCCAGGCAACGAAGAAGGCAAAGCCCACGGCCGCGGCGACGGCCAGGATCTGGATCTCGCCGCTAGCGAACCAGTCCAGTTCCTTGCCCTTGTCCAGCATGATCTGCAGCGCGCCCACCCAGATCACCAGCAGGGCCAGGCCCACGCCGTCGATGGGCAGCTTCTTGATCGGCGTCTCACGCTTGCGATAAAGCTGCCAGGTCAGCACGGCCGAGAACAGACCCACCGGCACGTTGATGTAAAAAATCCAGGGCCAGGAGACGTTGTCGGTGATCCAGCCGCCCAGCAGCGGCCCGACCACGGGCGCCACCAGGGTGGTCATGCCCCAGAGCGCCAGAGCGGTGCCCGCCTTGGCGGCCGGAAAGCTGCTCAGCAGCAGGGTCTGCGAGAGGGGGATCATGGGCCCGGCCACCAGGCCTTGCAGCACGCGGCAGGCGATCAGCATCTCGAGCGAATGCGCGAAGCCGCACAGCCAGGAGGCCAGCACGAAGAGCAGCACGCTGGCGGTGAACAGGCGCACTGCGCCGAAGCGCTGGGTCAGCCAGCCGGTCAGGGGCACCGAGATCGCATTGGCCACGCCAAAGCTGGTGATGACCCAGGTGCCTTGCACCGGGCTCACGCCCAGATCGCCCGAGATCGCTGGCAGCGAGACATTGGCGATGGACGAGTCCAGCACGTTCATGAAGGTGGCCAGGGACAGGGCCAGGGTGCCCAGCACCAGGGCCGAGCCCTGCAGCGGCGGCGGTGGCGCCGGCGGCACCAACGAAGCCTGCGGGGCCCGGGGGTCAGTTACGGAGGAGCTGCTCATGCGAGGGCCTCGCCGCTCAGGCCTTGGTGGCCGGCGTGAGCGGCTTCAGGGCCGCCGCGGCGGCCTTGCTGCCACCCAGATTGGCTTTGATGATGCGGGCCACTTCGGCATCGGCGGCCTGATCCTGGCGCTCGAACACCGAGGTCTGGGCCAGCGGGGCCTGGCGGCTTTGCGCTTCGGCCAGGCTCTTGCCGCTCTGGTCTTGCACATCGACGCTGACATTCATGGACAAGCCCACACGCAGGGGATGCTCGGCCACCTGCTTGGCATCGAGCGCGATGCGCACCGGCACGCGCTGCACCACCTTGATCCAGTTGCCGGTGGCGTTCTGCGCCGGCAGCAGCGCAAACGCCGCACCGGTGCCCGCGCCGAGGCCGGCGATCTGGCCCTTGAACTCGACCTTCTTGCCATAGACATCGGCCACCAGGGTGGCGGGCTGGCCGATGTGCAGGCGGGCGAGTTGGCCTTCCTTGAAATTGGCGTCGACCCAGACCTGCTGCAGGCCCACCACCGACATCAGCGGCGCACCGGCGGCCACACGCTGACCCAGTTGCACGCTGCGGCGGGCGATCCAGCCGTCCACCGGCGCCGGCACTTCCACGCGCTGCAGGGCCAGGAAGGCCTCACGCACGCGGGCGGCGGCGCGCTGGACATTGGGATGCTGCTCCACACTGACGCCTTCGGTCAGCACCTGGTTGGCGTTCAGCTGCTCCTGGGCGGTCAACAAGGCCGACTGCGCGGTCTGCAGTGCGCTCTTGGCGCTGGCGACCTGGGCGGTGGCGTGCTCGTACTCTTCGCGGCCGATAGCGCCGCTGGCCAGCAACGGCGCGCGACGCGCCACATCGGCTTGCAGCGTGGCCAGTTGCACCTCGGCGCGGCGCACCTCGCTGTCGCGGGCGTGGATCTGCGCTTGCAGGGTGCTGTTGTTGGCGTAGAGGCCGCGCACCTCGCGCACGGTCTGCGCCAGCTGGCTTTGCGCCTGCTCCAGGGCCACGCGGGCGTCGGCCGCATCCAGGCTGACCAGGGGCTGGCCGGCGCGCACGAAATCGGTGTCGTCGGCGTGGATGGCGCGCACAGTGCCGGCCACCAGCGGGGTGATCTGCACCACGTTGGCGTTGACGTAGGCGTTGTCGGTCTGCTCATAGCGGCGGCCGACCATGGTTTCAAAAACGCTGTAGCCGATGCCGCCGGCCAGCACGGCCAGGGTCAGCACGGTCAGCGCCTTCTTGCGCTTGGGGTTGGTTTCGGGCTTGGAGGCTTGGATGTCGGACATGATCTTGGGTCTCTTCGGTGTGCGTGGTGGCGGGCGCCGGGCCGCTCGGGCGGCGCCGCGTGAATTGGGTATTAGGGCTTGGCCTCGGTCCAACCGCCACCCAGGCTGCGCAGCAGTTGGAGCTGGGCATCGAGGGTCTGGGCTTGCAGGTCCAGGGCCTGGCGCTGCTGTTGCAGCAGGGACTGGCTGGCGTTCAGAACCGCCAGGCGGTTGCCCAGGCCGGCGCTGTGGCGCTGGCGGGCCAGCTCCAGGGCGGCCTGCACATGGGCTTGCGCAGCGGCCTGCTCGGTTTTCTGTTCCTGCAAGGAACGCAGGCTGCGCAGCTGGTCGCTGGCATCACGCACAGCCTCCAAGAGCGCGCCGTTGTAGGCCGCGACGGCCGCGTCGGCCTCGGCCGCCGAACCGCGCAGCTGGGCGCGCAGGCGGCCGCTGTCGAACAGGGGCAGGCGCAAGGAAGGCGCCACACCGTACTGCAGGCTGCCGGACTTGAGCAGATTGTCAAAACCGATGGCGTTGAAGCCGACAAAGGCGCCCAGCGAGATGTTGGGATAGAACTGGGCTCGGGCGCTGCTGACCTGGGCCGTGGCCGCCTCCACACGCCAGCGAGCGGCCACCACATCGGGGCGGCGGCCCAGCAGGTCCAGGCCCAAGGCGCCCTCGCCGGCCAGCGGCAGCGCGGCCGGCAGCGCGGGCTTCAAACCCTTCAGCGCGGCCATGGGCTGGGCGCTCAGCGCGGCCAGCTGATGACGCAGCAGATCGGCCTGCTCCTCGAGCTGCAAGGCCTGGCGGCGCAGCTCAGGCAGGGGCAGCTCGGCGGCGCGCAGGTCCTGGGCCGTGTCCAGGCCGGCCTGGCTGCGCTGGCGCACCAGGGCCAGGGCTTGCTCGCGCTCGGCGCTCTGGCGCGCCAGCAGCTCGCGCTGGGCCAGCACACGGGCCAGCTGCACATAGCTGCGCGCCAGCTGGCTGCTCAGCATCAGCTGGGCGGCGGCCGCGTCGGCGCGGGCGGCCTGGGCGCTGCCCAGGGCGGCGTTCAGCTCGGCCTGGTGGCGGCCAAAGAAATCCCACTCATAGCTGGCCGAGGCCTGCAGGGTGGCGGTGTTGCGCAAGGTGCCGGCCAGCGGCGGCGGGTAGATGCTGTGCTCGGGGAAGCGCTGGCGGGCGGCGTCCAGGCCCAGGCCGACGGCAGCGCGTTCGCTGCTTTCGGCGTTGTCGATGCTGGCCTGGGCGCGCTGGATGCGGGCGCGCGCCTGGGCCAGGCTGGGCGCTTCGCTCAGGGCGCGCTGCATCAGGGCATTGAGCTCGGGCGCGTTCAGCTCGGTCCACCAGCTACTCGGCGCCATATGGGCGGGGGCGTCCGCGTTGACCTGGAGACCGATTTGTGAGCCATCGAGGCGCTGGGCAGTTGGAGGCAGCGTGGGCTGCAAGGCGCAGGCCGCCAAAAGGGTCGGCAAGCTCAGCGCCAGGGTCAAGCGTTTGAGGGGGTGTGCAAGCATGGTCATGAATTCGAGAGAAAGGGGATGCCGCGTACCGGGCAAGGTGGCCCGTCGACGGCGCGGCCGCTGCAGCCTGGGCGGCGGCGATCAGTCGATGTCCGGGGTGCTTTGCGCCCGGCGCAGCGCTTCGCCGTTGTCAATCATTCGGCGCAACATGCTGAGCAGCAGCTGCCATTCGGCGTGGCTGAAGCCCTTGAGGTGGGCATTGAAGACATCGGACAGCAAGGCCGGAAGCTGGTCGGAGGCTGCAAAGCCGGCGTCGGTCAAGGAGACCTGGACCACGCGGCGGTCTTCGGCCAAGCGTTCTCGCAGAACCAGGCCTTTGGCTTCCAGGCGGTCAAGCAAGCGCGAAAGCGCACCCGCGTCGGCATCGAGTTCGCGGCACAGGGCCGTGGTCGTGCAGTGGTTGCTGCCAAAGCGCAGCACCATCAATACGCCCCACTGCGCATGGGTCAGGCCATGATCGCCGAGCTGGCGGCCTGCCTGATGGACGATGGACTGCTTGAGCTTGCGCAAGAGCCAGCCCAGGCTGTCTTCGCGACGGTAGCTGGCCGACTGATAAAAGCGCGGATGACCGGCGGCGTCGAGACCCGCTTCCGCGCTGGCACCCCGATCTGGGCCCGGGTGCTGGCCGGGCTCAGGGGTGGCCGAAGGAGTTTTGCTTTTGGGCATGGGTGGCAATTTATTTGCCTAGGCAATCATTGTCAAGGCAAATAATAGAAAAGCACACCGAAGCCAGGGCTTGTGGAGGGGGCAAGTCACCCCATCTCAGCTGCTGCGACCCTCACCCCTAGGCTCCTCGCTCGGAGTCCGAAGCGCCGGCGTGCTCAGCACGCATCCCCTTGCGTTTGGTGCACCTCGCGCCCCCTCCTCTGTCCTGTCTACACTGCGCTGCATGTCATCCTCTGCCACCTCGCCTGCCACCTCGCCTGCCGCCACGCCTGCCGCCCTGCCTTCCAGCTCCCGCGCCACTCTGGCTGCGGCCGATGGCCCCAAAGCAGCCGCTCGCCCCGGGGCGCATCCGCGTTCCTTGAGCGGCCTCTGGCCTTTTCTGCGGCCCTATCGCCTGCGCATCGGTGCGGCCCTGCTGTTCTTGCTGCTCGCGGCCCTGGCCACCCTGGCCTTTCCCATGGCCTTGCGCCAGCTGGTGGATCAGGGTCTGGGCGGCGCCAGCAACCACGGCGAGCGCCTGATGGCCATGCGAGAGCATTTCCTGGCGCTCTTCATGGTGGGCGCTTCGCTGGGTCTGTTCTCGGCCGGGCGCTTCTACATGGTGACCTGGCTGGGTGAGCGGGTGACGGCCGATCTGCGCAATGCGGTCTACCGCCATGTGCTGCAGCAAAGCCCCGAGTTCTTTGAAACCACGCAGAGCGGCGAGGTGCTCAGCCGCATCACCACCGACACGACGGTGGTGCAGACGGTGGTGGGTTCCAGCCTCAGCATGGGCCTGCGCAACACGGTCATGGGCATCGGCGCGCTGATCATGCTGGTGGCGACCAACCCGCTGGTCATGGGCCAGGTGCTGGGCATTCTGGTGCTGGTGGTCTTGCCGGCCCTGTACTTCGGCCGGCGCGTGCGCAAGCTCAGCCGCGCTTCACAAGACCGGGTGGCCGACACCAGCGCCATCGCGGCCGAGGTGCTCAATGCCGTGCCGGTGGTGCAGAGCTACACCCAGGAGAAGGCCGAGGCTGCCCGCTTTGCCGCCGCCAGCGAGAGCGCATTTGACACCGCCCGCAAGCGCACCAAGGTGCGCTCGGGCCTGGTGGCCTTCATCATCACCGCCACCTTTGCCGCCCTGCTCTGGGGCCTGTACCAGGGCACGCAGGCCGTGCTGGCGGGCAAGATCACGGCCGGCCATCTGGGCCAGACTGTCGTCTATGTGATCCTGCTGGTCAGCAGCGTGGCGGTGCTGGCCGAGGTCTTTGGCGATGTGCAACGCGCGGCCGGCGCGACCGAGCGCCTGATGGAGCTGCTGGCCAGCGAATCACCCGTGGCCGAAGCCCGCGATCCCCTGCCCTTGCCTTCGGTTCAGGGCGGCACGGCCCTGAGCCTGCAAGCCCTGCAGTTCCACTACCCCTCGCGCCCGGCGCAGGCGGCCCTGGCGGACTTCGACCTGGAAATTGCCCCGGGCGAAACCGTGGCCCTGGTCGGCCCCAGCGGCGCCGGCAAGAGCACGGTGTTCCAGCTGCTGCTGCGTTTTTACGAAGCGCAGAGCGGCCGCATCCTGCTCAACGGTGTGCCCACGGATCGCCTGCGCCTGGCCGATCTGCGCTCGGCCATCGGCCTGGTGCCGCAGGACAGCGTGATCTTCTCGACCAGCGCGATGGAGAACATCCGTTACGGCCGGCCCGAGGCCAGCGATGCCGAGGTGATGGCCGCCGCCAAGGCGGCCTTTGCCGACGATTTCATCCGCGCCCTGCCCGAGGGCTATGCCACCTTCCTGGGTGAGCGCGGTGTGCGCCTGTCCGGCGGCCAGCGGCAGCGCATCAGCATCGCCCGCGCCATGCTCAAGAACCCGCCCCTGCTGCTGCTGGACGAGGCCACCAGTGCGCTCGATGCCGAGAGCGAGCGCATGGTGCAGGCCGCGCTGGAAGTGGCCATGCAGGACCGCACCACCCTGGTCATCGCCCACCGCCTGGCCACGGTGCAGCGCGCCGACCGCATCATCGTCATGGAGCATGGCCGCATCGTCGAGCAAGGCACGCATGCGGAACTGAGCGCGCGCGACGGGCTGTATGCGCGCCTGGCGGCGCTGCAGTTCGACCAGTAAGACAGCCGCCTCAGCCGCCCGCCAGTGGCGCCCCCCCCTGCAACCAGCTCAGCAAACCCTGTTCCGGCATGGGGCGGGCGCCGTACCAACCCTGGGCTGTGGTGCAGCCGAGCTGGCGCAGCAAGGCCCACTCTTCTTCGGTTTCGGCCCCCTCGCCCACGGTCGCCAGGCCCAGATTTCGGCCCAGGTCGATGGCGGCTTTGAGCAGGGTCAGCGTGGTGCTCGCGCCGGCGGCGCCGCGGACAAAGCTGCGGTCGATCTTGAGCTCGGAGACCGGCAGCATGTGCAAATAGGCCAGCGAGGACTGGCCCGTGCCGAAATCATCGACCGACCACTCAAAACCCTGCGCATTGATCTCGCGCATGCGGTCGATCACGGTGGCCGGGTCCTTCATGACTGCGCCCTCAGTCAGCTCCAGCCGGATGTCCTCGGCCCTCGCGCCGGTGGCGTTCAAGAGCTCGCTCAAGGTGGCCGGGAACGCGGCCGAACCGACATCGTGCACCGACACGTTGACGGCAATCTGCGAGACCAGGCCCGCTTGGCGGAGCTGGGCCGACAGCAACATGGCCCGGCGCAAGACCCACTCGGTGATGCCGCGTATATTGCCCGTGCTTTCTGCGAAGGGGATGAAGTCCACGGGTGGAACCAGTCCGCGGCTGGGGTGATTCCAACGAATCAAGGACTCGAAACTGGTGACCGCGTTGTCGACAAGTCGGAACTTGGGCTGAACGAGCAAGGTGAACTCATCGTCCTGCGCGGCCCGTTTGAGCTCGGAGATCAGCGACAGCTGCAAGGGGTCGGCCCGCACCAGGCTGGGTTCGTAGACGGTCCAGCTGGCATCGCTGCGCCGCCCCTCGTGCAAGGCGATCTCGGCATGGCTCATCAGGCGGTGCATGGTGCTGCCGTGGTCGGGGCCGTAGGACAGGCCCCACGCAGTGCTGATGTCGACCCACTGGCCGGCCACCTGCAGCGGCGTGGCGAAGAGCTCCGAGGCCATGGCTTGCAAGTCGGCCAGCTCGGCAGCCTCACCGGCCAACACCAGAACGAACTGATCGGCATAGACGCGGCCGGCCAGGGCGTGGTCGAAACGGATGCAGACCTGGCTCAGGCGTTCGGCCACGGCCTGCAGCACGGCATCGCCAATGTCCTGGCCGAGCGCTTGGTTGATGGCATTGAAGCGCCGCACATTCAGCATGGCGACATGGGGCGCCAAGCCGCGGGCAATCCAGCTGTCACCGACCGCAATCAAGCGCTCGCGGTTGCCCAGGCCGGTCAGGCGGTCGCGCTGCGCGGCTTCGATGGCGCGTGTGCTGGCATCGGTCTGGAACTGCGCCGCCACCCGGCGCACGGCGGCCATATCTCGCTTCTTGGCCTGATCGAGCAGCCGGTAGCGTTGGATCAAGCCATAGGCTTGCTCCCAATGGCCTTGTGTGCTGAACAGTTCGGCCATGCGGGACCAAAACCGCGGCGCCAAGGTCCGTTCGCTTCGCGGCATGGTTTGGACCAGGCGCAAAGCCTCTGCCGTGGCTGCAGCCGTCTCCGCAGGTCGCCCGGCCGCCTGGTGGACCATGGCCCGCGCCATGGCCAGCAGACACAGCAGATCGTGGCTGTGCTGGTCTTCAGAGCGGTCGGTCAGGAAGTCGAGGTAGGCAACCGCCTCTTCGATCTGCCCCAGGCTGGCAAAGACCTCGGCACCCAGGACGTGAAAGTGCGCCAGCGTGGCGCCATCCAGACCGGCAGACTTGGACGGGAAGGACCACATGCGCAGCAAGGGCATCACCTTCTCGAAGTCACCGGCCGAGGCGTAAATCTCAGACAGGATGGTCACCGCGCCGAACCGCACCCACCCTCCCAGCTCATTGCTGGCCACGGCCTGCTCGAGCTGGATCCGGGCCTGCAGTTCATCGCCCGCAAGAAAAAACGCGATCCCCAGATTGCTGAGCGCCGCCGACCTCATGCCGCTGTGGTCGATCTCTTGCGTCAGCTGCAGCATGCGACAGGCCTGCTGCATATAGCCAACCAGATCGCCTGCCGCCTGGTACAGCACCAGTGATGAACCCATCGCGGCATGCTGCTCCAACGGGTCTTGCATGCCATTGATCGCGTCGCTGAGCTGCTCATAGGCTGCGAGCGCGCCGGCCGCGTCGCCACCGAAGTTCTCGGCACCCAAGGCCATGCTCTGCGCGATCAGGCTGCCTGGCACATCGCCCTGGGCCTGCATGCGCGCCGCCAGCTCTCGGTAGGGCTCGCCAGCGCCGGCGTGCAGCGCATCCAATCGCTGCTGCACCAGTTGCATGCGCAAGATCAGGCGCTGATCGTCGCCGGCCTCGGCCAGGTACTGCTCGGCCAGGGCCTGGGCCTCGCCGGGCGAGCCGTAACGCGCCAGCCATACCTGCCGGAACGCCACCCTGTGGGCGTCGGCCAAGACCGAAGGAGAAGATAGGGACAAGTCAAGCCTATGAAACCGCGACGATGGCTTGCATTCTAGGGTTGCGCTCCAGTGTGGCGACGCAAGCAAACGTGGTCAATTTGGCGCCTGCGCAGAGCAGACCGTCACCCTGTTCTGAAAAGCCTTTGCCAGCGCAAGCACGTCAAGGTTTGCCAACACCTGAAGCGGCTGCCTCAGCCGGCCTGCCTGGATTGGTGTGCACCACGACGCCCGGTGACAAGGAAATGTCCGAAGCCACCGTCACCTTGGTCACGTAATGGCGGGTTTCGCCAAAGCAGCTGGTGGGCAGGCCGACCTTCTCCTCGTAGTGGAGACTCACGCGCTTGCCCATCACCTCGGTCAGGGCGGCGGCGGTCTCGTCATTGGCGACCGTGAACTGGAACTTTTCGACGGTGGAGCTGCCCGGGATGGACACCAAAGCCAGCTCGCCCTCCCAGGTCTTGCAGATCCAGCCCTTCTTGGACAGCTTCTGAATCCAACCCGCCCGCTCGCCGCTGGAGTAGCTCCAATTCAAGGCAGCGTAAAAATAGGCCACAGCCAGAAGCACCAGAACCAGCAAAGCGATGAGCAGACGTTTGATCAACATAGGACCGTAGATTTCAATGGGAGGGGATGAGATGAGATGGGATGAAATTGGGCGGAAGCGCATGCCTTGTTGGCAAACCAGACGCGCCATCATCGCAGCTTGAACGGCGCTTGCCTGTGACAGACCCGCTGGAAGCAGCCCGCAGCTCTAGAATCCCGCCCCATGTACATCTGCAGCAGCGTCGCACCTCGCGAGTTTGAGGATTTCATGCACCATGTCTTGGAGTGTGGCGCGCACAAGGGCGACCGCACCGGCACCAGCAAGCGCACGCGCTCGTCGCGCGGTCCCCAGATGCGCGTCGATCCGAGCCCGGGCTTTGCTCGGGCCACGACCACGGCGGCGCAGCTGAAATCGATCATCCAGGAGCTCCCCCGGCTCCTGCGCGGTGACTCGAAGGTGAAATCACTGCAGGAACGCGGCGACACCGTCTGGGACGAATGGCCGCGCGAGAACAGCCGCCGGGGCCCGGTCTACAGCGTGCAAATTTCGATGGGTCCCGGTACACATCCGACCCTCCACTGACCAGCCATAGAAGCCGCCTGCGGATAGCTTTCTGTCCGGCGGGCAATGAACGTATACAAGTCAAGGTGACCGCAGTCACCGGCCTAACCTGGACGCGACATCCCATGCAGCAATATCTTGAGCTACTCCAACGCGTAATGGATGAGGGAACCGACCGGCCAGACCGGACCGGGACCGGCACGCGCGCTGTCTTCGGACATCAGATGCGGTTCAACCTGGCGAAGGGATTTCCAGTCCTGACGACCAAGAAGCTGCATCTGCGATCCATCATCGTTGAGCTCCTGTGGTTCCTCCGCGGAGACACAAACATCAAATGGCTCAAGGAGCACAAGGTCTCCATTTGGGATGAATGGGCCGACGAGAATGGCGACCTTGGGCCGGTCTATGGAAAACAGTGGCGCCACTGGACGACTTCGGACGGGCGCACTATTGACCAAATTGCTGAGCTAGTTCAGCAAATCAAGCGCGACCCAAACTCACGCCGTCAGCTCGTTACTGCCTGGAACCCGGGCGAGCTCCAACAGATGAAACTCGCTCCCTGCCATTGTCTTTTCCAGACGGCTGTGATCGGAAACAAGCTTCACCTCCAGCTCTATCAGCGCTCTTGTGATGTGTTTCTGGGCGTGCCCTTCAATATCGCAAGCTATGCGCTGCTGCAGTTGATGCTTGCGCAGCAATGCGATTTGGAACCCGGCGACTTCGTTTGGACGGGGGGCGATGTTCACATCTACAGCAATCACTTCGAGCAAGTGAAGCTGCAATTGACGCGCGATCCGCGCCCGCTTCCCAAAATGAACCTTGTTCGGAAGCCGGACTCGATAGACGGTTATGTCCTCGAGGATTTCCAGCTCACCGACTACGAACCGCACCCCCACATCAAGGGCGCAGTCGCGGTTTAGTCCTTGCAGGGCAATGCCGCCTTCACTCCTTCGAACAGCGTGCTTCGAAGGAGTAGGAACTCGCATCGCTTCTGGACGCGCCCCATCGCCAGCACGCTTCAGCATCGCTGGGCGCAGCGGACATTGCTTCAAGCTGGATCAGCCAGTCCAGATAACTTGGCTGGACGCATGCTCACGCCCATCCAAAGACCTGGTGTGAGCCCGAGTCAGATGGCTTGAAAAATGCGTTTTTGGGCACGCTAACTGAGCGATGCCCACTCAAGAAGCATTCTTAAGATGGTTGGCGAATCCGCCTCCTGCACCGTGCAGCCCCGCGCGCCCCACAACTGTGCAGGCATCAGGGCAGACCCGGTACCAGGCAACCGCCCTCACCTGCCGTCTTCTGCCATGACTCCACGTATCACTTCCTCTGCCACCGACGTGGACACGAGCGCGCACGCGTATCACGGGGCTTTTGCCAATCGCCCCTCACGTCGGCTGATGCTGGCGCAAGGCTGGGGCATTCTGTGCCTGTGCGCACCAACTGCAGCCTGGCCACAGGCGGTCACGGCCGGCCCCAACTACTACGTGTCCGATGCCCGCAGTGGCGCCAATGGCAACGCGGGCAAGGATGCGGTCGGCGGTGGCTCTTGCGTCAGTGGCCCCGTACCGGGTACGGCGGGCGGTACCGGCCCTTCGATTGACGAGACGATCAAGCTCGGCCTCGTGTCCCTGAGCTACCCAGGGACGCTGATCGGCGTGAGCAGCAGCGGCGGCAATGGCGGCAAAGGCGGCAATGGAGACCCTTCCGGTCAATGCGGCAAGGGCGACTTCGACGGCCGCCCTGGCGGTGCAGGCGGCTCCGTGACCGTGTTCGTGAAGCCCGGCGCCAACCCGGCAGAAGCAATCTACAGCACCACGAGCACCGGCGTGGTGGCGGTCAGCCATGGTGGCTCGGGCGGCAATGGGGGCGACAACACCCGCGGCAAAGACGACTACAAGGGAGGCGATGGCGGGGCGGGCGGTGCTGGCGGCAATGTCCGTCTGGAGAACGCGCTGTCCATGCAGGTCAGTGGTGGGCTCGGTGCGGCGGGGCTGGTGGCCCAAAGCGGTGGCGGCGCCGGTGGCACCGGCGGCGATGCCGCCAACAAAGCCAATGCGGGCAGTGGCAAGAGCGGTGGCACCGGGGGTGATGTGGTGCTGCGCAACACCGGCAAGATCCTGACCGACGGCGGTAACGCGATGTCTGCGCAGAGCATTGGCGGCTTTGGTGGTGATGGCGGTGTGAACACCAAAAGCCACAGTGGCAGTGGCGGCACGGGTGGCAATGGCGGCACCCTGGCCGTGGACAACACGGGGGCGCTGCAGGTCGGATCAGGATCCCGCCTGGGCTGCAGCGACAGTGTCACCACGAACTGCAATCCCGCGGGCGGATTCGGCCTCGCAGCGCAGTCGGTCGGCGGCGGCGGCGGCCATGCCGGCGCCAGTGCAGGGCTTCATATCCTGGGTGCCGATGGTGGGGCAGCCGGGCATGCGGGCGCCGTGGTGGTGAACAACACCGGATCGGTTTCTGTGTTCAGTCCCGCGAGCACCGCCTTGTTCGCCCAGGCCATTGGCGGCGGCGGCGGCTCGGGCGGCATGGCCATTTCCAGCGGCAGCAAGACCACGGCCGTCGGCGGCGCCGGCGGCGCGGGCGGTGACGGTGGCGCCGTGACCGTCATCAACTGGAACAGTCTGTGCACCGGCATCGCCTGCAACGGTCAGGACCGCTGGACGGCCGATGACTCGAGTGCAGGGGGTGCCATCGCGCTGGTGGCCCAGAGTATCGGCGGCGGTGGCGGCGTGGGCGGCTTTGCCAAGGCCAAAGGCAAGGCGACGACCATTTTCGGCAATGCCTCGGCCATGGCCGTGGGCGGAACCGGCGGCAGTGGCGGCGCAGGTGCGCAGGTGCTGGTCACGCATGTCGGTCACCTCGGAACCGCCGAGATCAGTTCCCCGGGCTTGCTGGCCCAGAGCATTGGCGGCGGCGGGGGCAGTGCGGGCGGAGCCCTGGCCTATGCGACGGCCCTGGCCGGCGACAGTGCCGCCGTGTCTCATGGGGGTGCCGGCGGAGGCGGTGGCAACGGCGGCAATGTGCTGGTGAACTGCAACAGCTACAGCGCCCTCTCCTCCAGCTTCAGCCCCTGCGCCGGAACCCCTGTGCTGACCGCGGTCCGAACGGACTTCCGCATCGCCACCACCGGCCTCGCCTCGCCTGGCATCGTGGCCCAGAGCATTGGCGGCGGCGGGGGCGCGGGCGGCTACGCCATGTCGCTGTCCGGCAGCCTGATCGGCTCGCAGTCGCTGGGATTCGGCGGCAGCGGCGGCGCGGCAGGCACCGGGGGTCAGGTCTTTGCCAGCAGCAATGGGCAGAGCATCAACACCTCCGGGGCGCAATCACCTGGGCTGTTGGCCCAGAGCATCGGCGGCGGTGGCGGCTCCGGCGGCAGCACCATGGACCTGAGCCTGGCGTACACCGGCAGTTCGGCCTCTTTGGGTGTGGGCGGCAAAGCGGGCAGTGGTCAAGCGGCCGGTGCTGTGGCGGTCCACAACCCTGGTGGCGTGATCAACACCAGCGGTGAAGGATCACAAGGTCTGGTGGCCCAGAGCATTGGCGGCGGCGGCGGCAATGGGGGCTCGGCCATCACTTTGGCGGCCTCGGGACGCTATGCCGGCTCCCTGGCGGTCGGCGGCGATGGTGCCACGGGTGGAACCGGCGGCAACGTGACCCTCGTCAATGAGGACAGCAGCAGCAATCCGACTTACGGACGTGGCGCAATCACCACCCAGGGCAGCGGCGCGAGCGCCCTGGTGGCCCAGAGCATTGGCGGCGGTGGCGGCCATGGCGGGTTCTCGGTGGCCCTGTCCGGCGCGGAGTTCGTGGCCGGCGCGGTCAGCGTCGGCGGCAGCGGCAGCTCGGGCAACCATGCGGGCACAGTCAACGTCAGCAACAAGGGGGCGCTGACCACCCAGGGCGGTGGTGCCCCCGTGCTGCTGGCCCAGAGCATTGGCGGCGGCGGCGGCTCGGGTGGCCATGCCATCGCGGGCACCGTGGCGGGCATGGGCAGCATCAGCATCGGCAAGGGAGGCAGTGGCGGCTCTGGCGCTGCGGCTTCATCCGTGCAGGTCAACAACACCGGCGCCATCGCCGCCCAATCCAGTCAGGTCGGCCATGCGCCAGGCATCCTGGCGCAGAGCATCGGCGGCGGCGGCGGACAAGGCGGCTTCAGCGCCGCAGGTGCGCTGTCCTTTCAAGGCAGTGTCGCGCTGGCCGTGGGCGGTGGCGGTGGCAATGCGGGCAGTGCCGGCACGGTCAGCATCGACCATGGCGCGAGCCTGCTCACCCGCGGCGCCTTTTCTCCGGGCATTCAAGGCCAGAGCCTGGGTGGCAATGGCGGCAGTGGCGGGCACACCCTGGCAGGCGCCTTGGCCGGCGGGCTGAGCCTGGCCGCCAACCTGGGTGGCGGCGGTGGCAAGGGTGGCACCGGTGGGGATGTCTGGCTGCATGTCCATGGCCCCGAGCAGCGATTGGTCACCGAGGGCGACCAATCGCCTGGCGTGCTGGGGCAAAGCCTGGGCGGTTCGGGCGGCACCGGCGGCTGGGCCGCCAGTGCTTCAGTCAGCATGGCAGCAGCGCCCTCCGTCTCCCTGGGTGGCGCGGGTGGCGCCGGTGGCAGGGCCGGTCTGGTGGCCATGACGGCCCGCCTGCCCGTGCAAACCAGCGGACACATGGCCCCAGGCCTGGCGGCTCAAAGCATCGGTGGCAACGGTGGCAGCGGCGGCTTCACGGCCGCCGGTTCGGCCACCACCATCGTGGCGATGGCGACCAGCATCGGCGGCACGGGCGGCACGGGCGGACAAGGGGGTACGGTCAACATCAAGGCCGATGCGCCGGTGCTCACCAGCGGGCAGCAGTCATTCGGCCTGCTGGCGCAGAGCATTGGCGGGAACGGCGGCAATGGCGGCTCGGCCCTGTCGGCCAGCGCATCGACGGGCAACCCGTCCATGGCGGTATCCGTCGGCGCGGCGGGTGCAGCAGGTGCCACGGGGGGTAGCGGACAGAACGCCGGCAACGTCGCCGTGGTGGGACGCAGCACCGTCATCACCCAGGGTCAAGGGGCGGTGGGCGTGGTGGCTCAGAGCATCGGCGGCGGCGGCGGCCAGGGCGGGGCCACCGCCGCGATTGCGGCCTCAGCCTCTGGGGGCGACCCCAACAACAAGAGCATGGCCGCCGCTGTGACGGTGGGCGGCAAGGGGGCTGCCGGCGGCGCCGGGGCCGAGGCCGCCGTTCGCTTGCTGGATGCCGTGCAAACAGGCGTGCCCAGCCGCAACAGCGCTTCGGGCGCGGCCGGCCAGGGTGACCGTGCAGCAGGTGTGCTGGTGCAGAGCATCGGCGGCAGCGGCGGCCAGGGGGGCGCGGCCAGCTCGCACGCCATCGCCGGCTCCGCCGCAGCGGCTGTGGCGATTGGCGGTGGCGGCGGCAGTGGCAGCAACGCGGGCAATGCGCTGCTGAACTTCGATGCGCAAACCTATCTGGCCAGCAACGCCGACCTGCTCAAGGCTTATGGCAACAACCCGGCGGCTGCCCTCAAGCACTACATCGACTGGGGCTTCGGCGAGGCGCGCCCTACGCAGAGCTTCAATGCAGCGCAGTACATGGCGAACTACAGCGACCTGCAAGCCTCCTTCAACGGCGACCTGGCAGCAGCCACCAATCACTACGTGAGCACCGGCGTCAGCGAGGGCCGCAGCGCGAGCGCGCCCGCCGGCAGCACCCCGGTCGCACTGGCGCTGACCGACAGCGCGAGTGCCTTCGTGGACCCGCTGATCTACATCGCGTCCCACCCCGACCTGATCCGCGCCCTGGGCAACGATCCGCTCGCCGGGCTGCGGCATTACCGGGACTGGGGGTATGGGGAAGGTCGCGTGACCAGCAGCTTCAACCCGGCCCAGTACCTGGCCAATTACGCTGACCTGCGGGCCAGCTTTGGCAACGACACCCGCGCCGCCACGGTGCATTGGATCACCACCGGCCAGGCCGAAGGGCGCTCTGCCAGCGCAGCGGCGGGCAGTACCCCGGTCAACAAGGTGAGCTTGCCCAGCGTCAGCACCTTCGGTCAGCAGGCCCCGGCCATGGTGGCTCAGAGCATCGGCGGCGGTGGCGGTCAGGGCGGTGCCGCGTCGGCCAGCGCCGTCAGCAACCAGCACGCGGCCTCGGTGGCCGTCGGCGGCTTTGGCGCAGGCGGCGGCGATGCCGGCATGGTGGTGGTGACCCCCACTGGCGCACTCAACACAACGGGCGCGCAGTCGCCTGGGGTGCTGGCGCAGAGCATTGGCGGCGGTGGTGGCCATGGGGGCTCGGCATCGGCTTCCGCAGACGGCTCCCAGGGCGCGGTGGAGGCTGCCGGCGTGGCCGCGTACACCGGCCTGGTGGGCTCGACCGTGGGCAATGCCACGGTGGCCGTGGCGCAGAAGTTCAGCCAGGACAACGGTGCGCCGAGCAGCTCGAGCGCCAAGAACGACAACGGCGTGGGGGCCTCCCTCAGCATCGGCGGCGCCGGTGGCCTGGGCGGCAAAGGCAGCGCCGTGGCGGTGGACAGCAGCGCGCTGGTGAGCACCTTGGGCGATCTGTCGGCCGGTCTGTATGCGCAGAGCGTGGGCGGCGGTGGCGGTCACGGCGGCAGCAGCACCAGCAATGCCAAGGGCGGCAACAGTGCGGTCGCCGTCAGCCTCGGAGGCAGCGGTGGCACCGGCGGCGACGCGGGCTCGGTGCAGGTGCGCAACAGCGGCCGCATCGGCACGGCCGGAACCCAGTCCCTGGGCGTCTTTGCCCAGAGCGTGGGCGGCGGCGGCGGTGATGGTGGCTCGGTCAGCGCCACCTCACAGGCCGGGGGCAAGGCCGCCGCCTCCTTGGGTCTGGGCGGCAGCGGCGGCGGCGGCGGCAGTGGCGGCAGCGTCAATCTGATCAACACCGGCAGCGTCAGCACCTGGCTGGGCAACGCCGGCGGGCTGTTTGCCCAGAGCGTGGGCGGAGGCGGTGGCAACGGGGGCGCCGCCAGCACGGCCGCCAGCGTCACCCCGGCCGCAGACGACGGCAAAACCAGTGCCAGCACCGGCACGGCCAGTGCTTCGCCCAACAACCAGAGCAACTCGGCCAGCGCCGGCAGCGTGTCCGGCAGCACCCCGACCAAGGGCGGCGCTGCAGGGGCCAGCACCGGCTACGCAGCCAGCCTCGCCCTCGGGGGAGCGGGTGGCAAGGCGGGTCATGGCGGCACGGTGGTGGTGCAGCACAGCGGCAGCGTGAGCACAGGCCTCGCGGTGCAAGACGGTGTCGTGCACAGCATCGCCCACGCCCCGGCCCTGCTGGCCCAGAGTGTGGGCGGCGGCGGTGGCCAAGGGGGAAGCAGCAGCAGCAATGCCGATGCGGCCAAGAGCAGCGTGGCCATCTCGCTGGGTGGCTTGGGCGCTGGCGGTGGAGATGGGGGCATGGTGGCCGTGCATGCCAGCGCCGGCAATCTCAGCACGCGGGGCGCCTTGTCGTCCGGGCTGATCGCGCAAAGCCTGGGCGGCGGTGGCGGCAACGGGGGCTCGTCCACCTCCACGGCCAGCCAAGGCAGTTCGGCCTCGGTGGCCATGGGACTGGGGGGCACCGCGGGTGGCGGCGGCCACGGCGGTGCGGTGACGGTGTGTGGCACGCGCCAGGCCGATGGCAGCTGCGGCACTGCGCTGGGCAGCAGCATCAGCACCGGCGGCGTGCAGTCGCACGGCGTGTTCGCCCAGAGCGTGGGCGGCGGCGGTGGCAGCGGCGGAGCCGTCAGCGCGGCAGCCACCGCGGGTGACGCCAGTGGCAGTGACAACAGTGCCAGCACGGGCAATGGCAGCAGCTCGGCTTCCGCCTCCAGCGGCGTGGCGGTGGCCGCCGCCCTGGGGGGCAGCGGTGGCAGCGGCGGCTACGGGGGTGATGTTCGGCTGTCCATTGCGGCCTCAGTCAGCACCCTCGGGCCGCGCTCGACGGCTTTGTTTGCTCAAAGTGTGGGCGGGGGTGGCGGTGAGGCCGGCAGCAGCAGCACCAATGCCAGCAGCGGTGCCCATGCGGTGAGTCTGGCGCTGGGCGCCAGCGGCGGCAGCGGCGGCCGGGGCGGCAATGTGTCGGTGGACCTGGCCAGCAGCGCCCAGCTGCAAACCCGTGGCCTGATGTCTCAGGGCTTGATGGCCCAGAGCGTGGGCGGCGGCGGCGGCGTGGCGGGCAGCACCAGCGCCACCAGCGCCGATGCCGGCAACAGCAACACCAGCCTGGCCTTGGGCGGCAAGGCGGGGAGCGGCCAAGATGGCGGCACCGTCAAGGTCAACAGCGGCGGCAGCATCAGCACCAGCGGTTGGGGCGCGGATGGCCTGGTGGCGCAAAGCATCGGCGGTGGCGGCGGAACCGGAGGCGCAGCGTCGAGCAGCGCATCGACAGGAACAGCTGCTGCGTCCCTCGCCCTGGGTGGCCAGGGCGGCGCATCCGGCAAAGGTGGCGATGTCGCGGTCACGCTGTTCTCTGGAAGCGTGAAGACCGAGGCCGAAGCGGCCCGCGCCCTCTTGGTGCAGAGCATTGGCGGCGGTGGCGGCAGCGGCGGCAACGCCAGCAGCAACACGGGTGGAGACAACACCAAGTCGGTCAGCCTCGCGCTGGGTGGCCAAAGTGGCAGCAGTGGCGGCGGCCAGGGTGGCACGGTGAGCGTCAACGCCAACGGTACCGCGACCTTGGCAACCCAGGGACATTTCGCCACCGCAGTGATGGCGCAGAGCATCGGCGGCGGCGGCGGCGTGGGCGGCAGCAGCCAAAGCAGCAGCAGCGCCAGCGGCAGCAGCTACACCCTGGGGCTCAACCTGGGCGGCGCTGGCGGCGCCGGGGGCAACGGCGGCGCGGTGACCTTGGATCTGCGTCAGAGCAATTCCAGCGTCAGCACGCAGGGGCTGGCCGCCTTTGGGGTGATGGCGCAAAGCATCGGTGGCGGCGGCGGTGTCGGGGGGGCGGCCGCCTGGCACCAGTCCGGCAGCTTGGGCAGTGTCTCAATCAGCAGCCAGCTGGGCGGCAGCGGCGGAGACGGCGGCGATGGCGGCAGCACCCGGCTGCTGTCCGACCAGACGGTGAGCACCGCAGGGCACCTTGCCGTAGGCCTGCTGGCCCAGAGCGTGGGCGGCGGCGGCGGCGTGGGTGCAGCGGCCACCTCGTCCAGCGAGGGCAGCGCCTTCGGCGGCAGCGTGAACCTGGGCGGCAGCGGCGGCAAAGGCGGCGCGGGCGGTACGGTGGAGCTGGCGCTGGGTCAGCGTATCAGCACATCCGGCAATCTGGCGCATGCGGCGGTGGCGCAGAGCATTGGCGGTGGCGGCGGGCTCAACCTCAGCCGGGCCAGCGGCACCGTCCTGGGGAACAGTCAGGCCAAGGCGGGCGCTCGCGTGCTGCTGTCCAGCAGCGCTGCAGTGGAGACCAGCGGCACGGGGGCCGCGGGCCTGGTGGCCCAGAGCATCGGCGGCGGCGGCGGCCTGTCGACCTCCTTCGGATCAGCCACCCTGGGTGGCGCGCCGGGCTTTGCCAACGGCGGCGTGGTGCGGCTGTGCAATGGGCTGGACAGCACCGGCCAGTGCAGCGGCGATGTGGCGCTCTTTGGCAGCATCCGCACCCATGGCGCACTCGGCCACGGCCTGGTAGCCCAGAGCATTGGCGGCGGCGGCGGGATGGTGCTCAGCCCGGAGAACCCGCTGCAGACCACTTTGCGCGGCAGCGGTGCCATCGGCAGCGACGTGACCGTCTGGACCGCCCAGGCCATCAGCACACAAGGCCATGGGGCCGCCGGCCTGGTGGCACAGAGCATCGGGGCGGGCGGCGGCTTGGTCGGGGACCACTACTGGGCCACCGGCAGCGTCACCCACAAGCTGAGCATGGCCAGCAGCACGGATGTGTCCACCGGCGCGGCGGTCAGCGTGGATGCATCCAAAGGCTCGCAGGCCTGGAGCACCAGCGGCATGAACGCGCCCGCACTCGTGGCGCAAAGCATTGGCGGTGGGGGCGGCTACTTTGCCCACACCAATCTGACTCAGGCCAGCCGGGTGGACCTGAGCTTCCAGCTCGGCGGCACCGGCGGCAGCAGTGACGGCGGCACCGCCCGGGTGAACCTGGGCGCGCGAGCCATCAGCACCGCTGATGCGGGCAGCCTGGGTGTGCTGGCGCAAAGCGTGGCGGGCGGCGGCGGTGTGTTTTCCTGGGTGGCGCCGACCGTGGCGGCGCCCGGCAGTGCGGCCAGCACCAACGCCACCCTGAGCGGCCAACTGGGACAGACCGGCAGTGGCAGCCGCGCCTTCGATGCCAGCGTCAGCGGCAGCCCGTCGATCAGCACCAGCGGCCTGCACTCGGCGGGCCTGGTCGTGCAGAGCGTGTCCAATGGCGGCGGCGTGGCCCTGGCGGCGGGACGTTTGGGCCAGGGCTTCAGCGGCACCATGAACCTGGGCTCGACGGCCACTGGCAAGAACGATTGGAAGTTCAGCGGCCTCGTGACGGCCCAACTGGACGGCGGCAGCATCAGCACCCGGGGCGATATGGCGCCGGCCTTGGTGGCCCAAACGGTCAGCGGTGGCGGCGGTTTGAGCCTGGCGCTGGCCAGCGACGCCAAGCTGGGCGGCCGGCCCGGCAGCCCCGCCTACCCGGGGGAGGATCAGCGGTCCAAGCCGGCCGTGCTCGTGAACAACCGCGCAGCCATCAGCACCACAGGGGCCGGCTCGATCGGCATCGTCGCGCAGAGCGTGGGCAATGGCGGCGGCCTGGCCTATGCCAGCAACAGCGCCACACTCGGCGCGGGCGGCAGCGGCGGCCATGGCGGCACGGTCGAGGTCAACAGCTACGCCCCCATCCGCACCTCGGGTGTGAACGCCTACGGCATCCTGGCCCAAAGCGTGGGCGGCGGTGGCGGCGCCGTGATCGGCGTGGGCAATGCCCTGAACGTGACCTACAACAAGGGCAGTGGAGACGCCGGGGCCGTAACGGTCAATGTCTATGCGGACATCAGCACCAGCGGAGATGGCGCTCACGCCATCGTGGCGCAGTCGATCGCCGGCGGCGGCGGCATCGTCGCCAGCGGAACTCAGACCACCACCTACAAAGGCGGTTCCGGCAAGAGCGGCGATGTGAAGGTGAACTACGCCGCCGGTGTGAAGGTGACGGCCTCAGGCCGAGACGCGCACGCCTTATGGGGCTCATCCTCGACCGACCCGGTTGTCAATGTCGGCGAGGGTGCACGCTTGGTGGGCGGCAGCGGCGGCGCCGCCATGTACTTTGAGGGTCCCATCAACGAACTGCACAACCGGGGGTACGTGGGCAGCGCCGACGGGCACGCCGGTCGCGCAGTGCAGACCATTGGAGGCGACATCGCCATCCACAACCACGGTGAGCTGCTGGGTGACCTGCACCTCACGGAGGGCGCGCGCAACGAGGTGCACAACCACAGCGGCGGCAAGATGCTGCACGGTGGCACGCTCAACCTCGGTGGCAGTGGCACGCTGCACAACCAGGGCACGATCATGCACGGCGGCGAGACCGGTGCTGCCACGCGCGTCCACGGTCATCTGATTCAAGGGGAAGGCGGCACGCTGGCGCTGCGCATGGACCATGCCAGCGGGGTGGCCGATCAGTTGCACGTCACTGGCAACGCCACCCTCAAGGGCCGTCTGCAACCGGTGCTGCAGACCGCTCACGTGATCACGCCAGGCACGCACTCGCTGGGCACCATCTTCAGCGCGGGCGGGGGCCTGGACGCCAGCGCCTTGTCCGTGACCGACACGGCCATCCTGGATTTCCGCCTGCATCCCCAGGATGGCAAGCTGGGGTTCAGCATGCACGCCGACTTCAGCCCCGAGGGCATGAACGAGGACGTGCAGCGCCTGGGCGACCTGCTGGCCACCGCCCAGTCGGAGTCACGCGACAACTACCGCGAGCTGACCGCCCGCCTGGTGACCCTGTCAAGCCCTGAGGCGCTGCACCAGGTGTACTGGGACCTCAGCGGCGCGGGTGCCACCACAGTGGCGACCGTGGGCACTCGGCTGAGCACCCTGTTCGGGCGCCTGTTGACGGACCGCCTGGGCGCCCTGCCCGCCGCACCGTCAACGGGTCAGCTGACACGGCATGCCTGGGTCCAGGCCCTGGGTGAACGCCACAGCGCCAGCTACGACGGCGCAGGCAGCTCGGATGTCAAGGCCCACTTGGGCGGTCTGGCCTTCGGGCTTGAAACTTCGCTCGACGCCAACACGATGGTGGGCGCTGCGCTCGCGAGCAACCGCTCCAGCCTGGAGATGTCCCACGGCTACCAGGCGCGCGGGCCTGGCGTTCAGCTGGGCGCCTATGCGGTGCGCCAGGCAGA
Organism: Roseateles sp. GW835-FHT13E02; assembly: GCF_058794035.1. Classification (NCBI taxonomy): domain Bacteria; kingdom Pseudomonadati; phylum Pseudomonadota; class Betaproteobacteria; order Burkholderiales; family Sphaerotilaceae; genus Roseateles; species Roseateles sp. GW835-FHT13E02. The sequence continues at coordinate 59,236 of NZ_JBXAGJ010000015.1, forward strand.
CAGCCGCTGGGGCCAGCTGTACCTGACGGGATCGTTGACGCATTCACGCCAAACGCTGGATACCGAGCGACGCTTTGAACTGACAGGCGCACACCACCTGGCTCAGATGCGCACCCAGGCCTGGGGTGCGCGGATCGAGACGGGCCTGCGCATCAATCCGCCAGGATGGCGCATCGCCCCCTTCGCGGCCTTGCAACTGCAGCATTTCACGATCCAGGCGCATGACGAGGAGGCCTCGGCCCAGCCTCACCTGGCCCTGAGCTACCAGCGCAGCGCATTCACCCAGCTGCGCAGCGAGTTGGGCGCGGCGGTGGAGGGCCGCATGATGCTGCGAAGCGGCGCCTCGCTCCAGCTGAAGGGACGCGTGGGCTGGGCTCACGAGACCTGGAGTGAGCACCGCATGTTTGCCGCATTCAAAACCCTCAACGGACGAGCTTTCAGCGTCAACGGCCTGATGCCCACGCCCGACCTGGCCATCCTGTCCGGCCAGGCCGAGCTGCGCCTGAGCCCATCGCTGGCCGTGGAGTTCAACCTGCAGGCTGAGTACGGCCGGGACACCCGCACGCGGGCGGGTGGTGTTGCGCTGCGCTACAGCTGGTAAGGAGAGCTGGTCAGGAAACTGCCCCTGCGTGCCCTGGTACCGCAGGGGCCCGCAGCAGGGCCCGGGCGACCTGAATCCGACAGACCAGGTCAAAACGCCAGTCATCGGGCAGGCGACGACGCCGACAGGCGATTGACCATGTCCAGGGGTTCGGCATCGCCGGTGCCAGCAAGCTGACGCAGTGGGTCCATCACGCCCCCGCGTGCCTGGGTCTGAGCTTCAAACTGGAGGCCTCGGACATCACCGGTCCGATGGGCCGTGTTCGGCGTTGCAGAAGGCAGCCTCTCCTGCGCGGCAGAGTCCCCAAGGCATCCCATCGAATCGGATTGCGCGAACTTCTTGCCTCAGAGTTCGCCAGCAACAGGCGCAGGGCCTCGCTCAACAAGCCCCGCGGATCACCGCATGACAGCATCGCCTCGAGGGCCTCACGCGCCTGTACTTTGGCATCGATGCGAACCGATGCGACGCTGCGGCAGAGGGAACAGACACTGAAGGCGGCCTCAAGACAACTGACATCATCCCTGGCCTCATTGCGACTCATGTGCGGCCATCGCCCGGCGCGTGCTTCATGGCGCGGACCGTGCGGACGTTCCTAACGGGTCGGCTTGCGTCAGCAAGCCGTTCGCGAGGTTCTTCACCCTGGCAGGGATCGGCAGTCGGTGAGCAACGAAGACTCTTGCTCGCCAGGTCGAGCGGGCCGTGATCCGACCCGGCAGCCCCACGCGCCGCATAATTGCGGCCCGCAGTCTCTGCACTGCTTTCATGGGCACCCGGTTGTGGGTATTTCTTTAGAAACCTCGTCAAGAACACCTCTGCGTACCGTTCGGGCTCGGAAACGGGATGTCGCGCATCGTCACGCCATCTTTCGGTCTTTGCTCGCGCCGCCGCAGGCGCTGGGCCGGCGTGGACGCAGGTCCTGCCCGTGCGACCAGCGCAACCTCGACGTCTTCCTGGGCCTGCCCTTCAAAATCACCAGCAACGCCTTGCTGACCCAGATGCTGGCGCCGCAGTGCGACCTCGACGATTTCGCCTGGACCGGCGGCGATCGCCCTGTCTACAACAGCCGTATTGACCAGATGCGTACCCAGTTTGGCCGCGAGTCGCGCGCCTACCCGCAGACGAAGATCCGCCGCCGGCCGGATTCCATCTTCAGCGATGAGTTGGAGGACTTTCAGCTGCTGGGCTACGCCCCTCACCCGGCCACCAAGGCCATGGAGGCCGTATGAGCGAGCAGCGGACACCCGCCATTTCTACACGACCCAAGGTCGTGCTGGTCGCCGCCCTGGGCCGCGGTCGAGAGATCGGCCGCGACAACGGCTTGCTCTGGCATCTGCCTGAAGACATGGCTCATTTCAAGGCCTTGACTCAAGGACAGCCGGTGCTGATGGGTCGCAAGACCTGGGACTCCCTCCCTGAGCGTTTTCGCCCCCTGCCGGGTCGGCGCAACATGGTTCTGTCAAGGCAGCCGGGTCTGATGCTGGCCGGGGCCGAGGTATTTGCTGATGTTCCGAGTGCCTTGCGGGCCTGTGACGGCCTGCCCCAGGTCTGCGTGATCGGCGGCGCGCAGATCTACGCCGAAGCATTGGCCCATGCCGATGTGCTGGAACTGACCGAGGTGGCCGCCGACTTTGCCGATGCCGACAGCTGGTTTCCGGCCTGGCCCGCGGCCGAGTTTGCGGAGACTGGGCGGCAGACGCTGCACAGCGAGAAAAATGGCTGGCGCTTCGACTTTGTGCGTTATGAGCGCCGCGCCCAGCCTTGAAACAGAACGATTGGATAGCGAGAGAGGACTGAAGCCACCATGTCTGGACACGGATTCCATGTGCACGGCCCGCACGACCACGAGATTGAACATGCTGCCCATGCCGACCCCAAGGGCCTGGCCGGACAGTTGGCGGTGATCACGGCCGTCCTGGCCACTGTGGGCGCGATGTTCTCATATATGGGCGGGGCCACGCAGGCCAATGCCGGCCTGTACAAGAACGATGCTGCCATCAAGAAGACCGAAGCGGCCAACCAATGGGCGCTCTACCAATCCAAGAGCAACAAGCAAAACATGGCCGAACTGGCCTTGGCCCTGGTGCCCGAGGACAAGAAAGCCGGCTACCAGAAGGAAGTCGAGCGCTACAAGGAAGAGAAAAGCGGCATCCGAGAAAAGGCCGAAGCGCTGGACAAGGAGTCTCAGGCTTTTGACGAAAAGAGCGCCGAGCAGATGCATTTGCACCACCGTTGGGCACAGGCCACCACCGCTTTGCAGGTCTCGATTGCCTTGGCCGCTATCGCCTTGCTGACGAAAAAGCGCTGGATGGAATGGGCCACGGTCGGCCTCGGCCTGCTGGGTTTTGGCCTGGGCGGCATGGCCGCGCTGCATCTGTAATATTTCAGTTTTCAGTCAAGGCCCGCGATTTTTACCGGCTCCCGCTGGCTTTTTCGGGCGTTTTGGCGTCAACTGCCTGGGCCGCTTGGCCCAGAAGGCAGTGACATATGACAGTCGCCGCCTTGTCACATGACAGGCGGCGATTTTCATTTGTGACGCCGGATGTCAAATTCCGTCATATCTCTGTCACGACCGCTGTTTAGCATCCGGGCTGCTTCAAGACAAAGCACACCCCTTCTAATCACTGGAGTTGACGAATGACCCCTTCTCGCCTTGCCGCTGCCCTGCACATCGCAGGCTTGATGTTTGTCGCAACCTCCGCCACAGCCCAGGCTGTCAAGGTGGATCCGGCACTGCCCGCATATCAAAAGGCATCCGGCGTCTCCGGCAACTTCACCAGTGTGGGCTCTGACACGCTGAACAATCTGATGACGCTGTGGGCCGAGGAGTTCAAGCGCCTCTACCCCAACGTCAACATCCAGATCCAGGGCGCGGGTTCGTCCACCGCGCCGCCGGCCCTGACCGAAGGCGCCGCCAACTTCGGCCCCATGAGCCGCCTGATGACTGCTCGTGAAGTCGAAGGCTTCGAAAAGAAGCATGGCTACAAGCCCACCGCCGTCGGCGTGGCCATTGATGCCCTGGCTGTGTACGTCAACAAGGACAACCCGATCAAGGGCCTGACCATCACCGACCTGGACGCCATCCTGTCGGTCAGCCGCAAGTGCGGCGGCGCGTCTGACTTCACCAAGTGGGGCCAAGTCGGCCTGACTGGCGAATGGGCCAGCCGCGACATCGCCATGTACGGCCGCAACTCGGTCTCGGGCACCTACGGCTTCTTCAAGGACGTGGGCCTGTGCAAGGGCGACTTCAAGCGCAATGTGGCCGAGCAGCCGGGTTCGGCTTCGGTGGTGCAGAGCGTGTCCACCCAGATCAACGCCCTCGGCTACTCGGGCATTGGCTACAAGACCTCGGGCGTGCGCGCCCTGCCGCTGTCGAAGAAGGCCGGTGAGCCCTTCGTCGAACCCGATGCCAAGCATGCCATCGACGGCACCTACCCGCTGGCCCGCGTGTTGTACGTCTACGTGAACAAGAAGCCCAACCAGCCGCTGAACCCGCTGGAGCGCGAGTTCTTCAAGATGGTGCTGTCCAAGCAAGGTCAGGAAGTGACCATCAAGGACGGCTTCGTGCCGGTGCCCGCCGCCATGGCCACCCGCTTCCTGGCTGAGATCAGCAAGTAAGAAGCAAGCCAGCGGATGACGCGGCTGCCGCCCAGCCCTCGTGGCGCCGCGGCAGCCCGACCTCAAGCTGCAAAGGAACCCAAGCAATGAAGACGACTGCACTGAACTCGGCCCTGCTCGTGGCCGTCCTGGGTTTGAGCGCTTGCGCCAACACCCAGCCTGTGGCCGCTCCGGCTGCCGCGCCGGCATCCGCTCCGGTGGTGGCCGCTGCGTCGGCACCGGCTCCGGTGGCTGCCCCGGTCGCTGCGCCGGCGCTTGAACTGATCAAGGAGTTGTATGTGGTGCTGCCCGAGTCGGGCCGTGTCCATGCCTTCGGTGATCTGAAGAACTACCAGGACTTCCTGAACCACGGCGAAGTGACCCTGACCCGCACCAAGATCGGTGAAGGCCCGGGCGGCGCGACCTTGGTGTTCGGCATCACCGGCGACGATGTCAAGGGCAACCGCCCCAGCCTCGGCGAAAAGGCCTTGAGCGGCCAGTTCGGCGGCGCGCCCGAGTTCTACGGCGAAGTGCTCAAGGGCAATCGCTTCTACGTGTTCGGCGACCTGAAGGACATGAAGGACTTCCTGGCCTTCGGCGAAGTGCCTTACAGCTTCACCGAAATCGGCAGCGGCCCCAAGGGCGAGACCCTGGTCTATGTGATGAACAAGGACAGCGTCAAGGGTGGCAAGCCGATGAACCGGGTGGAGCGTTTCAAGTCCCTGCGCGTGGCGCAAAAGTCCTGAATACAAAACCTGGCTCTGTCCTTTCTTTGAGCCTCTGAGAGAAAAAGGGTGAGCAGGCCAGTCCTGCCCACCCTTGACCACCATCAGCGCGGAACTTTTCCAAGCCATGAATACTGCCAGTCCCACCCAAACGGCCATCAGCGTCGACCGAGCCATGAGCCGGCGCCTGCTGACCGACAAGCTGTTCGAGAAGTTGATGACCGTCGGCGGCCTCAGCGTCATCGTCGCCGTGTCGGCCATCTTCGTCTATCTGGTCAGCGTGGTGGTGCCGCTGTTCATGCCGCCTGGCATTGATCACCGCGCCCAGTTCGCCACCCCGGGCGGCAACGCTCAAGCCACCCTCACCCTGACGGGTGAGGAACAGCGCGAGATCGGCTCGCGCGTTGGCGCAGGTGGCGCCATTACCTTCTTCAAGTTCGCCTCGGGCGAGACCATCGGCCAGGTGCAAGTGCCCGTGCCGGAGGGTGTGCGCATCACCAGCGCCGAGACCGGCGAGCGCCGCAGCTTCTCACAGGCCTTCGGTCTGTCGGATGGCCGCGTGCTGCTGGTCAAGCAAAGTTTCTCGGTCAGCTTCCCCAACAACAAGCGCGTGATCACGCCCGCCCTGGCCTACCCGGTCGGCGAAGCACCGCTGGCCCTGGACCCGCAAGGCCGCGCCATCCAGCTGATCGGCATGCAGCAGTCGGACGATGGCTCGACCATCGCCGCCGTCACGGAAGACGGACGCCTGCTGCTCTCCGCCGTGAACATCAGCAACAATGCGATGACGGGCGAGACCAAGAGCGAAGTGCAGAGCTCCGAAATCGCCAACCCGCCCGCCGGCATTCGCCAGCTGGTGGTGGAAGCCAAGCAACGCGAGCTCTATGTGTTGCACGGCGACGCCAAGCTGGCGCGCTACAACATCAGCGACAAGAGCAATCCCAAACTGCTGGAAACCGTGGAGCTGGCCAAGGGCCAGAAGGTCACGGCCCTGACCATGCTCAGCGGTGGCTACTCGCTGATCGTCGGCACCGACAAGGGTGAGCTGAGCCAGTGGTTCCTGGTGCGCACCGAAGGCGCCAACTTCGGCATGACCCGAATCCGTGACTTCAAGCCCATGCCGGCTGCGGTCACGGCCCTGGCGCCGGAGTTCTTCCGCAAGGGCTTCATCGTCGGCGATGCCGCCGGCAATCTGGGCAGCTATTTCGCCACCTCGCAACGCCTGCTCTTCGTCGAGAAACTCAGCGACAAGCCGCTGACCGTGCTCGGCGTGCCGCCGCGCGGCAACGGCTATCTGGCGCAGGATGAGGCCGGCCGCGTCTACACCGCCGCCGTCGACAACCATTACCCGGAAGTCTCCTTCAGCAGCCTGTGGAGCAAGGTCTGGTACGAGAGCTATGAAGAGCCTGACTATGTCTGGCAAAGCTCGGCCTCGAATGCTGACTTCGAGCCCAAGTTCAGCCTGGCCCCGCTGACCTACGGCACCATCAAGGCCGCCACCTACGCCATGCTGGTGGCGATGCCGCTGGCCATCCTGGGCGCCATCTTCACCGCCTATTTCATGACCCAGCGCATGCGCGAAATCGTCAAGCCCTCGATCGAGGTCATGGCCGCGCTGCCGACCGTGGTGCTGGGCTTCCTGGCTGGCCTGTGGCTGGCTCCGCTGGTGGAGAACAACCTTGCCGGCGTCTTGATGAGTTTGCTGCTGCTGCCGGCGGCCATGGTGCTTGCATCCTTTGTCTGGCACCTGATGCCCCGCAGCCTGGTCGAACGTGTCGGCCTGGGCTGGGAAGCCGCCCTGCTGATGCCCATTGTCGCCCTGGCCATTTGGGGTTTCTTCCAGCTGGGCCACCCGATCGAGGCCGCCTTCTTCGGTGGTGACCTGCCGCACTGGTTGTCCAACACGGCCGGCATCAGCTTCGAGCAGCGCAACTCGCTGGTGGTGGGCATTGCCATGGGCTTCGCCGTCACCCCGACCATCTTCTCGATCGCCGAAGACGCGATCTTCAGCGTTCCCAAATCGCTGACCTCGGGTTCGCTGGCCCTGGGTGCCACGCCCTGGCAGACCATGATGGGCGTGGTGCTGCTGACCGCCAGCCCTGGCATCTTTTCGGCCGTGATGATCGGCCTGGGCCGTGCGGTCGGTGAAACCATGATCGTGCTGATGGCCACCGGCAACACCGCCGTGATGGACTTCAGCATGTTCTCGGGCTTCCGCACCCTGTCCGCCAATATCGGCGTCGAAATGCCCGAGGCTGGCGTTGGTGAAACCCATTACCGCCTGCTCTTCCTGTCCGCCCTGGTGTTGTTCGCCTTCACCTTCCTCGTCAACACCCTCGCCGAGCTGATTCGTCAGCGCCTGCGCGAGAAGTACAGCACCATCTGACGGAGCACGATCAATCATGAAAGACTGGTTCAAAAGCGGCTCGCCCTGGATCTGGCTCACCGCCGGTGCCGTGGCAGTCTCCGTGCTGGCTGTGGCCGGCGTGATGGCCCTGACGGCCCTGCGTGGCCTCGGCCACTTCTGGCCCAAGGCGGTCATCGAGACCACCTACAAGGAACGTGACGGCTCCACCATCGGCCTGATCGGCGAAATCCGTGAACGCGAAGAGGTGTCTGTGCGCCGCCTGCGCGAAGCGGGATTCGTGATCCCGGGTGATGACACCTTCACCGACCGCGTGCTCATCAAGATGGGCAACCGCGATGTGTCGGGTGTGGATTTCCGCTGGTTCCCCCTACCCTTGCTGGGCGAACAGACCAAGCCGCACGACGTCATCACCGTCGAGCGTCGCGAGTGGGGCAATTTCTACGGTCATCTGGTGGCCGTCAAGCAAGAAGGTCAACTGATTGCCAGCGGCGAAGCCGCCTGGGCGCCGCTGCAAGAACGCACCGCCCGTGCCCAGGACCTGTTCAAGCAGATCCACAAGCTCGAGAAGCAAGAGATTGGCAAAGTCAACTACGAGCTCGAGCGCCTGCGCCTGAGCGAACGCCGCCTGCAACTGGAAGACCACCTGGACGAAGCCGCCAAGGCCAGTCTGGCTGCCAAGCGCGAAGCCCTGAACAAGGAGTTCGGCGCCCTTCAGGAGAAGACCGACGCCTTGCGCAAACAGCTGGCCCGCGACAGTTTTGTCGCCCGCGTGGCCGACGGCCGCGAAGTGGAAGTGCCCCTGGCCCAGGTGGCCGATGTCTACCGCGCCAACACCATGGGCCTGTTCGACAAGATCAGCCACTACGCCAAGAAGCTGGGCGAGTTCATCTGGGACGACCCGCGTGAAGCCAACACCGAAGGCGGCATCTTCCCCGCCATTTTCGGCACGGTGATGATGGTGCTGCTGATGGCCGTGATCGTGACGCCGCTGGGCATCATGGCCGGCATCTATATGCGCGAGTACGCCAAGCAAGGCACCCTGATCCGCATCATCCGCATCTCGGTGAACAACCTGGCCGGCGTGCCCTCCATCGTCTACGGCGTATTTGGCCTGGGCTTCTTCGTCTACTTCCTGGGCGGCAATATCGACCGCCTGTTCTTCCCCGAAGCCCTGCCCGGCCCGACTTTCGGCAGCCCCGGCATCCTGTGGTCGGCCCTGACCCTGGCCCTGCTGACCCTGCCGGTGGTGATCGTGGCCACCGAAGAAGGTCTGGCCCGCGTGCCCCGCTCGGTGCGCGAAGGCAGCCTGGCCCTGGGTGCAACCAAGGCCGAGACCCTGTGGCGCACCGTGCTGCCCATTGCCAGCCCGGCCATGATGACCGGCCTGATCCTGGCCGTGGCTCGCGCGGCCGGCGAAGTGGCGCCGCTGATGCTGGTGGGCGTGGTCAAGCTGGCGCCGGCACTGCCGCTCGATGGCTTCTTCCCCTTCCTGCACCTGGAGCGCAAGTTCATGCATCTGGGCTTCCACATCTATGACGTGGGTTTCCAAAGCCCCAATGTCGAAGCTGCACGGCCCCTGGTCTACGCGACCGCCATGCTGCTGGTGGTGGTCATCATCGGCCTGAACCTGACCGCCATCCGCATGCGCAACCGTCTGCGCGAAAAATTCAAAGAGCTGGACTCGGTCTGATGCCCTGATCGCATCGCCCTGCCCCACACTCTGCCCCACACTATTGATCTGGAGAGACTTTCATGAGCTCCCTCACCCAAACCGCCGAACTGCCCAAGCTGAAGATCGCCACCGCCGTGCCTGAGTCGGCCGTGCCGCTCAAGCCGCTGGAAGAACTGGACGTGGCCCTGGCGGTCAAGAACCTGAACCTGTTCTACGGTGCCAAGCAGGCCTTGCACAACGTCTCGCTGAACATTCCGCGCGGCCATGTGGTTGCCTTCATTGGCCCCAGCGGCTGTGGCAAGTCCACCCTGCTGCGCTGCTTCAACCGCATGAACGATCTGGTGGATGGCTGCCGTATCGAAGGCGAGGTGCAGCTGGACCAGAAGAACATCTTCGACCGCAGCGTCAACGTGGCCCAGCTGCGTCGTCGGGTCGGCATGGTGTTCCAGAAGCCCAACCCCTTCCCCAAGTCCATCTACGAAAACGTGGCCTACGGCCTGCGCCTGCTGGGTGTCAAGGACCGTGCCCAGCTGGATGAAACGGTGGAGCGCTCGCTGCGTCAGGCCGCGCTTTGGAATGAAGTCAAGGACCGCCTGGACAGCAGCGGCCTGAGCCTCTCCGGCGGTCAGCAACAACGTCTGGTGATTGCCCGCGCCATTGCCCTGGAGCCCGAAGTGCTGCTGCTGGACGAGCCCTGCTCGGCCCTGGACCCGATCGCCACCGCCAAGATCGAAGAGCTGCTGCAAGAGCTCAAGACCAAGTACACCATCGTCATCGTGACCCACAGCATGCAACAGGCCGCTCGTGTCTCCGACTTCGTGGCCTATATGTACCTGGGTGAGCTGGTCGAGTACGGTGCCACGCGCGAGGTTTTCATGAAGCCCAAGCGCAAGGAAACCGAAGACTACATCACCGGCCGCTTCGGTTGAGCCCACGGGCGGCACGGCCGCCTCTCAGCGCAAGCTGCTCGTTAGACTGCAACGATTGATTCAAATTCGCAAAGGGTAGAAGTCATGGGTGACAAACATCTGTCGAGCCAGTTCGATCTGGAATTGAGCGGTATCTCGACCCGCGTTCTGGAAATGGGCGGCCTGGTGGAATCGCAGGTGGAACTGGCTGTCTCGGCCCTGACCTCCTTCGACGGCGACATTGCCTCGCGCGTGCTGGTCGCTGAAGAGCGCGTCAACCAGATGGAGGTCGAGATCGACCACGACCTCTCCGCCATCATCGCCCTGCGCCAGCCCACCGCCCGCGATCTGCGACTCTTGATCGCCATCTCCAAGACCATCGGCAACCTCGAGCGCGTCGGCGATGAAGCCGCACGCATCGCCCGCACCGTGCACCGCCTGATCAACTCGGGCGTGTTCAGCCGCCTGCGACTGCCGGTCAGCGACATCTCCTTCGAGGCCGAGCTGGCCACGGCCTCGCTGCGTAAGGCTCTCGACGCCTTCGCCCGTCTGGACACCGTGCAAGCGCTGGAAGTGATCAAGCAGGACAACCAGATCGACCAGGAATTCGACGGCCTGATGCGCAAGCTCATCACCTACATGATGGAAGACCCGCGCACCATCTCGGCCTCCATCGATCTGGTGTTCGTGGCCAAGGCGATCGAGCGGGTCGGTGACCACGCCAAGAACCTGGCCGAGCAGATCATCTACATCGTCAAGGGCACGGACATCCGCCACAACCCCATGGACACCGTGGAATCCGTGGCCCTCAAAGACTGATCAACCTCATTCGAAAAGAAGAAGCACAGCATGTCGAGGATTCTTGTTGTCGAAGACGAGTCGGCGATTGCCGAACTTATCTCCATCAATCTGCGCCACTCCGGTTTCGAAGTGACCCTGGCCAGCAGCGCGGACCAAGCACAGTACGAGGTCGACCGGGTGCTGCCCGATCTGGTGGTGCTGGACTGGATGCTGCCCGGCCAGAGCGGTCTGGCCCTGGCCCGCCAATGGCGCGGCCAGCAACGCACCAAGGACCTACCCATCATCATGCTGACGGCCCGTGCCGAAGAGACCGACAAGGTCTCGGGCCTGGACGCCGGGGCCGATGACTACCTGACCAAACCGTTTTCCACCAACGAGCTGTTGGCCCGCATCCGCGCGGTGCTGCGCCGCAAGGCGCCCGAGGCGCTGGATTCCGTGGTGACGATTGGCGGGCTGAGCCTGGACCCCGGCACCCGCCGGGTCAGCCGCGAAGGTGCCGAGGTCAAGCTGGGCCCGACCGAGTTCCGCCTGCTGCACTTTTTCATGAGCCACCCCGAGCGCGTGCACAGCCGCTCGCAGCTGCTGGACCGCGTCTGGGGCGATCATGTCTTCATCGAAGAGCGCACGGTGGATGTGCACGTCAAGCGCCTGCGCGAAGCGCTGGAACGCGTGCAATGCGCGCGCATGATCGAGACCGTGCGCGGCGCCGGCTACCGCCTTTCGCAGCAAGCCCAGCCCGTTTCGGCCTGATGAATCCGCCTTCGCCTGGAAAGCGTTTTTCATGACCGTGATCGGTTTTCTCCCCCGCCTGGCCCTGGTGGGTTTGATCGTGTTTGCCGGTGATCTGGCCGGGCGCGGCATCGGCACGCTGACGGGCTACCCCCAGCTCAGCGAGTGGCTGGGCGTGGTCAGCGCCATCGTGGCCCTGCTGCTGATCGACACCTTGCGCATCCGCCGCCTGATGCAGTGGCTGCGCGAGAAGCAGCCAGGCGATGCGCCGCGCAGCAGCGGCTACTGGGGCGACCTGGCCTATCTGATCGAGCGCGCCCTGCGCAAACGCGACCGGGCCATCGCCCACGAACGCCTGCAACTGCAGCAATTCCTGTCGGCCATCGAGGCCTCGCCCAACGGCGTGCTGATGCTCGATGCCCACGACCATGTCACCTGGTGCAACCGTGTCGCGGCCGACCATTTCGCGCTCGACCCGCAGCGCGATCTGCAGCAGCGCATCACCAACCTGGTCCGCTATCCGAGCTTTGTCAGCTATTTGCAGGCCGGCCGCTTCAACGAGCCCCTCTTGCTGACCAGCTCGCGTGGCTCGGGCACCTTGTCGGTGATCGTGCGCCCCTACGGCGACGGCCTGCGGCTGGTGCTGAGCCAGGACGTGACCGAGCGCGAACGCGCCGAAGCCATGCGCCGTGATTTCGTGGCCAATGTCTCGCACGAGATCCGCACGCCCTTGACCGTGCTCAGCGGTTTCATCGAAACCATGAGCTCCCTGCCCCTGAGCGAGCCCGAACGCCGCCGTGTGCTGACCTTGATGGGCCAGCAAACCGAGCGCATGCTGAGCCTGGTCAGCGACCTGCTGACCCTGGCCCAGCTGGAAGGCAGCCCGCGCCCCGGCTCGGACCGATGGATCGGTCTGGCGCCGCTTTTCCAGCGCCTGGGCACCGATGCCAAGGCCTTGTCCAATGGCCGGCACCAGCTCAAGGTCGGCGAAGTCGGCGCACTGGAACTGGCGGGCGTGGAGACGGAGCTGATCAGCGCCATCAGCAATCTGCTGAGCAATGCCGTGCGTTACACCCCCGAGGGCGGCGAGATCGAATTGAGCTGGCGCCTGGCCGCCGATGGTCACGGCGAAATCTCCGTCACCGACACCGGCCCCGGCATCGCCCGCGAGCACCTGCCTCGCCTGACCGAGCGCTTCTACCGTGTCGATGGCAGCCGCAACCGCGAGACCGGTGGCACCGGCCTGGGCCTGTCCATCGTCAAACATGTGATGCAGCGCCACGGTGGCGAGTTGCAGGTGCACAGCGAAGTGGGCCAGGGCAGCCGCTTCACCCTGTTGCTGCCGCCCTCCCGCGTGCGCCAGGCAGCGCCCTGATTTCGCGCAGGCTTCGCAGCGCTGCATCTTCACCAGGGCCGGCCAGGCGTTAAGCTGCCGGCCCTGCGTCATTTCTGACGCATTCGACCATTTGCTTGATGTACGCGACCTGCACCGGAGCCCGCCCCATGAAATTTGCCACCTGGAATGTCAACTCCCTGGCCGTTCGCCTGCCCCAGGTGCTGGACTGGCTGGCGGCCAACCCGGTCGATGGCCTGGTGCTGCAGGAAACAAAACTGACCGACGACAAGTTCCCGCAGGCGGACTTCGAGGCCGCGGGTTGGCAGGTGCAGTTCTTCGGTCAGAAGACCTACAACGGCGTGGCCTTGATCAGCCGCAGTCCGGCTACCGACGTGGTGAAGAACATCCCCGGCTTCGAAGACCCCCAGGCGCGCGTGATCACCGGCACCGTCGACGGCGTGCGCTGCATTGGCGCCTACTTCCCGAATGGCCAGGCGCCCGACAGCGACAAGTTCGTTTACAAGATGGCCTGGCTGGATGCCTTGCGCAGCTTTGTCGCGGCAGAGCTTCAAACCCACCCGAACCTGCTCCTGATGGGCGACTTCAACATCGCACCGGACGACCGTGATGTCTACGACCCAGTGGCCTGGGCCGGCCAGATCCACTGCACGCCGCAGGAACGGGCGCATTTCCAGGCCCTGATCGAGCTGCCGCTCTGCGACGCCTTCCGCCTCTTCGAGCAAGCACCCAAGAGCTGGAGTTGGTGGGATTACCGCAACCTGGCTTTCCGCAAAAACCAAGGCCTGCGCATCGACCACATCCTGGCCAGCGCCGCCCTGCAGCCCAAGGTCAAGTCTTGCGTCATCGATCGCGCCCCGCGCAAGAACGAACGCCCCAGCGACCACGCGCCGGTCTGGGTGGAACTGGGCTGAACGCCCGCTGCGACCTGCAGCCGCAACGCCGCGCACGGGGGCTGGTCATGAAGCGCCCGGGCGCGTGATACTGCGCCCAGCAGACGCGGATGCGGCCGGGTCCACCGGCGGCCACGGGCGATCTGCGCCGCGAGGACGCTGCCCATGCGAAGCAATCTTCCCGTCAGCCAGCAGGAATTCCCCTTCCCCAGCGGGCGCACTCTGGTGTCCACCACCGATCTCAAGGGGCGCATCCTGCACTGCAATGCGGCCTTCATTCAGGTCAGCGGCTACAGCGCGGACGAGTTGCTGGGCCAGCCCCACAACCTAATCCGCCACCCGGACATGCCCGAGGAAGCGTTTCGCGACCTCTGGGACACCGTGGCACGCGGCCTGCCCTGGTCCGGCGTGGTCAAGAACCGCCGCAAGAATGGCGACCGCTACTGGGTGCTGGCCAATGTCACTCCGCTGAGCGAGAACGGCAGGCCGGTGGCCTACCTGTCGGTGCGCACCCAGCCCAGCCGCGAGCAGGTGCAGGCGGCAGAGGCGCTCTACGCCACCATGCGCGGTGAAGCGGCGAAAGGCGCTTTGCTGCATGTGCTGCACGAGGGTCAGGTCTTGCGCCGGGACTGGCGCAGCCGCTGGCTGCGCGCACTGCGGCCCGGCCCCTGGTTGCCCACAGGCCTGATCGTGCTGCTGGTGGCGGGCCTGAGCATGGCCGTGGGGCGCTGGGGCGTGGCGCCAGCCAGCCCCTGGTTTGTGCCCCAGGTACTGCTCCTGGCCGCCCTGGCGCTGGGTCTCGCCCGCGCCTGCGTGAATCGCGATCGCGCGGGCCTTCAGCGCCTGCTGGCCTATGCCCATCAGCTCTCCGCGGGCGACCTCAGCCAGGCACTCAAGCCTCAGGCGAGTCTGAGTTCGGGCAGCGATCTGCAGGCGCTGGAAACCGCGCTGAACCAGCTGCGCGTCAATTTGCGCGCCTTGGTGGCCGACACACTCGATGAGCTGCAGGACATGAACCGTCTGAGCCGCGAGATCGCCCAGGGCAATGCCGATCTGGCCCAGCGCACCGGGGCTCAGGCCGCCAGCCTCGAGCAAACTGCCGCCGCCATGGAGGAAATCACCGGCACGGTGCGCAGCAGCACCGACAGCGCCCACCAGGCTTCGTCGGTGGCCGAGGAACTGAGTCGGGTCAGCAGCCAGAGCGGCGACGTCGTCCACCATGTCATGGACACCATGGGCGGCATTGCCGGCGCCTCTCGGCGCATCGGTGAAATCATCCAGGTGATCGACTCCATTGCCTTTCAGACCAACATCCTGGCACTCAACGCCGCCGTCGAATCGGCCCGCGCCGGGGAGCATGGGCGAGGTTTCGCCGTGGTGGCCAGCGAAGTGCGTGCTCTGGCCCAACGCAGCCAGCAGGCTGCAGCTGAGATCCGCCAGCTGATTCACGATTCAGCCGAAAAGGTCGAGGCCGGAGAACGCCAAACGCGCAGCGCCCAGGACAGCATCGAACAGACCCTGCAGTCGGTGCAGCACTTCACGCGCCTGATCGGCCAGATCCACCTGGGTGCCGATGAGCAACTGCGCGGCATCTCGCAGATCAACCAGGCGATCAGCCATCTGGACGGCATCACGCAGCAAAACTCGGCCCTGGTGGAGCAGCTGGCACGTGCGGCCAGCGTCTTGCAGGCCCAGGTCGGCGAGGTGCAGGCCGCGGTGCAGATATTCCGCCTGCAACATGGCACAGCGCGCGAGTTGCCCGATGCGGTGGCATTGCGCCGCACCGCGCGTCCGCCACAACAGGCATGAGCCCTCGCGTGCGCGAAAAGTTGGGCAATTGCGGTCCACCAGTCCCGCTTCGCGGGTACCCAAGCGCCCAGGCTTCCGATATAAGCAAATCTGCATGTGCGCTTGACGGATTCGGGCTCGCACGCAGCCCGCGAGCGTGACAAACATCGCAGACCTAACTAGATACCAGTCTGTAAAATTGGTATTCAGTTGGTTTTAATGTTGTGTGCACAGGCCGAAGCGAATTCGCGGCCGTTTTTGGCCTGTTTGTCCAGCGCTTGCGAGGAATGATCTTGAACACTGCTCCTGCTGTTGCCCCCAAGTCCTCGACGGCCGCGGCCCCGGCCTATCGCCGCGCGCAGCCCACTGCGGCACAGGCCGGTTTCACTCTGGTCGAGTTGATGATTGCCGTGGTCGTGCTGGGCATCCTGGCCGCCATCGCCATCCCCTCCTACACCAGCTATGTCAACAAAAGCCGCGCCAAGAGCGGCAGCGCCGACCTCGCCGCCCTGGCGCTGAACATGGAGAACCGCTATCAGCTACAGCTGAGCTACCCGGTCAATGCTGCCGGCACGGTGGCCACCACCACCATGTTCCCCGCCTGGGCCCCCACGCAATCGGCCTACTTCAACTACACCCTGGTCAGTACGGCCACCAGCTACACCCTGACCGCCACCGGCAAGGGCAGCCTGGCCAGCTGTGTGCTGACCCTGAACAACAGCAACACGCGCACCGCCACCAATGCCTGTGGCTTCACGACATGGTGATCCGCGCATCGTTGGGCACGAGGCAATGCGGGGTGTCGCTGATCGAAATGATGGTGACCATTGCCATCATGATGCTGCTGGCCCTGGCCGTCGCGCCGTTCTCGGCCTCCTGGGGCGCCCAGGCCTATATGCGCCAGAGCCAGACCTTGCTGATGCAGGGCATGAGCCAGCTCAAGGCGCTGGCGCTGCGCAATCCGAGCGCCAGCAGCGCCGGCGCCTCGGCGGTGATGATCAGCATTCCCGGCAAGCTCTGCGTCGCCAGCGGCGTGCCAACCGCACTGAACTGCACGGCTGCGGCCTGGACCTCCAACCCGCCAGCCAGCATCCAGGTCAACGGCGCCGACAGCCAGTGCGTGGCGCTGGACAGCGCAGGCATGCCGATCGCGGCCACGGTGGCCGGCACCGTGTGCGGCACCGCCCTGAGTTTTCGCGTCAGCCGCGGCTCTGAAACCCCGCTCGATGGCACGCTCAACTGAGATGACGGCACCCATGACTGCGACCTCTCCCACCGTCTCTCGCGCCTGCGCACCGGGCCGATCCGCTCGCCGGCGCGGCGAGCGCGGCGATGCCTTGATCGAGTCCTTGATCGCCATGGTGTTGCTGGGCGTGATCGGCCTGGGCCTGGTCTACGCCGTCAGCCGCGCCATGGTCGCGCAGAAGTACCAAAAGGGACAAAGCCTGGCCATCCAGAGCATCCGCGCCGATCTGCAAGGCGCAGGTGTGGCCAATGGCTGCCCGGCCACCGGCGCAAGCACCAGCAGCAGCAACCTCAGCCTCGGCGGAAGCCTGCAGGTTTCGGGTGTGCAAAAGACCTGCACCATCACGGCCGTGACGGTCACCGTCAACGGTGTGGCCAAGGCCACCAGCCTGCCGCAGATCCAGTACGCCGCCGATGCCCAGACCTTGTTCGGGCCTGGCACGCTGACGGTGAGCAATTGAGGCCCGAGCCGATGTCCACGCCCCGGCTCACCTCCGCAAGCCGCCGCCCCCAAGCGGGCTTGAGCCTGATCAGCTTGATGGTGGGCATGGTGATCTCCTTGATCGCTGTGCTGGGTGCCTTGGCGCTGTACCGCAGCACCACGCAGACCGTCTTCGGCGACGGAGGCCTGGTGCGCAACTCCATCCAGGACGGTCAGCTGGCCACCGGCCTGCTCAGTGCACAAATCGCATTGCAAGGCGCGGGCTACGGCATCAGCAGTCCGAGCAGCGGCAACCATTTGCTGCTGATTCGCAACGCCGTGCTGAACTCCAGCACGGGCAAGCTCGATGGCACCCCGGTCACCCTCAGCGGCGCGGCGCAAAGCGGCAATGCCCTGGTCTGGGTGCACAACCCGGGGCTCAGTGCCAACACCGCCAGCTACAGCTGCGGCGCCCTGCTCTCCGACAGCAGCAACAAGGCGCTCTACCTGCTGCAGGCCAGCAGCGGCTGTCACCCCTTGAGCAGCAACTGGAAAACCATCAGCTGGACCAGCCGCGCACTCGTGGAGGACCAGGTGCTGGCCCAGGCAGTCACCTTGAGCGCCCGCAACGGCAGCAATTGCTGGCCCTACGGCGCCGTGCCCGAGGCCATCAGCAAGCTCAGCGCGCCGGCCGCTTCGGTCAGCGTGAGTCTGGGTTATGCCTCGAGTGTGAGCGGCAGCAGCAACACCTACGTCAGCTGCCTGGCCAATCTGATTTCCTGATTTCCCATGGCCATTCGCATTGTTTCAAGCACCCGCCTCGCACGCTCATTGCAGCGGGGCATCTCCTCGGTGCTCTTCATGCTGCTGACAGGCCTGTCCCTGGGTGGCATGGTGTTCGGCGGCATCTACTACGTGCGCAGCCTGCAGGTGCAATCGGTCACGGTGCATGCCCTGACGCAGGCGCAGCTGAAAGCCTGGAGCGGCATTGAAGCGGTGCGGCAGTACCTGTTCCAGATCGGGGCGGTCGAGGCGGCCAAGCTCAGCGCCAATCAGGTGGTCAGCTTCGCCGGTGTCAGCGGCATTGCCGCCACGGTCAGCGAGGTGCTGGCCAATGACACGGTCAACTGCGGCGGTGGCACCCGGGTGGGCTTCAACATCACCGGCAGCAGCGGCGGCGCGAATGCCTTGTTGGCGGCCACCTTCTGCGCCAAAGGCAGCCCGGGCGGCGGCGGTGGCGGCGGCAAGACCGCAGCCGTCAACATCAAGGGCAATCTCGACATCAGCGGTGACCTGACCGTGATCGGCGATGCCAGCAGCAAGATCGTGGTCGATGGCAAGGTCACCGGTGCCGGCAGCCTGGCCGGCATCTCGAATCTGTACGCCTCGGGCGACATCAGCCTGGGCGGCAGCACCAGCATCGAGACCCTGTTTTCCGAGGGCAATATCGCCCTCAGCGGCAGCGGCAGCTACAGCCAGGTGCAGTCCCTCAAGAATGTGTCGCTGACCGGCGGCGTCAGCGCAGGCACGATCAAGGCCAACGGCACGGTCAGTCTGGAAAGCAATGCCGTGACCGAACTGCTCGCCATCGGCAATGTCACCCTGGGCAGCAGCGCCACCATCGCCACGCTCAAGACCAAGGGCAGCGTGGTCGCCAGCAACTCGCTGATCACGGGCTCGGCACAGGTGCAGGGCAATTACGAGGAACAAGTGGCCGGCACGGTGGCCGCCGGCAACTACGGCGGCAGCCTGACCGTGCAGCCCTGGAACACCGGAGTGCACATGAGCCGCGTGGCCGGCCTCAATGTCGCGATCACGCCGCTGACGGCCGGCACGATCAGCGTGCCGACCTTCGATGCCTACGCCTACCAGAGCTCCGCCAACTACGCGTTCGAGCGGGTCGGCAGTGACACCAAGGTCACGGTCAAGAACGTCAGCAACATCCCCGACGGCGTCTACTTTCTGGTCGGCAGTGGTGCCAACCAGGACTACGTTTGCAGCAGCAACAGCTACAGCCCCGCCAGTTGCCCGGCCAAGATCTGCACCGGCTACAGCGAATACAACAGCTGCCTGAGCTACAGCGGCGGCAAATGGACGCTGGCCGGCGTGACCATGGCACCCGGCATTGTCTGGTTCAAGGGTGATTTCGAAGCTGGCCAGGGCACCTTCTACAACAGCTGGCTGGCCACCGGCAACATCAACACCGGCGGTACCAATGTGTCCTACGCGGTCAACTATGCCGGTCACGCCTCGGTGTGCACCAACAGCAGCTACCCCAATCTGGCACCCAAGAACTTCTGCAAGGCCGGCAGCAGCACCCTGCTGACGGTCGGCGCGGGCAATATCGCCTTCGGCGCCGGCGGCCAGGTGGGCAACAACTACACCGGCGGCAAAGTCACATTGGCTGCCTCCAACCATGTCTACGGCGATGTGCTGGCCGGAGACATCCTGGAAACCGGTGGCAGCACCACAGTGCACGGCTACATCTCGGCGGCGCGCATCGGTACCGCACCGGGTGCCAGCAAGATCGGCGCCAGCACCAAGATCGACCTGAGCAACCTGCCTTCCAGCTTCAAGCCAGGCGAGACCGCAGTGACCCCGTCCGCCGCCAACAGCGCCAACCTGCTGTGGTCGCGTTACCGCTGAGCTTCGTCGCCAGGCAGGGGCGCTGACGCCGCCGCAGCGGCCGCTGCAGCCGCTGCAGCGGCTTCTCTCAGCTTGTCCTTTTTGCTCTTGCGGCGGCCCTTGATGCCGCCGTTCGAGTTCAGAGCCTGAGCCTGCTCCGGGCTCAGGGGGCTGGCTGCGAAACCCGCGATCTGTTCACGCGGCACGCGCTGGCCCTGGCGCTTCTCGATCAGCCGGAAATGGGCCTCGGCGCTGGCCGGCACCAGACTGACGGCCAGACCGGTTTCGCCCGCACGCCCGGTGCGGCCGATGCGGTGGATGTAGTCGGCCGGCGAACGTGGCAGGTCGTAATTCACCACCACCGGCAGCTCGGGAATGTCCAGACCGCGGGCCGCCACATCGGTGGCCACCAGCACCTGAATCTCGCCATGGCGCAAGGCCGCCAGCACCTGGGTTCGGGCACCCTGGCTCAACTCGCCGTGCAGGGCGGCAGCCTTGATGCCGTGGGACCAGAGCTTGTCGGACACATGCTCGGTCGCGTAGCGCGTGGCCACGAACACCAGCACCCGACTCCAACTGGGCTCGGTCTGCAGCAGATGGCGCAGCAAAGGCGTGCGCCAGCTCCCGTCCACCTGAATGGCGCGCTGCTGGATGGCGGCCGTGCGCTGCGGCTCCGGGGCGATGCTGACTTCCACCGGTTCGTGCAGGAGGCCCTGCGCCAGGCCCTGCACCGCCTTCGGAAAGGTGGCCGAAAAGAACAGGCTCTGCCGGCGCGCCGGCAGCTGGGCCAGGATGCGCTGCAATTCCTCGGCAAAGCCCAGGTCCAGCAAGCGATCGGCCTCGTCCAGCACCAGCATCTCGACGCTGCGCAGATCGAGAGCATTGTGGTCGATCAAGTCCAGCAAACGGCCCGGCGTGGCCACCATCACATCGGTGCCACCGCGCAAGCCCATCAGCTGCGGGTTGATAGAAACACCGCCGAAGGCCTCGGAAATCTTCAGGCGCGGCGAGCCGCTCAGGCTGCGTGCGAACTCCCGCAGCACCTCGCCCACCTGAGCGACCAACTCGCGCGTGGGCAGCAACACCAGGGCCTGCAGGCGGCGCGGGCCTTGGCCGGGCGGCAAGCGCAAGCGCTGCAGCAGGGGCAAGCCGAAAGCGGCGGTCTTGCCCGAACCGGTCTGCGCCAGGCCCAGCACATCGCGCCCGGCCAGGATGGGCGGAATGGCGGCGGCCTGGATGGCCGTGGGGGCGTGATAGCCCTGCTCGCGAACGGCACGAACCCAGACGGGCGCAAGGCCCAAAGAAGCAAAAGACATGGTCGGACCTGGCTGCGAGACGGGCGCCGATTGTAGGTCGCCAGCGACGTCCGGCCGGCTTCAGCGGATCTTCACGGTGATTTGCCCCAAACCCTCGGCGCTGTGCTCCAGCACATCGCCTGCTTGCAGAAAGCGGCCCGACGCCAGGCCCTCGCGAATCTGAGCATCCAGCACATAGCGCACCGGTCCATGGTGCAGCCAGGACAGGCCGAAGAACCAGGCCAACCCATGACGCCACCGGAAGCCCAGGCTCGGCGCCCGGTAGACCACACCCTCGGGCGTGCCCGTCAGCAGCACCTGCCCCTGCCGCAGCACACCCGATTCCAGCAGCGGCACGGGCCGCCCCTGGTAGCGCCAGAGTGGCAGAAGGCCCCGTTGCCAGGCTTGCTGCAACAGGCGGTCGGGGGTTTTCAGCATGTCCGACGCCGCGGCGTCCTGGCGCAGTTGCCCGTTCACATGGCTGCGCAAGCGCACGCCCTGCAGCCAGCGGCGCCAGTCGCGCGGCACCACCAGATAGGGCCCGGTGGGCATGCGCCCTGGCCCGCTTTTCGCATCACTGAACCCATGGCCCGAAGTCAGGTCCTCGGTGTTGATGCGGCGCAGCAGCTCGGCACGATCGGTCAGATCGCCGCAGAGAAAAAAGCCCAGCTGCGCTGCCTGCAGATCGGCCAAGTTGGCCAGATCGCGATCGGCTCTCAGGCACAGTTCCACCTCATAGTCCAGCAACTGCCCCGCTTCATGGCGCAGCTCGCTGCGCGCCGGGCTGGGCGTGCTGAACTTGGGAAACAGAAAGACCTCGTCGATGTCGGCCTCGCGTGCATGCGCAGCGTAGTTGGTGCCCGCGGCAATATGGGAATGAGCCCTGGCGCTGGGCAGCAATTCGCGCTTGTCGACCGCCACCCAGGGCAGCCGCTCCGAGAGCGCCTGCAGGCCCGCGTGGCCCATGCTGCGCACCAGCTCCAGACTGTCTTCGGGAAAGCGTTGCAAGCCCACGCTCAGGTCCTGCGCCAGCAAGCGCGCGCCCTGGTCCTCGCGCACCAGCAAGGTGTGGGCGCGCCCCTCGGGCGACCGGCGCTGCGCCAGCGTCCAGGCTTGATCCAGCGACGCCAGCTGCTGGGGCTGCGGTCCGTCTGGCTGTGTGTTCTGCGGCGTGCCTTGCGGCGCCGCGCAGACGGCCGGGCCCTGCACCATGAGTGCAACTGCAAGCCATGCACAGACCCACGATCCGGCGCGGCGACAAGAGCGCTGCGCTGACGAAACCGAGGTGGGGGACATGAAGGGATCTGAAATCGTCATGAGGCAGCCTTGTGAACGTGAAGAGTCGGTCGGGTTGGAAAGGCTCGCTGGCCAAGCTCAGCGGCGCCCTTTCACCCTAGCGCCCGCCCTGTCACAAGCAGGTCAAATCGTGAGACAGCCCCTCAGACTCCAGGTCGGCAGACCGAGCCGGTCGGCTTCCTCGGTTAAGCTGCGCCGCCGCACGCGCTGCCTCCTGCTTCGCTCCCCCGGGCGGCGTGCTGAAACCAAGCTCGAACCATGCGTGTACTGATTGTTGAAGACTCGGCCGCCCTGGCCACCACCTTGGGTGACTACCTGGGCCTGCTGGACTGCAGCGTGAGTCATGCCCACAGCGCCGCCAGTGCATTGGCCAGCCTGCGCAGCCACTGCTTCGACGTGCTGTTGCTGGACATCAATATGGCCGGCATGGATGGCCTGAGCCTGTGCCGAAGCCTGCGCCAGGATCTGCAGATCGACACCCCCGTCCTCTTCCTCACCGCC
Organism: Roseateles sp. GW835-FHT13E02; assembly: GCF_058794035.1. Lineage (NCBI taxonomy): Bacteria > Pseudomonadati > Pseudomonadota > Betaproteobacteria > Burkholderiales > Sphaerotilaceae > Roseateles > Roseateles sp. GW835-FHT13E02. The sequence goes on from NZ_JBXAGJ010000015.1 coordinate 82,052, forward strand.
CGAGATACCTTGCCGGACAAGCTGGCCGGCTTTGCCGCCGGTGGCGACGACTATCTCGTCAAGCCCTTTGCGCTCGAAGAACTGGGCTGTCGCGTGCGCGCCCTGCATGCCCGTCACATCGGCGCGCACAAACGAGTCCTGCGATGCGGCGCGCTCGAACTGGACCTGGTCGGCCTGATCCTGAAACATCAGGACCGGCCCATCGCCCTGGATCCGGTGCAGCTGAAGATCTTGCGCCTGCTGATGCAAAAGGCCCCCGCCGTGGTCAGCAAGGCCGATCTGGAGTACGCGATCTGGCAAGACGAAGCCATCGAGGGCAGCGCACTGCGTACGCATGTCTACCGGCTGCGCCAGCTGCTGCCGCCCGGCTGCCTCAGCACCGTCCGCGGCCAAGGTTACCGGCTCGATGCGAGCGCTTGAATTGGCACTTGAACTGGCGCGTGGCCGAGTGGCCACCTGGTGGGCAGCCAGCCTGCGTCGCCGCGTGCAGCTGGCGGTGCTGGGTCTGGTCGCGGTGCTGTCCATGGGCATGGCAGTGATCGCTTGGGCAGCCACGGAACTGGCGGCCGACAGCTTCATCAACCAGGCGCTGGAGAGGCGCGCGCAGGATCTGCGCCAGCACTTGAGCCAAGGCGTCCCGCTCGCGCAACTGGCCGCCCAGGATTCTCGCCCTGCCTACCATTTCTACAGCAGCGCACAGGCGGGGCTGCCCGCCGTGCTGCAGCAATTGAACGAAGAAGGCGTGCATGAACTGAGCGAGATCGATGCGCATGTGCTGGTGCTTGAACATCCGGCGCCCGAAGACGGCCGCCGCGAGCAGGTCTTTCTGCTCTACCGACCCGAGCTGGACAGCGAGTTGGCCGCCTACGACCGTGCGATCCGCGTCCACCTGCTGCTGATGCTGGCCGGTGCCGCCCTGCTCGGCCTGTTCATGGCCTGGCGGCTTGGGCGCTGGACCGCAGCCCCGATCGAGGCCTTGACCGCCCAGGTCCAGGCCCAGACGCAGGGCCTGGCGCCAATGCGCAGCCCAGTGCTGGAGCGGCCCGACGAGATGGGCCGGCTCAGCCGCAGTTTTGCCCGGGCCTGCCAAGATCTTGCCGACTATGCCCGGCGCGAGCGCGACTTCACCCGGTTCGCCAGCCATGAGCTGCGCACACCGCTGAGCGTCATCCAGGGCGCCGCTGAATTGATGCGTTTGGCGCCCAACCGCGAACGCATGCTGGCACCGCTGCAACGGGTTCAGGAGGCCGGCGCTCGGATGCAGGCCTTGATTGAGCTCTTCCTCTTGCTCGCCCGCGAGCAGCAAGGCCCGGCGGCTGACCACGAACCCTTGTTGCAAGGCCTGAGCGCCTGTCTGCAGGAACTTCCCGCCGCGAACACAACGGCGCCTCATGTGCAATGGCCCGCGGACGGTGCGGAGGACTGGCGAGAGCTCGAACAGCTGTGCCTGCCCCGGGCACTGGGACGCATGGCCCTGGGCAATCTGCTGCGCAATGCCTGGCTGCATGGCGACGGCAGAATCTGCATCACCATGCGCGGGCGGCGGCTGCAGCTCAGCAATGGGCGGAGCGCCAGTGCAGCCATCCGCCACGCGGGCGCGCCGCCGGAGCCTGGCCACGGCCACGGCCTGGACATCGTGGCCGCCATCGCTGAGCGCCTGGCGTGGCGCCTCAGTACCGAGGTGCAGCCCGAGCGATATCGGGTCGAGATCGAGTTCCCGGGCGGCGCAGGGCCTGCTGCCGGCGCGCCGGCAACCGCCGCCGCGGAGCCCTGCTTTCCGAATCATGCAAACCCTGCGAGCCCTTCTAGCCCTGCAACCGTGCCGCCCGACACGGCCGGTCTGACCGCCACGGGCCCGGAACGAAGGCTGTGACCTGGCTGTGACGCGCTGATTTCTAGAGTGTCGACATCCCCATCACACAGGAATCGACACCATGGCATTCACCGCCTCTGTTCTCCCGCACGCCGCTCAAACCGCGTCGCCTGCCCAACGCCGAGCTGGCAGGGCGCCCGCCCTGGCGCACCGCCTCGCTTGGCGCCTCATTTGTGGGATCGGCTTGGGCCCGTTCCTGAGCCTGCCCCCTGCCCACGGGGCAGGCACGTCAGCCGCATCACCGGTACCGCAAGAAGCAGGCGACTCAGTCGGCCTGCACGGGCATATCAGCCTGCTGCTGATGGCCGAGCAGCGCCGATCCCGCCTGGACGGCGAGGGGCAAGCCCAGCAAGAGTCGCTGCAGTCCACGGTTGACGCACACCGGCAGCTGCGCCTGCGCCCCATGTTCGAGTTGCGTCAGCGCCTGGGGAGCACGGCGGGCGAGTGGCGGGTCAGCAGTGCCGTGGGCGGCGTGGCCGATGGCTATCACATGCTGCTCGGCTCTCGCATGCGTTGGGATGATGGCTCCACTCTGGGCCTGTACTGGATGCCGGCTCTGCCCCAGCGCGAAGTCTGGCAAGACCCTTATGCCCTGGGTGTCGTGCGCCAGCGCAGCCGGGAAAGCCTGCAGGGCTGGCAGATCGAGGCGTCGCAGCTGCTGGGCAGCAGCTACAACCTGCGCTTGAGCAGCGCGCAGCGCCGAATCGCCACGGAACTCAGTGGCCAGCAGTCGCTCGCGGAGGCCGAGCGTTTGCTGCTGCGACGTTCGGGCCGCGTCAGCGAGCTGAGCCTGTGGCGAAGCCACGATGTCGGCGCCCACCAGACCTTGAGCTGGCAGCTCGACGCCCGCCACGACACCGCCGAAGGGCAGGCCATGGCCCACCGGCGCTGGGGTGGCGAGCTGCGCTACCAGCAGCAATGGGGACGTCAGGGGCTGGCACTGAGCCTGGCCTGGCATCGGCAGAAGCAGCGCGGCCCGCATCCCCTGGCTCCAGCGTCGAGCGGGGTAGGCAGTGAACAGATCCACAGCGCGGCGCTGATGGCCTTTCACGCCGCACCCTTCGGGCTGCGCAAGTTCACGGCCTTCGGGCGCCTGTCCTGGCGCCATCGCCAATCGTCCTGGGACTTCCACGACGCGCGAGACCTGAGTGCGGCCATCGGCCTGCGTCGAGACTTCTGACCCGCCGGAGCGGGCAGCCGCAGGCCGGCACCGCCCGCCCCCAGGCTTGCTGCAGCTTCATGGCAATCGACCTACCAGAGTTGATAGGTTTCAAACCACAGCGCTTTGCGTATCGTCCGCACCGTTCCAAACGGAGGAGATGGACGTGCATATCAGTGCTGTTTCGCGAGACGAGATGGGGGCGCAACTGCTGGCCGAGATTGCGGCCTACCGCTACCAGGTGTTCGTCGAAACCTTGGGGTGGCAGCTCGACTGCCCTCCAGGCTGCGAGCTCGATCAGTTCGATCATGCCCATGCCCATTACCTCTTGCTGCGTGACGAATCGGGCGCTCTGGGAGGATGCGCCCGCCTGCTGCCGACGCTGAGGCCCTACCTGCTGCAGGAGGTCTTCCCCATGCTGGCGCCGGGGCTATTGCCGCGCGATGCGGCGGTTTGGGAGCTCTCGCGCTTTGCAGTTCTCAATCCGAGCCAAGCCTTGATCGATGCAGACCGGCCGCGCGCCCACAGCACGCTGCCCCAGTTTTCCTCGACCGAGGCCATCGCCTTGCTGCAGGCGGCCCTGGACCACGCCCGGGGCCTGGGCGTTCGCAGCCTGGTCACCGTCTCCCCTGTGGGCATCGAGCGACTGCTGAACATGGCCGGCTTTGTCACCCGCGCCCTGGCGCCCGCGCAGGTGGTTGGTGGCCACCGCCTGTTTGCCTGCCAGATCGAATGCCAACCCCGTCGCCCCCTGCGCGTGCAAGCGGCCGGCCGCAGCCCCAGCGTTCAGGCGGCCTGAGCCCGGCACCTAACCGCGAGAGCACCATGAGCTTCGACGACACCCTGATCGCCCCCTCCACCCGCCCTCGTGCGGTGGCCCCGCCGCAGGAGCACAGCATCAGCCATGAGCTGCCCGAGTGGCCCCGAGCGCGCAACTTTGCCGAGGCCTTGCGCCGCAATGCCGCAGAACAGGGCGACGCCCTGGTCTACCAGTTCTGGCAAACCGAGGACGATCAGGACGAGCAACTGAGCCACAGCCAATTAGCCGCTTGGGTGGGTCGTTATGCCCAGGCCTTGCGCCAGCTGCCGGGTGCGGACGATGGGCGTCTTCAGCTGGTCCTGGCCCTGCCGCAGGGGCGGCAGTTCGTGGTGGCCTTTCTGGCCTGCCTGGCGGCGGGCATCGTGGTCGTGCCGACCTTTCCGCCGCGCAGCCCCTTGCAGGCCGATCGTCTGCGCCTGGTGCTGCGTGAGCTGGGCCAGGCCCATGTGCTGTGCCGCCGGGCCAGCCTCCATGAGGAACTGGCCGAGCTGCGCACCGACCCTGAGCTTGGCGCCACTCGATGGATCTGCGTCGAGGAGCTGGATCAGGCGCCCGCAGCCAGCCTGGCCGGGCTGGATCCCGACCCGGAGGCCCTGGCCATGCTGCAGTACACCTCGGGCTCGACCGGCCGGCCCAAGGGCGTGATGCTGAGCCAGCGCAATCTGGTCGAGAACTCGCAGCTGATCCAGGAGTGTTTCGGCCACCGCAAGGGGCACAGCCGATCGGTGATCTGGTTGCCGCCGTATCACGATATGGGCCTGGTCGGCGGCGTCCTGCAGCCGGTCCATGCAGGCTTCGCCACCTTGCTGATGCCCACCAGTGTGCTGGTGCGCAGCCCCGCCCGATGGCTGCAAGCGGTGAGCGAGTTCAGCCAGGGCTGCAGCGGCGGGGTCAGCAGCGGCGGCCCCAACTTTGCCTTCCAGCTCTGCGTCGACAAGGTGCGAGATCGCGAGCTGCAGGATCTGGACCTCAGTGGCTGGCGCGTGGCCTTCTGCGGCGCCGAGCCCATCCATGCGCGCTGCATGGATGCCTTCGCTCAACGTTTCGCCGCAGCGGGCTTCAAGGCCGAAGCACTGTTCCCCTGCTACGGCATGGCCGAGACCACCCTCATGGTCAGCGGCAAGCCCCTGGGTCAGGCACTGGGGCGACGCCACCTGGACGCACGCGCCCTGGCGCGCCAGCAATGGCTGCCGCAGGATGCGCAGCTGCCGCACAGCCAGACCGTGGTCAGCTGTGGCCGGCCTCACGCCAGCCTGGAGCTTCGCATCGTCGAGCCCAGCTCGCGACTGGCGCGCGGCGAGCGTGAAATCGGCGAGGTCTGGGTGCGCGGCTCCAGCGTCACCCACGGCTACTGGCAAGACCCCGAGCGCAGCGCCCAGAGCTTCAACCAATGGCTGGACGGGCAAGGCGGCTGGCTGCGCACCGGCGACCTCGGCGCCCTGGATCAAGGCGAGCTGTTCATCACCGGGCGCAGCAAGGAGCTGCTGATTGTTCGCGGTGCCAACTACTTCCCTCAAGACCTCGAACATGAAGCCCTGAGCGCCTGCCCCGAGCTGATCAACTGCCGTGCTGTGGCCTTCCAGCATGGTCCGCTGGGCGAGGAACAGGTGGCCCTGGCGCTGGAGGTTCCGCGCAGCGCGATCGACGAGCTCGACATGCAGCGCCGCATCAACGCCCGCCTGAGCGAGAAGTACGGCATCACGCTCGATACCTTGCTCTTCATCCCGCGCAAGACGGTGCGCACCACCTCCTCGGGCAAGCTGCAGCGCGTGGCGCTGAAGCAAGAGTTCATTGAAGGCCGGCTGCCCATCTACCTGCGCATCGATGCTCGGACTGAAGCGATCGAAAGCCAGGCCGCGGCAAACACGCTGCCCACGCGCCTGGACAGCGCGGCCGCCATCGAAAGCTGGTTGCTGCTTCGCATCGCCCAGGCGCTGCGTTGCACGCCGACGCAGCTGCACCCCGAGGACAGCTTTGCCAGCATGGCGCTGGATTCGGTGGCGGCGCTGGAGCTGCTGGCCGATCTGGACAGCAGCCACGGCATCCAGCTGGAGCCTGATGCGCTCTACCGCCACAACAGCCCCGCCCTGCTGGCCCAGGAAATCTGGCGCCGCACCCAATTGCACCCTCTTGCCTGCTGAAGGAGCACGCCATGGCTGACAGCCATTTCTCACTGACCTTGTGCCGATTCATCGCCGATGCCTTCCTGGGTGACGGCAGCCGCGTGCAGCGGGACACCCCCTTGCTGGAGCTCAACATCCTGGATTCGGCCGCGCTCTTCGATGTCGTGGACTACATCCGCCAGGAGTTCGGCGTGCAGATTCCGGTGGCCGACATCCACCCCGAGCATTTCGCCAATGTCGCCCAGCTCGAAGCGCTGGTGCTGCGTCTCAACCCCTTGGAGAAAATCGCATGATTCCGAACCAGTGGTATGCCATCCTTCGCAGCGAAGACGTCAAGAAGAAGAAACCCGTCGGGATTCGCCGCTTCAACAAGAACCTGGTGGTCTACCGGGACACCGCCGGCCAGGTGGTTTGCCTGGCCGACCGATGTGCCCACAAGGGCGTGCCCTTGAGCCACGGTCAGCAGCATGGCGACTACATCGCCTGCCCCTACCACGGCTTCCAGTACGACGCCAATGGTCGCTGCGTGCACATGCCGGTGCTGGGCAAGAACGGCGTGGTGCCCAAGCACATGCAGGTGCCCAGCTTCACGGTGCGCGAGCAACATGGGCTGATCTGGTGCTGGACCGGCGAGCAGGTGCCCGAGCAACTGCCGGAAGTGCCCATGTTCAAGGAGTTTGCCGAGTACACCGGCTTCACCTCGCGCTATGCCTGGCATGCGCCCACGCATTACACACGTTATGTGGAGAGTGTCTGCGAGGTCTACCATGTGCCCTTCGTCCACAAGGGTTCGGCCCTGAACATCTGGGACCCCAAGGGCGGACGCGTCGATGACTTCAGCTGCCATCTCGAGGGGCACCTGATTCGCAGCGACTTCATCCTGCGGCCCGACGACGACCGCACGGCCGAGGAAACCCTCAGGGCACGCCTGCCCTGGACCCGCGGCTGGCGCATCGGCGTGGATGTGCAGATGCCGAACATGGTGCAGATCCGCAACGATGTGTTCGACGTCTATCTGATCGCCACGCCCATCGACGACGAGAACTGCTGGCTCTGCATTTGCTACAAGGAGCCCAAGCGCGACCTGCTGTTCCCGATGGTGAAGCCCCTGCCCATCCCGGGCTGGCGCCGCGTGCGCCCCTGGCTGATGTGTCGCATGGAGCGCTTCATCCAGCAATCCAAGGACATGGCCGCGCTCAGGGGCCAGACTCCCAAGATCTCCAGCCTGGAGGCCAACCGGCTGATCTCGGTCGACAAGGTCAATGCCTACTACCTGCGTCTGCGCGATCAGCTGATCCAGGAGGCCCAGGCGCAAGCGCAGAGCCAGGTGAGCGCTGCCTCGGCCCAGCGAGCCGCCAACGAGCAGGAGGCGCCGCCTTGCGAGATCAAGCCCATCCACATCTTGCCGCACAAGCCGCAAGCCGCCTGAATCCCAGCAGCCAGGCCAGCACTTCAGTCAGCCCCTCAACCACGCAGCACGCACCATGAACGCAGCACATCACGACATTGCGGCCACCGTCAGGGCGGTCGTTCAGAAGCACTCGCAGTACGCCGATGAGGCCTTGCAGGACCATGCCCTGCTGCAAGAGGATCTGGGCATCGACTCCATCATGCTGGCCGGCATCGTCAGCGAGCTCAACAGTCTCCTGCAGACGCGGGTGAGCGTGTCCCCGGGGGATTCCGACACCCTGGTGAGCCTGAGCGCGCGCTTTGCGGCGCAGCTACCGGCACAGGCCCCGGTGCAACAGCCGCCAAGCGCCGACCCGGCTGCACTGGCCCGGGCTGCAGTGGCCGCTGCCGCCGCCTTCAGCGCGCCCGCGCTGGCCACGGCTGACTCCAGCAGCAGCACGGGCAGCTCGGGCAGCAAGGCGACCATGCGTGATTTTGTCGGCAACGGCACCGACCCGGACATCTTCACCAAGACCCGTCGCTTCCAGCGCTTCCAGCGCGAGCGGGCCGAGCAAGGGCACTTCTGGTACGGCATGGCCTCGCGTGGGCGCAGCAGCAACCGTGCGCGCATCTTCGACCGGCACGAGGGCCGGGAGCGTGAATTCCTGCTGTTCGCCTCCAACAACTACCTGGGCCTGGCCAATGACGAACGGGTGCTGGACGCGATTCAGCAGGCCAGCCGCGAGTACGGTGCCACCAACACCGGGAGCCGTTTGATCGCCGGCACCACCGAGGTGCATCAGTTGCTGGAGCGCAAGCTGGCACAGCTGAAGGGCCGCGAGGATTGCCTGGTCTTCCCGTCCGGCTACTCGGCCAATCTGGGCACCATCGCCGCCTTGGTGGGACCGGGCGATCAAGTCATCGGCGATGTTTTCAACCACATGAGCATTCAGGACGGTTGCAAGCTTTCGGGCGCCACCCGCCGGCTCTACCCGCACAACGACATGCAGGCGCTGGAGGACATGCTGGCGCGCCATGAAGACCAGTCGGGCGGGCGCCTGATCGTCGCCGACGGGGTCTTCAGCATGCATGGGGACATCGTGCATCTGCCCGAGCTGCTCAAGCTGGCCCAGCGCTACCAGGCGCGCGTGCTGATCGACGAGGCCCACAGCACCGGGGTGCTCGGCACCACCGGCTCCGGTACCACCGAACATTTCCAGCTCAAGGGCCGGGTGGATCTTGAGGTCGGCACCATGAGCAAGGCCCTGGGTGGCCAGGGTGGCTTTGTTGTTGGTGACGCTGAAGTAATTGACTACCTGCGCTACTACGCCAACAGCTATGTCTTCGCGGCCACGATTCCGGCTCCCGTGGCCGCGGGTCTGAACGCCAGCCTGGACATCATGGCAGCGGAGCCCGAACGGCTGACGCGGCTGTGGAGCAATATCGACTACCTCAAGGCCAGCCTGGACCGACTGGGCTTCGACACCGAACAGTCAAACAGCGCCATCATCCCGGTGCGCATCGGCGACGAGACCCTGGCCATGAATATGGGTCGCTCCCTGCGTCGGCGCGGTCTGTACTGCCAGACCGTGGTCTTCCCCGGCGTGGCCGTGGGTGATGCGCGCCTGCGCATCAGCGTGCTGGAATCGCACACCCGGCAGGATCTCGACCAGGCACTGGACATGCTGCTCGCGGCCGCCCAGGAGAACCGCCTGCCCCTGCATGAGGCCTTGGCCGCATGAGCAGCCCCACGCCGGAAACGACCCCAGCGGCCATGGATCGGCGGTCCCTGGGACTGCAAGCCGTGCTGCAACGTGGCGTGCATCAAGCCCTGTTGAAATGGCCCGACGCCCGGCCGCTGCTGCGTGATGCTGAACATGAGCTGAGCTATGGCGATTGCCGCCAATGGGTGTCCACGGCCCGTGAGCAGCTGCTGGCGGACTGCGGCGGCCAGGCCGTAGCCATCTGGATGGACAAGCAGGCGCTGTACGCCCAGTGCATTCTGGCGACGCTGTTCTCGGGCGCACGCTACCTGCCCCTGGACGGCGCGCAGCCGGTCGAGCGCGTGCAAGCCATCGTGGCCGACGCGCGGCCAGCCTTGCTGATCCTGGATGCCGCCCATGCCGAACTCTGGCTTCAGGCCCAAGCGCAGCGCCGCGATCCCGACACACGCCCGACACGCCTGCTGGTGCTGAGCGAGCAGACGCCTGCGCTGGAGGCCTGGGCGGACGCCTGGGCCGAAGCCCAGGGACGCTGGCTTTCTCCGAAGCTGACCGACTTTCACCCTGGACCGGCCTTGCAGGAGGAGCGCATCGATCCCGGAGCGGTGGCGGCCATTCTCTACACCTCAGGCTCCACCGGGCTGCCCAAGGGCGTGCAGCTGAGCCAGCTCAATGTGCTCAATTTCGTCAGCTGGGCCGCCCAGACCCTGGGCCTGCAGCATGAAGACCGCCTGCTCAATCTCGCGAGCTTCAATTTCGACCTCAGCACCTTCGATCTCTTCGCTGCCTTGCAGGCCGGCGCCAGCGTCTACATCAGCCATGAGTCGGAGCTGCGTCATATGGCGCGACTGGGCGAGCTGCTGGAGCAGCAAGCGGCCACCGTGGTCTACGGCGTGCCTTCCACCTTCGGCCTTCTGCTGCGCAGTGGCGTCCTCACACCGGAACGCCAGTCGGCCCTGCGCCACCTGATCTTTGCCGGCGAAGTCATGCCCAAGCCGCTGCTGCAGGCCCTGGCAGCGCAGCTGCCACGCGTCTGCCGCCTTTACAACTTCTACGGCCCGACCGAGACCAATGTCTGCCTCTGGCATCCGGTCAGCGCCGAAGACCTGGCCAGCGATGGGCCTGTGCCGATTGGCCGCCCCATCCGCGGCGCCGAGGTCTGGCTGCAGGACGAAAGCGGTCGTCACATCGTCGAGGAAGGCCATCAGGGCGAGATCTGGGTGGCCGGTGACTGTGTCACGCCGGGCTACTGGCAACGCCCCGACGATGCCAACAGCCACCAGCACCGGCTGGGCCGCCATGCCACGGGTGACCAGGGCTCCTGGCATCGGGGCAGCCTGCTCTATCACGGTCGCCGCGACCGCATGGTCAAGATCCATGGCTTCCGCGTCGAACTCGGGGAGATCGAGGCGGCCCTGGCTCGCCAAAGCCAGTTGGCCGAATGCGCGGTGCTGGCCCTGCCAGGCGCCAGTGGCACCCGCCTGCTGGCCGCCTATGTGCCGCGCGAAGGCTGCTGCGTGCCCGGCACGCTGGCTCTGAAGCAGCATTGCGCCAGCCTCCTGCCGGCCTATATGGTGCCGCAGCAATGGGTGGCGCTGGCTCAGTTGCCCAAGAACGCCAACGGCAAGATCGACCTGCGCCGGCTTCAGGCCCTGATCCTGGATGAAGAGGCCGCCCAGTCATGAACGCTTCCGCCGCACACCTGCTGGGCCTGGGCTTGCGCCACGCCAACCTGCCGACAACCCAGGATTGGCTGGATCGGCTGGCGGCCGTCCGCTCGGCCAGCACGGGTTCAGGCGCGGACCATGCGCTGCAGCCCCATGCCTTGCCGCTCCATAAACTGCCGCCCTTGCCTGCCGAGCAGCGCCTGCCCGTGAGCGCGGGCGATCTGGGTCAATTCGGCATCCCGCCGATCTATCGCGGGTCCATCCACCGCATCCAGATCCATCTTCTCGAACTCGCGCAAGAAGCGCTGCAGCAGGCCGAGCGGGCGGGCGTGAAGCTCGAACGCGAGCACTGCGATGTGATTCTCGTCACCGCCCTCGGGCTCAACCGCAGCCACGAAAACGAGGCTCGCGCGGCAGCGCTGCGCTGGGCCGCCGCGGGCTGGCGCGAACACCCCGATGCACGTGCTCTGCTGGAACTGTGGCGTCAGGATCTGGAGCAGGGCTTCACCGCCAGCTCGCACGACAAGGTGGGCGAAATGGCCAGCGCCCTGGCCGCACGGGTGGCCGCGCATTTTCAGCTGCGCGGACGCGTGCTGGCCCTGGAGGCACGCGCCGAAGGCGGGCGCGCAGCGCTGGCCGCAGCCCTGAACTGCCTGTCGCATGGCGGCAGCCGGCAGGTGCTGATCCTGGGCGCGCAAACCCTGGACAGTCCCCTGCACGAACGCCCCGACCTGACGGACACCTCCACCCCTGAGCTGCCCACCTGGCGCGAGTCCGCCTGCGCCCTGCTGCTCGGCGATGTGTCCGCGGCCCACGCCGGGCAGCTGATGCTGCAGCTGCCCCCCGCCCCGCCCATCTGTCCAAGGCCCGCAGCGACCGTGGCCGCCGGGCCGGTGTTGCACATCGAGGGTCAGGTCTTGCCTGTACAGACGGTCTTGGGCTACGGCCATGCGATGCAAGACTTGCAGGCCCTGGCTCTGGCGGCCCTGGCACAAACGCAAGCGCAAGTACAAACCGCGGGAGCTGGTGCGAGCCGCAGCCCAGCCGTCCACGCCGAACTCGGCCCGCAGGCGATTTTTGTGCTGCAGGCCGCCGGCCAGCCGCTGCCGGAACAGGCTTGCTCCGAGACGGACCCGGTGGCCGTGGTCGGCTGCGGCAGCGCCTTTGGCGACACACGAGGCAATGCCGAGTTCTGGGCAGCCCTGAGCCAGCCCGGCCACCGCTTCCGCCCGCTCGACCCGGCGCGCCATCATTGCGATCCCTTCCTGGACCCGCAAGCCCGCCACAGCCTGGCCTACTACATCGAGCAGGCCAGCCATGCCGGCCTCGAGCCGGCCCTGCACCCGCATGCAGCCAGCATGCATCTGGCGCGCAGCGTGGCCAGCGAGGCCTGGTCGGCTGTGGCCGGCCTGGCCCCGGAGCGCCTCGGCCGGCTGCAAGTCATCTGCGCCAGCAATCTGACGACGCCGGCCTTGCGCAGCGCCGGCGCCCAAGCCCTGCTGCCGCGCGTGCTGGAGCGCCTGGATGCGCTCGGCCGCCTGCAGGGCTGGAACGAGGCACTGCGCCAATCGCTGGCCCGCGCCCTGCACAACCAGGCCCAGGCCGAACGCCAGCCATCCGCCGAGGACCAGGGCCTGGCCACCGCCAGCGGCCTGGGCCGCGCCGTGGTCGGCGACCTGCCGGCCCAGGTTCTGGCGCTTGAAGCCGCATGTGCCAGCTCCATGGCGGCGCTCGATCTGGCCGGCCTGGCCCTGCGCGCCGGTCAGGTCGACACCGTGCTGGTGCTGGGTGTGGAGCTGCCGGTCAACAGCAGCGATCTGCTGCTCTGCGCCGCACAACGCATGCTGGCGCCGGGCGTGATGGCCAGCTTCGGCATCGATGCCAGCGGCTTCACGCCGGGCGATGGCGCCGGCGCGGTGCTGCTGATGCGCAAGCCCCAGGCTGAGGCCCTGGGCTTGCCGGTGCTGGCCCAGTTGCTGGCTTTTGGCGCCAGCACCGACAGCAAATCCATGATCGCGCCGAACCAGGCGGGCCAGACCCAGGCCATGCGTCGTGCCTTTGCCGCGCTGGCGGCCCAGGGCATCGGCCCGTCGGCGCTGCAGTATGTGGAGACCCATGGCACCGGCACCTTGATTGGCGATCAGGTGGAAACCGCCTCGCTGGCCGAGGTCTACGCCGGGGCCACCCAAGGCCTGGCACTGGGGGCGCTCAAGTCCAAGTTCGGCCACTGTTTTGCCGCGGCCGGCATGGCCAGCCTGATCAAGACCGTGCTGGCCCTGGCCCATGAGCGCATGCCGGCCAACCACTTCGAACGCCCGCTCAAACCCGAGCTGGAATGGCCACGCCTGGGCCTCGACCCCTTGTTCACCGAGCGCCCCTGGCCACGCAACCCTCAGCAGCGTCGCCGTGCCGGCATCAATGCCTTTGGCACCGGCGGCATCAATTACCACCTTGTGTTGGAAGAGGCTTGAATGCAGTTCGCCCTGACCCCCGCGCAGCATGCGCTGCAAGCGCGTATCGCCACCCTGGCCTCCAGTTTGCAGGACCCGCTCTTGCACGAACGTGACCGGGCCTGCGAGTTCTCACGGCCGCTCTGGCAGGCCATGGCCAGCGCAGGCCTGCACCTGCTGCCCGCCCCGGCCGAGTACGGCGGGCAGGCCCTGGGCGCCCTGGATCTGGCTCTGGCCCTGGAGACCCTGGGCGAGCAGGTACCGGACACCGGCCTGGTGTTCGCCCTGGCCGCCCACCTGTGCGCCTGCATCCATCCGCTGCTGACCTTCGGCAGCGAGTCGCAGCAAAAGGAATGGCTGCCGCAGATCGGCAAGCAAGGCTGGCTGGGTGCCCATGCGATCACCGAGGCGCAAGCCGGCTCGGACATCTCGGCCATGCGCACCCGGGCCCAACGCGAAGGCCAGGGCTACCGCATCAGCGGGCGCAAGTGCTACATCAGCAATGCGCCGGTCTGCGACTTCCTCATCGTCCACGCCCGCACCGGCGAGAGCGGCAGCTTTCTCGACTACAGCAGCTTTGTGCTGGACCGCCACAGCAGCGGCGTGCACATCAGCGCCACGCCGCATGAGAAGCTGGGCCTGCGCACCACGGCCATGGGCGATGTGGAGTTCGATGGCGTCTGGGTTCATGAATCCCAGCGCCTGGGCAAGGAAGGCAGCGGCGGCCCCATCTTCCAGGCCAGCATGGCCTGGGAACGCAGCTGCCTGTTCGCCATGTACCTGGGCACCATGAAGCGCCAGCTGCGCGCCTGCTGGTCCCATGTGGAGGAGCGCGAGCAGTTCGGTCGTCCCCTGATCGAGCAGCAAAGTCTGGCCCACCGCCTGGCCGATATGCAGCTGCGCTACGAATCGGCGCGCCTGCTCTGCCTGCGCGCCGCCTGGTCGCTGGACCTGCCGCAGCCCGCCCGCGGTGATGCCAGCCTGGCCGCCAAGCTGGCCCTCAGCGAGGCCGCCGTGCTCAACGGACTCGATGCAGTGCATCTGCACGGCGCGCTCGGCATGCTCAGTGGCGCCATCGAACGCGAGCTTCGCAATGCCCTGCCCAGCAGCGTGTTCTCGGGCGGCAGCGAAGTCTTGAGAAACCAGCTCGTGCAGCAACTGCGCGGCGACTACAAGCGTGAAGCGCGCGGAGGACGTTGAACATGGCAAGCATGGTGGGACAAGCCACACTGGGCAAGGAAGAGCTGCTGGAGACGGCGGGGCTGATGGTCGAGTTCACCCGCGCGCGCGGAGACCATCTCTACTACCTCGATGAGAACGGGAAGGAACGGCAAGTCCTGGATCTGGTCGGCGGCTTCGGCTCCACCCTGCTGGGGCACAACCACCCCGAGCTGGTCGAGCTGTTGACCCGCTGCCTGGCGCAGCAGCGCCCGGTGCATGCCCAGGGCTCGCGCCGGCAACAAGCCAGCGACCTCAAGCAGGCCCTGGCCGACTACCTGCACCAGCACAGCGGCGAGCGCTACAAGATCTACCTGCTCAACACCGGCACCGAGGCGGTCGAAGCCGCCATCAAACATGCCCGTTATGCCTATGCCCAGCGCATGGAGGCCATGAGCGATGCCTGCGCGGGCAATGCACGCGAGCTGCAGATCCGGCTGGAGCGCGGCGAGATCCAGATCGACGCGTACCTGCTGCAACAGGCCGAGCGCCTGCTGCAGCACGAGCCCCTGGACCATGTGGACGCCTTGCTGTCCGCCGTGAACCAGCGCAACCTGCAAGCCCTGGCCACGGCGCCGCTGATGGCGGCCCTGCCCTATGCCTTCCATGGCAAGACCCTGGGCTCGCTCGCCCTGACCTGGAACCGCGATGCCCGCCTGGCCTTTGTGCGCAACAACCCCGACGCCTTGTTCGTCCATGAGCCCAGCCAGTTCCTGGCCCAGCTGCGCGAACACAGCGTCAGCGTCTACCAGTTCGAGTTCCAGCCCCTGCGCCTGGTCGAGCGCCGCCTGCCCCGGCTGGCGGGTCTGATCTACGAACCCCTGCGCGGCGAGGGCGGCATCCTGGAACTGGATCCAGAGTTCCGAACCCTGCTGCAAGCGCTGCGCGAGCACCACCCCGAGGTGGCCCTGATCGCCGACGAGGTGCAGTGCGGCCTGGGCCGCACCGGCCGGCCGATCGAAAGTGCAGCACAAGGGCTGCCGGCCGACTACCTCACCTTCGCCAAATCGCTGGGTGGTGGCCTGTGCAAGATCTCGGCCCTGGCGGTGCGCGAATCGCTGCAGCACCGCGAGTTCGGCATGCTGCACAGCTCGACCTTTGCCGAGGACGACCTCAGCGCCAGAGTAGCGCTGCGCAGCCTCGAGATCCTGCAGCGCGATGCTGTGGCGCAACGCTGCGCCTCGCTCGGCGAGGCCTTGCTGGAGGGCTTGCAAGCCCTCCAGCGCGCCCATCCCGAGCTGATCCGCGCAGTGCGCGGGCGCGGCTGCATGCTGGGTCTGGAGTTGCAGGACCTGAGCGAGCATCGCTCCCCCCTGCTGGCCAGCCTGGCCCAGGAGCAGCTCCTGGGCATGGTCTGCGCCGGCCATCTGCTGCACGCCCATGGCTTGCGGGTGCTGCCCTCGCTGGGCCGACGCAGCGTGCTGCGCATCCAGCCCTCGGCCTATTTGCAGCCCGCCGATCTGCAGCAGGCGCTGCAAGCCTTCCGGGCCTTGTTCGAGACGCTGGCCCAGGGCAATCTGCAAAGCCTGCTCGCCCACATGCTGTCCAGCGGCTTCACGCCCCTGGCCCTGCCGGCCGCGCGGACGGGCAGCGGCGCCGAGTCTCTGGCGCCCGCTGGCAGCGCCACGGCCGTGGAGCGCATCGGCTTCCTGGCCCACCTGATCGACGCCCAAAGCCTGCGCGAGTGGGAGCCCGGCCTGGCCGGCCTCAGCGACGAACAGCTGAGCGAGCTGTGCAGCCGCGTGCAATGCGCGATGGAGCCGCAGCTGATTGCCAGCCGGCGCGTGCGCTCACCCCTGGGTCGCGAGGTCGAGCTGCGGCTCTACGGCATCATGATGGATTCGGAGAGCATTGCCGCCGACATCCGCTTCCACCGTGCCCAGCAGATTCGGCGTCAGGTCCAGCATGCCTACCAGCGGGCGCGCGATGAAGGCTGCGGCCTGGTCGGCTTTGGCGGCTACACCTCCATCGTCACCGCCAACTGCATCGATTTCGAGTACGAGCATCCGCCCGTCACCAGCGGCA
The DNA here is from genome assembly GCF_058794035.1 of Roseateles sp. GW835-FHT13E02. Lineage (NCBI taxonomy): Bacteria > Pseudomonadati > Pseudomonadota > Betaproteobacteria > Burkholderiales > Sphaerotilaceae > Roseateles > Roseateles sp. GW835-FHT13E02. The sequence goes on from NZ_JBXAGJ010000015.1 coordinate 98,497, forward strand.
ACGCCCTGACGGTGGCGGCCAGCCTGGCCGCGACACGATCCAGTGCCGCACGCATGGGCCTGGTCAGTTCCGAAGCGGTGGTCGCCGTGGTCGGCGCCGCCGGCAATATCGGTCAGGTGCAAGCGCTGCTGCTGGCCGCGCAGTGTCGCCGCCTGATCCTGCTTGGACGCCCCGGCCATGAGGCCCGCCTGGCCCAGGTGCGGCGCGACATCGCCAGCGAGCTGCTGCAACAGCCGCTGCCCAGCATCGATGCCGCCAGCACCTGGGCCCGGGCGCTGCGGGAGTGGCGCCAAGCCCAGCAAGGCACGCCGGACCTGGCCCAGCTGGATGCCTGGTTGGCGCAGCAGGCTTGGGTGCAGCTGAGCACCTCGCTGGACGCCTGCCGCGAGGCCGACATCGTGATCAGCGCCTCCAGCAGCCCCCAGCCCGTGCTGCGGGCCGAACATTTCGCGACCGACCGCCCGGTGCTGGTTTGCGATGTGGCGGTGCCCGGCGATGTCGAAGCCGACAGCGTCCAGGCCCTGCCGCAGCTGCGCCTGATCCGCGGCGGCGTGGTGCGCCTGCCGATGGCACCCAAGCTGGAGCTGCCCGGCATGCAGCTCGATCCGGGCCTGATCTTCGCCTGCGCCGCCGAGACCTTGCTGCTGGGCCTCTCGGGCATCCGCGCCGACTTCAGCAAGGGTCCGGTGCGGCCCGAGCAAGTGCGCGAGATCGAGGGTCTGGCACGCCTGCACGGTTTCGAAATCGATCATGAAAAGCGCGTCGGCGCCTTCTGAGCGCGAGGCCCCATGCACGACGCCGTGATGCCCGACGCCTTGCTGCAGCGGATCGAGCCCTTGCTGGCCCTGGCTGCACGGGCGCCGTCCTCGCACAACAGCCAGCCCTGGCGCTTGCGCTGCCTGCCCGCGGTTCCGCCACGCTGGCAAGACAGCGGCCCCTGGACCCAGGCCCTGGCCATCGAGCTGGACCCCGCGCGCTGCCTGCGCGCCCTGCCGGCGCTGCAGCGCGAGATGCTGATCAGCCTGGGCGGCTTTGCGGCCATCTTGCTGAACCTGCTGCGTCTGAGCGCCTGGCCGGTCAAGGCGGTGCCGGCCGAGCCGAATCAAGAAGGCCAGGAAGGGCGCCTTCTCTTGCTGCTCGGCGCTCAACCCTGCGCCGAGCGCGTCGATCACGCCGGCCTGGCACGCCTGAACCGCGCCCTGCGCCTGCGCCACACCGAGCGCGGCCCCTACCTGCCGATGCAGGGCCTGCGCTTTCACCTGGAGTCACCGGACAACCCGCTGCCCTACACGCTGGACCTGCAGGAGCCGCGCCCGACGCTGCGCTGGCAAGCCCTGCATGCCAGGTCCGCACGGGCCGAGTTGGCCGAGTTCTATGCCCGCCACGGCGCCCGCGATCTGATGCACCCGCAGGCCTGGGCCGAGACCTATGCCCACCTGAACTTTGCCGCCGAGCAGCCCGCCCGCCCTGTGCCACAGGGCATGCCGATCGAACGCTTGTTCGGCCCCCTGCCCGCCTGGCGCCGCCGCCTGCTGCAGCTGTTGCTGCACCCGCGCTTGCTACGCGGGCCGGCCGGCCGCCCGGTGACGGCCGAGGCCGGACGCCAGCTGCGCGCCCTGATCCTCAGCAGCCCCGCCCTGCTCTACCTCAGCACGCCCCGCGAGAGCGGCACGGCGCTGGAGGGATGGCTGGCCGGGGAGGCCATCGCCCGGCTCTGGCTGGCGGCGGCCGATGCCGGCCAGGCCCTGCACCCCTTGAGCGTGGCGCTGCAGCACGAGGACCTGGCTCAGGGTCTGGCGGGTCTGCTCGGTTGCCGCGAGCGCCTGCTGTTCATCGCGCGCGCCGGCACGCCGGCTCAGGCCCTGCGCCAGGCCCAGCACCACCGCCGTGCGCCATCTGCGTTCTGCGTCTCGCAGCGTTCCGACGCATCACCCTGTTTGCCTTGCAGCCCCAGCCCATGACCGCCACAAAACCGCCCTCGTCAAGACCGCCCTCGCCGAGCTCGCCCTCGCTCACCTGGCGTTCCCTGGCAGCGCCGCCCGCGGCGCGCCGCCTGTTTCTGCAGCTGCTGGCCTTGCTGCCGGCCGCCGCCGTGCCCATGCAGCTCCGGGCCGCGGAGGCGGTCTCCGACGCCGCGCTCAGCCAGTGGATCCACGAAGCCGAGCGCGTGCTGCGCGGGCGCAGCTCGGCCGCGGTGATGAAGATGCACATCGAGCGCAGCGACTACCAGCGCAGCTACGACCTGATGGTGCTCAGCGACGACCGCAGCGAGCCCGGCAAGGTCTTGATCCGCATGCTGGGCCCGGCACTGTGGCGCGGCAATGCCACGCTCAAGGTCGGCGAGCGCATCAGCTTCTACGACCCGCGCAGCCGCCGCATCACGGTGATGGGCAGTTCCATGCTGGCCGACAACTGGATGGGCAGTCACTTCAGCAACGACGACCTGATGCGCGAAACCGATCTGGCGCGCCACTACGGCTACGAGCTGCTGCAAAAGACACGGGACAAGGACGAGCTGGGCCGCCCGGTCGAACGCGCCCTGCTGCGCCTGAGCCCCAAGCCCGCAGCACCCGTGGCCTGGGGCAAGGTGGAATATCAGCTGCAGCTGCTGGAAAACGGCAAGGGCGCGAGCGTGCTGCCGCTGCAAGTGGATTACTTTCGCCGCGCCGATGACACGCAGGCCCAGCGCTCGCTGCGTTACAGCCAGCTCAAGCCCTTGGAGGGCCGCGTGCTGCCCACGCGCCTGACCATGAAGGCCCTGGACAAGCCCGGCGAATACACCCAGATCGACTACGTCCGGCTCAAGTTCGACAGCGACTTCGGTGCCGACGACTTCTCGGAGCGCGCGCTGCGCTGAAACCCCATGAGCACCGTCTACCGCATGGCCTGGCGCAATCTGGGCCGCAACGCCAAACGCAGCCGCGTCACCGGCCTGGGTCTGGCCCTGGCCCTGGCCTTGTGCATGGCCACCCTGGCCCTGATGGATGGCCTCAGCCAGGAGCTGATTCAGGGCACGACCGAGGGCGAGGTCGGCCACATCCAGATCCACGAGCCTCACTACCTCGACAGCCGCGCTCTGCGCCGCAGCGTGCCGGCCGACGCCCAGGCCCTGGCCGCGCTGAGGTCGGCCGAGGGCGTGCAGGGCGTGAGCGCCCGGCTCTATGCCTTCGCCTACCTCAGCCACGGCAGTCGCTCCAGCGGAGTGCAGCTGCTGGGCATCGATCCTGAACAGGAAGCCGCCGTCACCGTGCTGCATCGCAAGCGCAGCAGCGGCGAGTGGCTCTCGGCCGAGGCCACGCCCTGGCGCCAGGCCCAGGCGCTGAGTGAAGCCCAGCAGGCCGCCGACCAGGCCCTGACCGAGGCGGCCATCGCCGAGGCCTTCGCCCGGCTGGAGGGGCGCTCCAGCTCCACGGCCACGCCCACGCCCGCGCCCTCACCCACCGCCACATCGGGCGCCGAGGCCAGCCTGGCCCTGGCCGAGCAGCTGGCACCGGGGCCAAGCCGGCGCCCCGGCGTGGTCCTGGGCGCCAAGCTGGCCGCCAATCTGGGCCTGAGCGCCGACCCCGAAGGTCGCTGGGGCCAGGTGCTGGAGCTGCTGGTGGAAGGTGCCCACGGTGTGCAAAGCCATCTGGAACTCGAAGTGCGCGGTGTGCTGCAAACCGGCCTCGACCACCAGGACCGCAGCCGTCTGCTGCTGCATCTCAGCGATCTGCAGCACATGCTGCAACTGCCCGATCAGGCGCACGAGATCGCACTGCGCCTGACCGACCCCGGCCAGGCCGATGCACGCGCCGCTGCTTTGCAAGCCCAGCTCGGCGAGGGTCAGCAGGTGCAGAGCTGGTCGCAGCTGCGGCCCGATGTGCTGGCTCTGATTGCGGCCAATCGGGCGCTCATGGGCACCCTGGTATTCATCGTCTTTCTGATCGCCGGCGTGGGTGTGCTCAACACCATGCTGGTCAGCGTGATGGAGCGCCAGCGCGAACTCAGCCTGCTCAAGGCCCTGGGGCTGGCGCCGAGCAAGGTCTTGCTGCTGGTGATGGCCGAGACGGTGCTGCTGTGTCTGGCCGGCGGCCTGGTGGGCCTGACGGCTGGGGCCGCGCTGGTGGGCTGGTTGCAGGTCCATGGTCTGGATGTGTCGCGCTTCGGCGAGTTCAGCCTGTCGGGCGTGGGCATGGCGCCGGTGCTGCGGGCGCAGCTGAGTGCGGCCGGCGCGGCCCTGCCCCTGGCGATGCTGGTGCTGATCAGTGTCGTATCGGCCCTGGTGCCGGCGCTTTGGGCTGCCCGGCTGGCCCCAGCTGCCGGCATGAGAGCGCAGTGAGGAGATGAGCATGCTTGCCCACCGTTTGGCCCTGCGCAATCTCTTGCGCCACCGCCGCCGCAGCGGTTTCACCGCTGCCATCATCATCATCACCATGGCCCTGCTGACCTGCTTCCAGGGCCTCTCCGACGGTGGCCACCAGGCCATGATCCAGGTCGGCGTGCGCATGGGCCTGGGTCATTTGATCCTGTCCCAGCAAGGCCATGCCCAGGACCCCAGCCTGGAGCGGCTGATCAGCGCCGGGCCTCAGGCCCTGGCTCTGGTGCGTGCCAGTGCCGGCCCGCTGGCCCAGAGCGCCGTGCCGCGCCTGCGCTTCTCGGCCATGGCGCAGGCCGGGGCGCAGCAGATCGCGGTCACCGCCTCCGGGGTGGACCCGGCGCTGGAGCTGCCGGTCTCTGGCATCGCCGATGCCCGCGCCATCGTGCAAGGCCAGCCCTTGCCCGCGGAAAGCGCCACGGAAGACGGCCGCACTGCGCCCGAGCAAGCCGGCCTGCCGCCCTTGGTGCTGGGTGAGCGCCTGGCCAAAGCCCTGGACGTGCGCATCGGCGATCGCGTGACGCTGACGGTCAAGCCCCTGGGTGGCGGCGAATTTGCCCGCGCTGCGTTCCAGTTGCACGGCATCTTCCGCACCGGCATTCAGGAACTCGATGCCTTCTGGGTGGAGTTGCCCTTGCCGCAGGCGCAAACCCTGAGCCGCAGCGGCCAGGGCATCAGCCATCTGGCGCTCTACCTCCAGGATGAGCGCCAGCTTGCAGCCCTGCAAGAGCGACTCCAGCCGGTGCTGCAAGCGCGCGGCTGGGAGGCTCAGACCTGGACCGAAGCGGCGCCGGAGCTGAACTCGGCCGTGGCCATGGATGCCGCCGGCATGGCCCTGCTGATGGTGATCGTGGTCGTGGTCGTGGTGGCGGGCATCCTCAACACCGTGATCATGTCCGTGCTCAAGCGGCACCGGGAATTCGGCGTGATGCTGGCCCTGGGCAGCAGCCCGGGCCTGATCGTGCGCGTGGTGCTGCTGGAATCCCTGTACCTGGCCGGCGCGAGCCTGGCCTTGGGCCTGATGCTCGGCCTGGCCGCCCATGCCAATTTCGCCACCGAGGGCCTGAACTTCCGCGAGGTCTTCGGCACCGGCCTGGAGGCCGGCGGCGTGCTCTTGCCCGAGCGCTTTTACTCCCTGCTCAACCCCTTGAAGCTGGCCGGCGTGGCCGCCCTGATCCTGGTCCTGACCCTGCTGGTCAGCCTCATGCCGGCCGTCAAGTCCGGACGTCTCAAACCCATCGAAGCGATCCAACACCATGCCTGATTCCGCCATCTTCCAGGCCCAGGGCCTGCACAAGCGATTCCAGCAAGGCGATGTGCAGGTGCATGCCTTGCGCGGCATCGATCTGCGCATCGATGCCGGCGAGTTCGTCGTGATCGCCGGGCCCTCCGGCTCCGGCAAGTCAACCCTGCTCAATCTGCTGGGCCTGCTGGACTCGCCCTCCGAAGGGCAGCTTCTGTTTGGCGGGCGCGATGTCTCGCGCCTGTCCTCGAGCGAGCTGTCCGTCCTGCGCCGGGATGCCCTGGGTTTTGTGTTCCAGGCTTACAACCTGATGCCGGTGCTGAGTGCGCTGGAGAACACCGAGATGGTGATGGAGTTCCAGGGCGTGCCCGCAACCGAGCGCCGCCAGCGCAGCATGCAGTTGCTGCAGCAGCTGGGTCTGGCCGAGCAGATGCACCGATATCCCGACCAGCTCAGCGGCGGCCAGCAACAGCGGGTGGCGGTGGCGCGCGCCATTGCCAGCCGGCCGCGGGTGGTGATCGCCGATGAACCCACGGCCAATCTCGACTCGGCCACCGCAATTGCGCTGATGGAGCTGATGCAGGGGCTGAACCGCGATCAGGGCGTGAGCTTTGTGTTCAGCTCCCATGATCCCCTGGTGATCCAGCGCGCGCGGCGCGTGATCCTGCTGCGCGATGGCCAGCTGGTCTCCGACCAGGCCCAGGACGCGGTGGAGCCCGGGGGTCGCGCCGAAGGGCGCGAGCCGCCACGGCGCGCGGCCTCGCCCTCGCCCGCACTGGCCTGAATGCGATGGTGATGTTCGTGTTGCTGCTCCTCCTGCTCCTGCTTGCGCCCGGGGCAAGTCGCGCCGCACCCCCGACCGAGGCGGCCAGCATGCCCCCGTTGGAGGTGTCGCAGGACCGCGAGATGAGCAGCGAGATGGCCAGCGAGCGCGGCGCCTTGCTCTGGCTGCGCGCCATGCAGCTGCGTCCTGAACTCGGCGTCCTGCCCACAGAGCGGCAGCATCTGCTCAATGCCCAGCTGCGCCTGCACGCGCAAGGCGGCGCCGGCAGCGCCGCACAGCCGCGCTGGACCCTGCATCTCGATGCCGAGCACTGGCAGGCTGAGAAGCGTGAGGACTGGGCCTGGCTGCGCCCTTCGCCGGACGTGCGTGCCCTGGGATCGCCGCGGGCCCGCCTGGGCGCTCGCCATGCCAGCCGCCTGCAGCTGGACTGGGCCTATCTCAGCGCACGTCAGGCCGGCTGGCAAGCCAGCCTGGGCCGGCAGCCGATCAGCCGCGGTCTGGGCCGCATCTGGTCGGTGCTGGATCTGCATGCGCCGTTTCAGCCTCTGGATCTGGAGCGACTCTACAAACCCGGAATCGATGCCCTGCTGTTCGAGCAGAGCTTGAGCGAAGGATGGAGCAGCCAGAGCCTGATCAGCCTGCACCGAGAGCCCACGCCGGACGGCAGCAGTGCGGCGAAGCAGCGGGAATGGCATGTGCAGCAAGGCCTGGCCTGGAGCCGCAGCTCCGATCTGGGCCAGCTCTGGCTGGCGCGCCGCGGCGGCCGCACCGTGATCGGCCTCGGCGCCCAACGACTGGATCTGGCCGGCGGCGACTGGTACCTGGAGCTGCTCACCCACCGCGGCGGCGCGGCGAGCGCCCCGGGCTGGCAGCAGCGCGCCTTGCTGGGCAGCCAATACCGGCTGCGCCCGGGCTGGCTACTGAACCTGGAGCTGCTGCGTCAGAGCGCGCCGCAGAGCCCCGGCCTGCCGGCCCTGGGCCGCGGCCGGCATTACCTCGCGGCCGCTCTGAGCTGGGAGGCCCACCCCCTGCTGCAAGTCGACCTGATGGGCTTGCACCAACGCGAGGACGCCAGCGGCCAGCTGCTGCTGGGCCTGAAGTGGCAGGTGCGCGAAGCCATGGAGTTGCGCGCCCATTGGAGCCGGCCTTTAAGCGGCGCGGCCGGCAGCGAGTTCCGCCAGCTCGGCCAGGCTTTGCAGCTGAGCCTGCTGATGCACCACTGAACACAAGGATTGCGAATGAAACTGGCCACGCTGAAGAAGCTGATCTTTGAGAAAAACGTGCTGTCCTTTCTGCGCCTGGGCGGGGAAACCCAGAGCCTGTACCGCAGCGCCTTCGCCAGCGCTGCCGATGCCTCGGGCCTGCTGAGCCTGCTGCACGAGGCGCCACGCGACAGCCACAGCATCGCGCAAGCCCTGCGCGTGGGGCCGGAGCGCCATCACGCCCTGCTGGCCTGGCTGGACTGCGGCCTGGGCGTGGGCGAGCTGGCCCTGCGCGGCGGCCGCTACCACCTCAAGGGCAAGCTGTCGCGCCTGCTGGCACGGCCGCGCAATGATGTGACCGCCGCCATGTTCGCCGAAGTGACGCGTTATCACTTTGACGCCATTCTTGCTGCACCGACGCGGCTGCGCGAGGGTCGCGCCTACACCCTGGACGATCAGGACGGCGCCTTGATTGCCCGTTCCTCGCGCATCCTGGAGCCCTTCGTCGAAGAAGCGATCGACTGGGCATTTGCCCAGGACCCGCAGCCGCCACAACGCGTGCTGGAGGTGGGCTGCGGCGCCGGGCACTACCTGAGCTACATGCTGCGGCAATGGTCACAGCTGCACTTGAGCGCCATCGACATGCAGGCCGAGGTGGTGGCCAGCGCACGCGCCCACCTCAAGGCGCAAGGCCTGCTGGAGCGCGTGTCGCTGCAAGAGGCGCAGCTCTTCGAGCTGGCGCCGCCGCCGGCCGGTCAGGGCTTTGACCTGATCACCTTGCACAACAACTTCTACTACTTCAAGACGGAAGAGCGCCGGGCCTTGCTGGACCATGTGGCGGGTCTGCTCGCCCCTGACGGCCGTCTGTTGATCACCAGCAGCTGCCAAGGTGGCAGCCCGGCGGTGGCCGCCCTGCACCTGTGGTGGACCTTGTCCGACATCGACGCCGGCCTGCCCCGGCGCGACCAGCTGCTGGGCCTGCTGCAAGAAGCCGGCTGGCGGGACGCCACGCACCGCCAGCTGCTGCCCGGCGAAAGCTACTACGGCTTTCTGGCCCGCCGCCCCGCCCAAGCGCAATGACGAGGAGACCCCGATGAAACTGGACAGCCCGCTCGATCTGAGCCCCCGCCACGGCGACGGCAGCCCTCACACCAACCGCCACCCCGACAAGCGCTGGGCCTGGCGCTTCTCCGCCTGCCACCACCTCAACGCCCAGCGACTGGGCGGAAAAGGCGCCCAACTGGCCCGACTGCATGCCCTGGGTCTGCCCGTGCCCGACGGGCTGTGCATTCCCATCGAAGCCATGGACGAGTACGCGCAGCACAACGGCCTGGATCTGGACCGTGCCCTGGGCAGCGGCGATGCAGCGGTCTGGGCCGAGATGGCGGACAAGCTGCGCCAGGGCGAGTTTCCGAGCCACGCGATCAGCGAACTGGCCCTGGCTTACGAAGGCCTGGGCGCCGGTGCCGTGGCCGTGCGCTCATCGGCCTGTGATGAAGACGGCCACAGCCTGTCCTTCGCGGGCCAGCACAGCAGCTATCTGCAGGTGCAAGGAGTGCCCGAACTCCTGCAACGCCTGCGCTGCTGCTGGGCGTCCTTGTTCAACGCCGCGGCGCTGAGCTACCGGCGCCAACATGCGCAGGCGCTGGCCGGCGCGCGCATGGGGGTGGTGATTCAGCGCATGGTGCAGGCCACGGCCAGCAGCTGCGCCGGCGTGGGCTTTGCACGCGATCCGCTGGCACCCGAGCTACAACAGATGCGCATCGAAGCCTGCCGCGGACTGGGTGAGGGTCTGGTCTCCGGGCGGGTGCCCAGCGATGGCTATACCCTGGCGCTCGACGATCTGCGCACTCTGGGCGAGGACCTGGCTCACAAGCACAGCGCCTTGCTCTGGTCGCCCGAACATGCGCAGCTGCAGGTGCACAGCCTGCCCCAGGATCTGGCCACCGCAGCGGCGCTGGATGAGCCGGCGCGCAAGGAAGTCGGCGCCTTGCTGCTGCGCTGCTCGCGCCTGCTCGGCCAGCCGCAGGACATCGAGTGGGCGCGCGATGAGCAGGGCCAGCTCTGGCTGCTGCAAAGCCGTGCGATCACGACCTTGCAGACACTCGCACCGGACGAGGGGCCACAGCAAGGACCGGCCGATGCGGCGCTGACCGACAACGTGCTCTGGTCACGCATGGACATCGGCGAGATCTTCACGGGTCGCATGACCCCACTGGGCATCAGCTTCGCCAAGCACTACCAGTACCAGGTGCACCGCGCCTGCGGTGCCGGCATCGGCTTGCTGGATCTCGGCGACCCCGATCACTACATGGGCTACTACCGCGGCCATGTCTACCTCAATGTGGCCTACACCGCCTACCTGCTGTCGCAAACGCCGCCGGGCATGGACCAGGCGCCCTTCCTGCACCGCTTCAGCAGCGAGGAAGTGGTGCTGGACGGCTATCGCAACCCCTACGGCCAACGCCTGGGCGCGAGCGCGTGGCGCCGCCTGCAGAGCACGGGCTACTGGCTGTACAAGACCGCGCGCGAGCTGCTGGGCGCCCAGCGACGTGCGCGCCGGATGGTGGCCAGCCGCCACCGCGAGTACGCGCGCGCCCAGCAGATGGACCTGAGCCGGCTCAGTCGGGGCGAGCTGAACCAGGAGCTGCAACATGCCCTGGCCTATTTCAAGTCCATGCACATGGGCTACCTGCCCTTCTACATCAATGCCTTCACCCTTTACGGCGCGCTGGAGGAAATGTGCACCAGCTGGCTGCCCGGGCGCGGCCTGCATCTGCAGAACCGGCTCAAGGGCGATATGTCCAATCTGCGCACCGTGGAATCGGCGCGCGAGCTGTGGCAGCTGACCCAGGCCCTGCAAGCCTACCCGGAACTGCCCGCGCTCCTGGATCGCACACCGGCCGAGCTGGCCCTGAGCACCCTGGCCGAGCATGCCCAAGGCCAGGCCTTTCTGCGCACGGAGTACGCCGCCTTCATGCGCGAGAACGGCGTGCGAGGCCACGAAGAAATGGAGCTGACGCACCCGCGCTGGGTCGACGACCCGAGCTATGTCTTCCAGATGATCAAGATCTATATGCGCCAGGGCTTCAGCGTGGATGAGCGCCTGGCCAACAACGATCAACACCGCTCGGTCGACACCGAGGCCTTGCTGGCCGAACTCTCGCCCGGCCGCCGCTGGCTGCTGCGCCGTGTCAGCACCCTGTACTGCGCCTGCAGCCGCCTGCGCGAAGAGACCCGCATGAGCATGATCACCTCGATCTGGCTGGTCCGTCGGGTGCTGGTGGAGCTGTGCCGCCGCCTGCTGGAGCAAGGCCAGTTGCGCGATATGAGCGACATGGCCTGGATGGAGTTCGCCGACATCCAGGCCTATCTCGAGGGGCGCCTGAGCGCCGAGCAAGCCTTTCCCCCTGCCGTTCTGGAGGCGCGCCGGCGTCGCCAGCAAGCCTGGCTGCATGACGGTGAACCTCCACTGACCTTTGTGGGCCGCCCGCCAGCGCGCCCGGCGACCGTGGCCACCGTGCGCGGCGACCTGACCGGCCTGGGCACCTCGCGCGGCGTGTTGCGAGCACGCGCCCGTGTGATCCTGGACCTGAACCGCCAGGCGCCCGAGCTGCAAAGCGGCGAGGTCATCGTCACCCATTTCACCGACGCCTCCTGGACGCCGCTGTTTGCACTGGCCGGTGCGGTGGTCACGGATGTGGGCTCCATGCTCTCGCACAGCTCCATCGTGGCGAGAGAGTTCGGTATCCCCTCGGTGGTGAACACGCAGTTCGCCACCTCCAGCATCCGCAGCGGTGACTGGCTGACCGTCGATGGCGAACGTGGCCTGGTGGCCATTGAACGCCAGCACACCCTCGCAGAGGAGACCCCACCATGCCCGTTCTGATCGACCGCATTCGCCTGAGGTCCGTCGACCACCGCGCCGCCTTCATCCAATGGGTGCAGGAGGTGGACTATGCCGCCTGCCAGGATCTGCCCAGCGTGCAACGCTTTCGGGTGTTTGCCTGCCCCGGCGGTGACGGCCTGGATTTCTTCGAGATCGTGGAGATCAGCAGTTTCGAAGCGTTCGCGGCCGACACCTCCAGCCCCCTGTTCCAGAGCCTGGTCGCGCGCTTCGTGGAGCTGGCCGAGCTGGGCGAGCAGTTCTCGGGCGATTTGCTGGAGCCGGGATTTGAACGCCTGGCCTGAATCGCCGACATGGCTGGCAGCAGCAAGCGAGCCGCAGCGGGACACGCCGACGAGCTGCGAGCTGCTGCTGCATGCGCTGCCCGAGCCGCCCGATGCTGCATGGCTGGCCGCCCGACTGCATCCGCAGGAGCTGCAACGCTGGCGCGGAATGGCCTGGCCCAAGCGTCGGCGCGAATGGCTGGCGGGGCGTTTGTGTGCCAAATCCGCCCTGCGCCCCTGGTTGAGCGCCTCGGAGGCCGCACCAGACCGCCTGCTGATTGGCTGCGATGCGCTGTCGCGCCCTTGTCTGCCGGGCAGCCCGCTGCACCTGAGCATCAGCCACAGCCGCCGCCGGGCCATGGCCGCGGCCGACTCCGCGCCGCTTGGACTGGACACCGAACTGCACGAGGCCGTGCGCGCCCAGTCTCTGGAGATGCTCATCTCCGCCGACGAAAGCGCGCTCACGGCACAGCAGCTGGGCCTGAGCATCCACGAAGCCCGCACCGTGGTGTGGTGTCTCAAGGAAGCACGATTCAAGTGCCAGGGCCAGGGCAGCTTTGTGAGCCTGGCCCAGGGCTGGCTGCTGGAGGGCTGGAGCAGCGACGCCCAACCGCGCTGGAGCCGCCAGTCGGCCTGGCCGCCGGCACCGGCCGGGCGCCACTGGCACGTCCGATTGCACATCAACGAACACGAAGCCTGCGCCCTGGTCCACACCCGGCCTGGTGCAGCGCCGTTTGAGGAGAGCCGCCATGCATGCTGAGAGCCTGAAGCTGGCAGCGCAGTGGGAGCAAGAACTGGGCGATCCGCGGCAGAGCGATGCGCTGCTGTGCTTTGCCGACACCTTGCGGGAGGATGAGGCCGAAGTCTTCCCCCAAACCAGCCTGGAACAGCTGCGGCGCCTGGGTCTGTTCGATCAACTGGTGCCAAGCCGCCTGGGCGGTCAGCTCCAGGAACCCGAGCGCATCCTGACCTTGTCCCGCATCCTGTCGCGCCGCGACCTGAGCACCGTGATCGCCTTCGGCCAGACCTTGCTCGGTTCCTTGCCGATCTGGCTGGCGGGCAGCCCCGCCCAGCAAGCGGCCCATGCACGCAGCCTCAGGGCCGGTGGGCTGGCTTGCCTGGCCCTGACCGAGCGAGCCCATGGCAGCGACATCCTCTCGACCGAGTTCCGCGTCGAAGCCGAGGCGGATGGGCAGCACCTGCGCATCCAGGGCGAAAAATGGCTGATCAACAACGGCAGCCGCGGCGCTTCTGCCACGGTGCTGGCCTGCCAGCACCACGCGGACGGTCGCAAGGAGCTGGTGCTGCTGCGCCTGAGCCGCCCCGAGCCTGATGCCGACCCCAGCTGGCACAGCCTGCCCAAGAACGCCACGCATGGCATCCGTGGGGCCGACATCAGCGGCTTTGCATTGCAGGACCACCGTTGCCTGGCCGCCGATGTCAGCCTGCCGCGCCAGGAACCGGCCCTGAACCTGGTGCTCAAGACCTTGCAGATCTCGCGCATCCTGTGCGCAGGTTTTTCGCTGGGCGCCACCGACACCTTGCTGCGCCTCACCCTGGAGTTTGCGAGCCAGCGACAGCTCTACGGCAAGACCGTCACGCAGATTCCGGCCGCCCGAGCCAAGCTGGCCCACAGCTACGCGCGCTTGCTGTGCAACGATCTGCTGGCCCAGGCCTGCACGCGAGCGATCGCTCGTCTACCCGCTGAATTGAGCGTGCTGTCACCCATCTGCAAATACCAGCTTCCGGTCAGCTGCGAAGCGGTGGCCCGCGAACTGGCCCAGGTGCTGGGCGCCCGGCACTATCTGCGCAGCCAGGATGCGCTGGGCATGTTTCAAAAGATGGCGCGCGATCTGCAGGTGGTCAGCCTGTTTGACGGCAGCACGCAGGTCAATCTGGGCCTGCTCGCCGCCCAGCTGCGCCAGTTGCAACCCACCCTGCTGCAATGCTGGCAAGAAGGTTCAAGCGCCCGCGAAGCGCTGCTTGAGGATGCGCGCGCCTTGTTGCGCAGCGAGGCCGCGGCCTGCGACTGGCCGGACAGCAAGGACCTGCGCCTGAGCAGCCAGGGCCAGGACCGTCTGATGCAGGCCTACCTGGTTTGGCGCCGCGAACCCGGTGTTTGTGAGGGCGCGGTCTCCGAGGAAGGCACCGTCGCGTCCGCCTTGCACGCCCTCGACCAGCGGCTGCAGCAATGCTTGAGCGAGATCGGACAGCATTTCTGGGTGCAGCGCCTGCCCGTGGACAGCTGCGCAGCGCAGCAACTGGCCGTGGACTACGCCCGTCTCTGGTCCGCTTGTGCGCTGGCCCTGGCCTGGTCATTCGCTCAGGAGTCCTCATCCACCGTGGCTGCACCACGGCTGGACAGTGATCTGCTGCTCGAAGGCTTGCGCCAGACCTTGCCCGACTTGCGCATCCCCGCCTGCGAAGCCCGCGATCAACGCCTGCTCGAAGCTGCCTTGTCTTGCGTGAAACAGCGCCGCCTGTTCTCGCTCTCGCCGCTGCCGGCTGCCTGGTGAAGCCTGGGCCCGAAAGCAATCTCCACCTCTCGTAGCCTCCCTCAACAAAGGAAACTGTCGATGCGAATTCAACACACCCTGGTCGCCCTGGCCGCCCTTCTCTCCCTGCCCAGCGCCCAGGCCGGCTGGGATCCGGTGGTCACCGGCGGCCAGTACATCGTCACCGTGGAATATGGCGGTGGCAGCGTCAGCGTCAGCGAAGGCCGCAACCAGTACGGCCCCCTGGCCCGCACCGCCGGTGAGCTGCGCGCGATACCGTTTCAGATGGAAAACGGTCTCAACAGCTTCATGCGCAGCTATGCCAGCAGCAATGGCGTGAACTTCCAACGTGGCTCGCTCAGCGGCGATCTGCGTCTGCAGATCAGCCCGCAAGGCAATGGCCTGATGCGCACCACCCTCAGCGGTGTGAGCTACAACGCATGGACCCAGTTCTCGGGCAAGAAGTGGGGCATCATCCGCTTCAACTGCGTCAGCCACCTGTCCCTGGCGAACATCTCGGTGGGCGCGAGCTACAACGTCAGCAATGGGCAGGTGCCCAGCAGCAGCATCATGCTCGATGGCCAGCCGAACTCATCCACCGACTGCGATTCCAACCTCAGCTGGATCCTGCCGGTGGTCGGCAACTTCATCATCCGCAAGGTCGAAGGTCAGATCGACCAGGCCGTGCTGCAGGGCCTGCAAGGCACGCTGGGGCAAGGCAACCAAGCGCTGTTCTACGGGCGTGACAATCTGCAGCTCACCGGCCTGACACGCCTGATCTCGGCCGATCGCCAGGTCACCTTGCCAAACGGTCAGCAGTTCCCGATCGGCCAGTATGTACACAACAACCTGGCATATCTGCTGGGCAATGCACAGGTCACCGTGCAGCTGGGCAAGGGGGCCATCGTGCCGGACACCCATTGGGGCGGCGGCGAACCGGGCTACTACCAGGTCCAAGGCGATCACCTGAATCTGCAGATCTCCGTGCCCGGTCTGAGCTTCAGCGTGCGCTTGCACGAGCAGGTTCAGTTGGAATGGAACTGGAACGGCCGTTGCGGTCCCAACTCGGACATGACCTGCCACATTCCCTGAGCGTCTTCAGCTCAGTTCAGCAAACCCAGCAAGGCCGCCTGCACCACCGCAGCGGTCTTGTTGCTGGCGCGCAGCTTGGCCATCGAGTTCTTGATGTGGAAGTTCACCGTGTTCTCGGACACGGTCAGGATGGTGGCGATCTCTCCCGAGGTCTTGCCATCCGCGCTCCACTTGAGCACTTCCAGCTCACGTGTGCTCAAGGCCGCTTCGCGCCCGGGAGCATGGCGACGCTTCAAAAGCCGAGACAGGCTTTGATGCGCGACGCAGACCAGCCAGCGCAGCTTGACCTCCTCCTGGTCCAGCCAGCGCTGTGACAGCGGCTCTTCACTGCGCGCCAGGGTCAGCATGCCACCCACGCCGAAGGCGTCGAGGCTGGACTGGGCCCAGCCATGGCGCAAGCCATGGTCCTGGGCATCACGCCAGAGCTTCAGGGCGTTCACGAACACCGCGTCAGCCCAGACCAGAGGCTGCAGGCTTTGCCGACAATGCAGCACGGTCGGATCGATCTTGAGGTAGTTCTCCTGCGCATAGTGCTGTTGCCAGCGGGCCGGATAGTTGTTCAGCATCACCGTCTTGGGATTGCTGAAGGAACGAGGGATCCGCATGCCATAGGCGCAATAGTCGAAGCCCAGGTCACGCGCAGCACCACCCAGCCGTTGCAGCATCATGTGCTCGCAATCGGCGTCATGCGCCACACGCAACAGTTCCTCCTGCCAAACTTTCATCGCTCCCCCAAGGCTGCTTCGGACACCCAAACAATGGCTGCCCCAGCATACCTGGGGGTCTGAGCCCATCGCCATGTAAACCCTTACAGTTGCCCTGCCCCTTTCGCAAGCAGACGTAACGGCTGGGTCCAGCGCGCACCCGACGAAACGGCGGTCCATGATCCGGACGGCCTCTGCGTGCAAGACAGTCGCATGAAGGCACGCTCGGAACGGGCTCCTTGAGCGCGAGGCTTCCCCCTAGAACGGCAGCTCGGCCTGCCGACCGGGACGATCGGCGGTGGCTCTAGCCTCCAGGCGCAGAAGCGCCAGCTTGGTATGCAAGCTCCCATGGGCCGAAAAACCGCCGGCCGCACTGCCACTGGCCAGGACGCGGTGGCAGGGCACGATGGGCGCAAAAGGGTTGTGGCCCTCGGCCTGCCCCACGGCGCGCGCGGCACCGGGCTGGCCCAGCTGCGCAGCCAGCTCGCCGTAGCTCAAGGTCTGGCCCAGCGGGATTAGGCGCGTCTGCGCGAGCACCTGGCGCTGGAACTCGGGCAGCGCGCTGTCGTCCAGCACGATGGCCAACAACTCCTGATCGTCGTTCAGCTGCCCCGACAGCAGGCGCTGTACGGCCCGTACGGCCGCGGCGATCGGGGGCGGCAATTGATCGGTCTCACGCCCGGCAGGAAAACGCTGGCGCAGACGGTCGCGGCTCAGGCTGGGCGTGGCTTCGGGCAGCTGGCTGCCACAAACCCCGTGCTCATTCCAGGCAATGCCGCAACGGCCCAGGGCGGTGTCGAAGCCATGGAGCCAGATCATCGAGGCTTCAGGCCGCGGTGGCGCTGACACCGGCCTCGGCCGCCAGCTTCTCGGCCGCCTTCTCAGCGACATGAGCCGCCACCCCGACGCGCGCCTGCGTGGCGAGCTCGGCCACAGCGCGCGGCGCCATGGATTTGTACTGATGGTCAGACCAGATCTGGCGCCAGCGGCGCGAGCCGGCCTGGCCGTTCCACAAGCCCAGGGCGTGGCGCATGGCCTGCGGCCAGCTGGCATAGGGGGCCGACGCAACATGGCGCTCCAGATAGAGCAGCCAGTCGGCCTCGACCTGCTCGCGCGACAAGGCCGGGTTGGGCGTGCCGAAGAAGCGGCGATCCCAGTCCACCATCTGCCAAGGCTCGTGGTAAGCCTGACGGCCCACCATCACGCCGTCCACATGCTGGAGCTGCTCGGCAATCTCCTCATCGGTCTTGATGCCGCCGTTGAGCACGAGGGTCAGCGCCGGGAAGTCGCGCTTGAGCTGATGCACCAGTTCGTAGCGCAGCGGCGGGATCTCGCGGTTCTCTTTCGGCGACAGGCCTTGCAGCCAGGCGTTGCGGGCATGGACGATGAAGACCTCGCAGCCGGCCTCGGCGATCTGGCCGACGAAATCACGCACAAAGTCGTAGCTCTCAATTCTGTCGATGCCAATGCGGTGCTTGACCGTCACCGGGATGCTCACCGCATCGCGCATGGCCTTGACGCCATCGGCCACCAGGGCCGGCTCGGCCATCAGGCAGGCGCCAAAAGCGCCGCGCTGCACCCGCTCGCTGGGGCAGCCGCAGTTGAGGTTGACCTCGTCATAACCCCATTGCTCGGCCAGCTTGGCGCAGGCGGCCAGATCGGCCGGCTCCGAGCCACCGAGCTGCAAGGCAACCGGATGCTCTTCGGGGTTGAAGTCGAGATGCCGCGCCTGATCGCCGTGCAACAAGGCGCCGGTCGTCACCATCTCGGTGTAGAGCCGGGTCTGGCGGGTCAGGAGGCGATGGAAGGTCCGGCAATGCCGGTCCGTCCAATCGAGCATGGGGGCAACCGAGAGCCGCCAAGGGCTGATCACGGATGAGTCGGTCGAGGCCGGGGAAGCGGCGGAGGCAAGAATGGGCGCGGTATTCACCGAACGATTATCCCAAAGCCCGCCTCCCCGGCGCCGATCGCCCTCGCCTTCAGGGTGTGAAACTCACGTTCAGGTTCAAGCCCGAGTAGGCGGCGTAGGCGTACAGGCCGATGTAAATCCAGCCGACCGCGGGGCTGGCGATGCTGCAGGTCTCCGTGTTGGTCGAGCCGTTCTGGCGGCAGCTGTAGCTGCTGAGCGTGGGCTGGGCGCCGTTCTGGGTGTAGAGATCCATATCGCCGCTGCCGCCACTGCCCTTGACGACCAGATTGCGCGCACCGCTGGGGATGGCAAGCTTGTAGTAACGCCAACTGCCTCTGGCGCCGCTGAGGCCGCTGACCGTCTGGCCGTTGCTGAGCACCGGCACGTTGTCGGCGCTGAGCACCAGGGGCTTGCTCAAGCTGTTGCTCTTGCCCTCGTTGTCGGTCACCGTCAGGCTGACCGTGTAGCTGCCGGCCGCCGCGTAGGCATGGCTGGGGTTGGCGGCGCTGCTGGTGGCACCGTCGCCGAAGTTCCAGCTGCGCGAGGCGATGCTGCCATCGGCGTCGCTGCTGCGGTCGGTGAAGCTGACGTTGAGGCCGTTGATGCTGGTGTCAAAGGCCGCCACCGGCGCCGTGCCGCCGCTGCTGTCGCTGATGTTCAGAAACACCGCGCTGAGAGCGCCCCAGTTGCCCGCCGCGTCGCGACCGCGTACATAGACCAGGTGCTTGCCGGGCGCCAGGCCGGTGGTGTCGAGGCTGGCGCGCACGGCTTCGCTGCTGCTGTTGAAGCTGCCGTCGCTGGCCTGAAGCGCACGCGGCGTGGCACCGGCCACCCAGGGCGGGGTGTCGATGTAAGCCTCGGCAGCGGCCACGGCCTGGGTCGGCTCGGCACCATTGCTGTTGTTGTAGCGGCTGTCGTCCACGGTGGCGCTGAGGGCCACCTGGGTGCCCGCCGGCACGTCGCTGCTGCTGGCGTTGCCGGCCAGAGCGAGGCTCAGCACATCAGGCCCTGCCGGGGTTTGATAGGGCGTGCGCACCACCTTGGCGGCATAGATCAGGGCCGGCAGATTGCCGGGCAGCACGGTGCTGTTGTAGTAGCTGCATTGCTCGAAGAAGGCCGTGCCCAGCTCGAAGGTGAAGGCCGCCACACCGAGCTCACCGTAGCTCGGGCCATCGCTGGTGCCATCGGTCTCGTACAGGCTCAGCGAGCGCTGCGGCGTGTGCTTGTTCCAGTAGGCGAACTTGCGCCCCAAGGTGGCCAGTTGCTTGTCGTTGCCGGCCACCACCCCATTGGTGCCCCAGGGCCAGAGCAAGAGGCGACCGTGGCTGTGGATGTCCAGATGGATGCCCGAGGTGTCCAGCGGTGCGGCATCGGCGCGGTTGGGGCCACGGCGATCGGGCCAGAGGCTGCGGATGTAGGCCTCCACGGCCTGGGTCTCAGGCTCGGAGGCCGCGCTGGGACCGCGGTAGGTTTCGTTGCAGGCGCTGCCGCTGGAGCCTGCGCCATTGGTGCTGTTCCACTGGAATGTGAAGTTGCGGTTCAGGTCAGCACCGCGGCTGTTGCTGGTGGCGCCGCAGTAGGCGGTGTTGGTGTTCTTGCGCCAGAGCAGGCCGCTTTCCGCCTTCTTGCGGCCATCGGGGTTGGTGGCCAGCAAGAGGTGGATCTCGTGGTGATCAAGGATCCAGGTCGCGTCGGCATCGACGCCGTAGCCATTGACCAGACGCTTGGCGAACTCCAGCACCAAGGGGGTGGTCGTGTACTCGCGGGCATGGATGCCAGCATTGACGAAGAGGCGCGGCTTGCTGGCCGGGCCGGCGCTGTTGCCGAGCTTGAGCACGCGCAGGTCGTAGCCGCCACTGCCACGGGTCTTTTGCCAGCTGTCGCCGATGTCCACCCAGCGTGCCAGCTGGGGCTTGGCCGCGATCAAGGCATCGCCTTCGGTGAACACTTCTTCCACCGTGGGATAGCAGCTGTAGCTGGGAATGCCGGCGAAGCTGGGCACCAGCGCCTTGCCCAGGCTGCGGCGCCGTTCGGCCAGCTCGGCGCTTTCGCGCGCAGCCTGAGCTTGCTGCTCGGGCAGCCATTGTTCATCGACCTGCAGCCGAAAACCCAGGGCGCGCAGCTCACGCGCCTCGCTCGCATCGGCCAGCACGACCAAGTAGCCCAGCTCGTACTTGGATTCCAGGGTGTCGAAGCGGCTGTGGGCAATGCCCTGGGCCAGGCGCAGATCCTTGAAGTAGGCTCGATAGACCGTGCGCAGGTTCTCGGCTGAGGACGCTTTGGCCGACGCCGGATTGGCGGGTGCATCATGCGCCTGCGCCATGAACGATGGCGAGAGCAGAAGGCCGCTGAACATCGAGGTCAGCAGCCAGACCGAGGGGCGAATTGCAGGCATCGAGCTTCTCCTTCGCGAACTGCCCATCCATGGGCCATGGATGGGCAGTGTGCGCAGCCGGCTGGACCAGCGCGCACGGAGAAACCCTCAAATCGGGCCGGGGCTGTAAGGCCTTACAGGTTCAAGCGTTGGCGGCTTGCGAGGCTCAGAACAAACCGCTGATGCGCCCTTGCGCATCGACATCGATGCGCTCGGCCGAGGGCACTTTGGGCAGGCCCGGCATGGTCATGATGTCGCCGCAGATGGCCACCACAAACTCGGCGCCTGCCGCCAGGCGCACTTCGCGCACGCGCAGCACATGGCCTTCGGGCGCGCCGCGCAAGCTGGCATCGCTGCTGAAGGAGTACTGGGTCTTGGCGATGCAGACCGGCAGCTGGCCCCAACCGGCGTTCTGCCAGTCCTGCAGCTGAGCGGCGGCCTTGGGCTCGAACACCACCTCGCCGGCCCGGTAGACCTTGCTGGCGATGGCGCGGATCTTGTCGGCCAGCGGCAGCGCATCCTCGTAGATGCTGGCGGCGCGCGCCCCACCCTGCTCGCACTGGGCCACCACGGCACGGGCCAGCTCGGCCGCACCGGCGCCGCCCTCGGCCCAGTGGGTGGCCAGCACACAGCGCACACTTCGGGCCTGGCAATAGGCCTCGATCAAGGCGATCTCCTCGGCCGTGTCGGCGTCAAAGCGGTTGATGGAGACGATGGCCGGCAGGCCGTAATGCTGCTGCACGTTTTCGATGTGGCGGCCGAGGTTGGCCAGGCCAATTTCCAGCGCCTGCAGGGTGTCACTGCCCGGCTTCTTCGCATCGGCACCGCCGTGGTACTTGAGCGCCCGCACGGTGGCCACGATGACGGCGCAGCTGGGCTGCAGGCCGGCCTTGCGGCACTTGATGTCCATGAACTTCTCGGCACCGAGGTCGGCGCCAAAGCCGGCTTCGGTCACCACATAGTCGGCCAGCTTCAGCGCTGTTTGCGTCGCGATCACCGAGTTGCAGCCATGGGCGATATTGGCAAAAGGGCCGCCATGCACAAAGGCCAGATTGCCCTCCAGGGTCTGCACCAGATTGGGCGCCAGCGCGTCCTTGAGCAAGGCGGCCATGGCGCCATCGGCCTTGAGTTCGCGCGCGGTGACCGGGCGCTTGTCGGCCGTGCTGCCGATGACGATATTGCCGAGGCGGCGCTTCAGATCCTCCAGCGAGGTGGCCAGGCACAAGATCGCCATGACCTCGGAGGCGACCACGATGTCAAAGCCATCCTGGCGCGGATAGCCATTGCCCGGCCCGCCCAAGGCCACGGTGATGTCGCGCAGGGCGCGGTCGTTCATGTCCACCACACGGCGCCAGCTGATGCGGCGCACATCGATGCCGAGCGCATTGCCATGGTGGATGTGGTTGTCGATCAAGGCGGCCAGCAGATTGTTGGCCAGGGCGATGGCATGGAAGTCGCCGGTGAAGTGGAGGTTGATGTCCTCCATGGGCACGATCTGTGCGCGGCCACCTCCGGCTGCGCCGCCCTTCATGCCGAAGCAGGGGCCCAGCGAAGGCTCGCGCAGACAGATCATGGCCTTCTTGCCGATGTGATTGAGACCATCACCCAGGCCCACCGTGGTGGTGGTCTTGCCCTCGCCAGGCGGTGTGGGCGAGATCGCGGTCACCAGGATCAGGTGGCCATTCTTGCGGCCGGCCAGGGCAGGCAGATGTTCCAGGCCCAGCTTGGCCTTGTAGTGACCGTAAGGGCTGAGCGCCTCTTCCGGCAGGTCCAGCGTGCGCTGGGCCAGGGGCAGGATTTTCTGCAGGGTGGCGGCTTGGGCGATCTCGATGTCGGTGGGCATCTGCGGGCTCTTCGGTTGTGGCTGGCTCGGGTGACGCGCCAGCGCAGGGGCCAATGAAAAACGGCAAGGTCCGGTGGGACCTTGCCGCGCAGATTATGGCCTTGCCGCAGGCAGGGATCGCCTGTGCCTCACCCTCAGTTCAGCCCGGCCAAGGGGTGCTGATCCGCCGCCCAGACTGGGGCAAAAAACGCTTGCACTTCCGCCGCGGTGACGTCTTCGCTGCGCGCATGGCGCCAGCGCGGCGCATGGTCCTTGTCCACGGCCAGGGCACGGATGCCTTCCACGGTTTCGCTCTCGGCCGCCGGGCGCAGGTGGAAGCAGTGGTGCACCATATCTCGCTCCATGCGCAGCTCCGCACCCAGACCCATGCCACGCGCGCGGCGCAGCTGTTCCAGCGTGACGGCCAGCATCAGCGGCGAGCGTTTGCGCAAGGTGGCGGCCGTGTGTGCGGCCCATTCGTCGTCGCGCTCGGCCTCCAGCGAGGCCAGGATGGACGGCACATCGGGCAAGGCGAAATGGCGGTCGATGCGGGCGCGCAGCTTCAGGTGATCGGCCGCAGGCGCCAGGTCCACCTTGTCCATGACGGTCGCCACCACATGTTCGGCGCTGCTTTGCTGGCCGTGGCGGAAGGCCTCGATCAAGGCCGGGAAGGCGCTGCTCTGCACAAACACATCGCCCAGGCCCAGCTCGATGGCATCGCCCGCACCAACGGCATGGCCGGTCAGGGCCAGCCACTCGCCGACATGGCCGGGGCATTGGCTGAGGAAGTAGCCGCCGCCCACATCCGGGAACAGGCCGATATTGGTCTCGGGCATGGCCAGGCGCGAATGCTCGTTCAGCACGCGCAGCTTGGCGCCCTGGCTCAAGCCCATGCCGCCGCCCATGACCACGCCGTCCATCAAGGCGATGTAGGGCTTTTTGTAGTGGTGGATCAGGTGGTTGAGCGCGTATTCCTCGGTGAAGAACGCAGCCAGCGCCGCGTCGCCAGCATGGGCCGCGTGGTGGAAGAAGCGGATGTCACCGCCGGCGCAGAAAGCGGCCGGCTTGCCCTCGCGCGCCGCGCCCAGAATCACCACCGCCTCGATCTCGGGCGCCGCCGCCCAGGTCTGCAGCAGCAAGGTCAGATCGCGGATCATGGCCAGGGACAGGGCATTGAGTGCTTGCGCCCGATTCAGGGTGATCAGGCCCAGGCAGCCATTGACCTCGGCCAGAACCTGGCCGGCAGATTGCAGTTCGGGTAGCAAGGGCGGCTTCATGCCTGTCTCCTGGAAACGTTGATGTTCAAGCACGCGATTATCGTTCGCGCTAACGGCGGCGTGCTGCGGCGTGGCCGGCCTGCTCGCGCCAGGCCAGCAGCTCGTTGCCCACCAGGGCCGCAAGCACCAGCCCGCCACCGAGCAAGGCAGCCGACGAAGGCTGCTCGCCCGCCCACAGCCAGGCCCAGAGCACGCCGAAGATCACCTCCAGCTGGGCCAGCAAGGCCACCTCGGGGCCGGACAGCACCCGCGTCAGGTGCACCACCAGCAAGCAAGGCAGGGCCAGCTGAAAGGCGCCCAAGCTGGCCAGCAATCCGACGTCATGCCACGAGGCCTGCAGCGGCCAAGCAAGCGGCAGCATACTCAAAGCCGAGATCAGCGCACCGATCAGCACCGCCAAGGGCATGTCCGAGGCCGTCGACGCTGCAGCAGCGTCGTCCGACGCCCGGCGCCCGGCATGCTGCATCAGGGACCAGTTGATGGCCGAGGCCATGGGCACGCCCAGAGCCACCACGACGCCCAACCAGGCCAGCGGCGACCCTGCACCTCCGCCCTGCCCCAGCTCATGGCCGAACATCCAGGCGATGCCGAGGCTGGCCACGAGAATGGCCAGCCAGGTCCGCGCCGGCAGCCGGTGGTGCAGAAACACCCGCGCCAGCAAGGCGGTCAGCAAAGGGCTGAGCGCCATGGTCACCAGCACATTGGCCACCGTGGTCAGGCTGAGCGCCAGCATGAAGGCAGTGAACATCACCGCCCAGCACAGGCCCGAGGCCCAGACCATGCGCGGCGCCTTGCGCAGCTGAGCCAACAGCGCGCTGCCACGCAGCCAAGCCAAGCCGATCAGCAAAGCCAGGGCATTGAAAGCACTGCGCCAAAAGGTCAGCTCAAAGCCACGCGCCGCCTCCAGATGGCGCGTGACCACCCCCGCCGTGCTCCACAGCAGGGTGACCAACACCATCAGAACCACAGCCTTGCGATGTGTCACGGCAGATGAATTGAGAGCGCCCCTGAGAGGGGCGCGGGCAACAGACTGACTGGAGCCCTCCTCTCGGAGGAGGGCTGCGCCCGGACTGAAACAGTCCTGAGGACTGTTTCAGCCTGGCAAAGGCCAGGTTCTCTGGCCCTGGCTGGGAGGAGCACAGTGAACTCGCTGGAGCGAGCTTCGCGCTCTTAGGAGCGCGCAGCTCGCTTGCGCTCGTTCTCGGTCAGGAAGCGCTTGCGCAGACGCACGCTCTTGGGCGTGATTTCGACCAGTTCGTCGTCGTCGATGAAGTCCACGCCGTATTCCAGGGTCAGGTCGATCGGCGGGGTGATCTTGATCGCATCTTCCTTGCCGCTGACGCGGAAGTTGGTCAGCTGCTTGGTGCGGGTGGCATTGACGACCAGATCGTTGTCACGGCTGTGGATGCCGACGATCATGCCTTCGTAGACCGGATCGTTGGGCTTGACGAACATGCGGCCGCGGTCATCCAGCTTGCCCAGGGCGTAGGTGAAGATTTCCCCTTCGTCCATGGAGATCAGCACGCCGTTCTTGCGGCCACCGATTTCGCCCTTGTGGGCTTCGTAGCCGTCGAAGATCGAAGAGATCAGGCCCGAACCACGGGTCAAATTCATGAACTCGTTGGAGAAACCGATCAGGCCACGGGCCGGGATGCGGTATTCCAGGCGCACGCGGCCATGGCCGTCCGGCTCCATGTTCAGCATTTCACCCTTGCGCAGACCCAGGGCCTGCATCACGCCGCCTTGGTGTGCTTCTTCCACGTCGGCCGTCACCAGCTCCATCGGCTCGCACTTCACGCCGTCGATGTCCTGGAACATCACGCGCGGCTTGGACACAGCCAGCTCATAGCCTTCACGGCGCATGTTTTCCAACAAGATGGTCAGATGCAGTTCGCCGCGGCCGCAGACTTCGAAGATGCCGTCTTCGTCGGTTTCCTTCACGCGCAGGGCCACGTTGTGCTGCAGTTCCTTTTGCAGGCGGTCCCAGATCTGACGGCTGGTCACGAACTTGCCTTCACGGCCGGCCAGGGGCGAGGTGTTGACGCAGAAATTCATGGTCAGCGTCGGCTCGTCCACCTTCAGCATGGGCAGTGGGCTGGGGTTGGCCGGGTCGGTCACGGTCACGCCGATGCCGATGTCCTCGATGCCGTTGATCAGCACGATGTTGCCGGGGCCGGCTTCGGTCACTTGCACGCGGTCCAGACCTTGGAAGGTCAGCACCTGGTTGATGCGGCCGTTGACGGACTTGCCGTCCGGGCCTTCCATCACGGCCACTTGCATGCCGGGCTTGATGGTGCCTTGGCTGATGCGGCCCACGCCGATACGGCCGACAAAGGTCGAAAAGTCCAGGGCCGAGATCTGCAGCTGCAGCGGGGCGGCCGGGTCACCCGATTGCGCGGGCACATGCTTGAGCACGGTGTTGAACAGGGCGGACATGTCCGGACCCCACTGCTCACCGGGCTTGCCTTCTTCCAGCGAGGTCCAGCCATTGATGCCCGAGGCGTACACGACCGGGAAGTCCAGCTGCTCATCGGTGGCGCCCAGCTTGTCGAACAGGTCGAAGGCGGCGTTGATCACGGCATCCGGCTTGGCACCGGGCTTGTCCACCTTGTTGACCACGACGATGGGCTTCAGACCCAGGGCCAGGGCCTTCTTGGTCACGAAGCGGGTCTGGGGCATCGGGCCTTCTTGGGCGTCGATCAGCAGCACCACACCGTCCACCATGCTCAGTGCGCGCTCGACTTCACCGCCGAAGTCCGCGTGTCCGGGGGTGTCGACGATGTTGATGTGAGTGCCTTCCCAGGACACGGCGCAGTTCTTGGCCAAGATCGTGATGCCGCGCTCACGTTCGATGGCGTTGTTGTCCATCACCGTGTCGACGACTTTTTCGTGGTCGGCGAAGGTGCCGCTTTGGCGCAGCAATTGGTCGACCATGGTGGTTTTGCCATGGTCAACGTGGGCGATGATGGCGATGTTACGAATCTGCTTGCTCATACGACACTTTCAAAAAATTCTGGACTTCAGGCGGCTGGTGTACCCATGAGGCTTTGCACCTCGGCGGGACTCAGCAGCCGGTCGGCGATCAGCTCGCCAGCCTGGACATGGGCGCTGCCTAGAAAGGCTTGCGGCTCGGGGCCGTAGACCCGCACATGCGGGACATCGGCAGCGGCAACTCGGCGCCGCAGACCGGTGAGAAAGCGGGCGGCTTCGTCGCTGCTCAAACGCAGCTCGGGCCAGTCCGCCAACAAAGAGTCGGGTGGGCGCAGCAAGGCTTCGCGCTCGCTTTCGGTCAGCGCTGCCAGGGCGTCCAGGCTGATGGCCTGTTCCACCGACACCGGCCCGGATGCGGTGCGACGCAGCGCACTCAATCGCGCGCCACAACCCAGCAAGCGACCCAGGTCTTCCGCCAGGGTGCGCACATAGGTGCCCTTGCTGCAGCGCACGGCAATTACCAGCTCATCATCCTGCCAATGCAGGATGTCCAGCGCGTGAATGGTGACCTGTCGCGATGGGCGCTCGATGGTGATGCCGGCGCGGGCATATTCGTACAGCGGCCGGCCTTCATGCTTGAGGGCCGAGTACATCGGCGGCACCTGGGTGATCTCGCCGCGCAGCTGGGCGCAGGCGGCCTCAATCTGTTCGCGGCTCAGCTTCACCGGGTGGCGCTCCAGCACCTCGCCTTCACCGTCGCCGGTGGTGGTGATCTCACCAAGCTTGAGGGTGGCGGTGTAGGCCTTGTCGGCATCGAGGCTGACCTGGCTGAACTTGGTGCCGGCACCGAAGCACAGCGGCAGCAGGCCGGTGGCCAGCGGGTCCAGCGTGCCGGTGTGGCCGGCCTTTTCCGCCCGCAGCAGCCATTTGGCTTTTTGCAGCGCGTCATTGCTGGACAGACCCAGCGGCTTGTCAAGCAGCAGCACGCCGTGCAGGGCACGGCGCGGTGTCTTGACGCGCTGGGGACGGGTGTTCATGGTGGACAAAGAATCAGGGCTTCTCGAAGTTCACTCGGCGCGGTCGGAGGGCTTGCTCGCCTCGGCAGCAGCGTCGCCTTCAGCGGGCGCCTCGTCATCGAGGGCGCGCGTGGCATTGGCCTTGTGGATCAGCGCGCTCAACTCGGCCGCGCGCTCGATGCTGCGGTCGTAGTGGAAATGCAGGCTGGGCACAGTGTGGATCTGCAGGCGCTTGAACAGGCCGTTGCGCAGAAAACCGGCGGCTTCGTTCAAGGCTTCCGCGGTTTCGGTCGGATCGCCGACCAGCACCGAGAAGAACACCTTCGCATGCGCGTAGTCGGGCGTCACCTCTACGGCATTGACCGTGGCCATGCCGATGCGGGGGTCCTTGAGCTCGCGGATCAGCTCGGCCAGATCGCGCTGGATCTGGTCGGCCACGCGGAAGCTGCGGTTGGGGATGACTCGTTTGTGTCGCATCTCGGACTGCTCCTGTGCTGAGACTGCAGGCGGCGCCCCTCACAAACACAAACCCCGCCACTCTCGGGAGGGCGGGGTTTGCGCCGGTTGGGGCAACTCCGCTTTACAGCGTTCGCGCCACTTCCTTGACCTCGAAGAATTCCAGCTGATCGCCCTCGGCGATGTCGCTGTAGTTCTTCAGCTTGATACCGCACTCGAAGCCTTCGCGGACTTCGCGCACATCGTCCTTCATGCGCTTGAGCGTGTCGATCTCGCCGGTGTAGATCACCACGTTGTCGCGCAGCAGGCGGAAGCGTGCCGAACGGTTGACCACGCCCGAAGTGACCATACATCCGGCGATGGTGCCGATCTTGGTCGCCACAAACACGGTGCGGATCTCGGCCATGCCGATGACTTCCTCGCGCTGCTCGGGAGCCAGCATGCCGGTCATCGCTGCCTTCACCTCATCCACGGCGTCGTAAATGATGTTGTAGTAGCGCAGATCGACGGCATTGCCTTCGGCCAGCTTGCGCGCACCAGCATCAGCCCGCACGTTGAAGCCAATGATGACGGCCTTGGAGGCGATCGCCAGGTTGACGTCCGACTCGCTGATGCCACCGACGGCGGCGTGCACGATCTGCACCTTGACTTCGGCGGTCGACAGCTTGAGCAGCGAAGAAGCCAGGGCTTCCTGCGAACCTTGCACATCGCTCTTGATGATGATGCCCAGGGTCTGCACATCGCCGGCACCCATGTTCTCGAACATGTTTTCCAGCTTGGCGGCTTGCTGACGCGACAGCTTGACGTCACGGTACTTGCCCGAACGGAAGGTGGCGATTTCACGGGCACGGCGTTCATCCGACAACACCATGAACTCATCACCAGCCTGCGGCACTTCGGTCAGACCCTGGATTTCCACCGGGATGGAAGGACCGGCTTCGGTCGCAGCCTTGCCGTCTTCGTCCAGCATGGCGCGCACGCGGCCATAGGTCGAACCGGCCAGCACCACATCGCCGCGCTTGAGCGTACCGCTCTGCACCAGCACCGTGGCCACGGGGCCGCGGCCCTTGTCCAGCTTGGCTTCGATCACCAGACCCTTGGCCATGGAGGCGACCGGGGCCTTGAGTTCCAGCACTTCGGCTTGCAGCAGCACTTGCTCCAGCAGGCTGTCCATGCCCTCGCCCGTCTTGGCCGAGACCGGCACAAAGGGGGTGTCGCCGCCGAAGTCTTCCGGCACGACGCCTTCGGCCACCAGCTCGCCCTTCAGGCGTTCGATGTTGGCGCCTTGCTTGTCGATCTTGTTCATGGCCACGACCATGGGCACGCCCGCAGCCTTGGCATGGTGGATCGCTTCCTTGGTCTGAGGCATCACGCCGTCGTCCGCCGCCACCACCAGGATGACGATGTCGGTGGCGGTGGCGCCACGGGCACGCATGGCCGTGAAGGCCGCGTGACCCGGGGTGTCCAGGAAGGTGATCACGCCGCGCGGGGTTTCCACGTGGTAGGCACCGATGTGCTGCGTGATGCCGCCGGCTTCACCCGCGGCCACACGGGCACGACGGATGTAGTCCAGCAGCGAGGTCTTGCCGTGGTCGACGTGACCCATGACGGTGACCACCGGTGCGCGGGGCAGCGCTTCGTGCTGCTGCTCGGCGCCAGCGCCCTCTTCTTCCAGGAAGGCATCGGGATCGTCCAGCTTGGCGGCAAAGGCCTTGTGGCCCATTTCTTCCACCAAGATCATGGCGGTTTCCTGGTCCAGCTGCTGGTTGATGGTGACCATCTGGCCCAGCTTCATCAACTGCTTGATGACCTCAGAGGCCTTGATGGACATCTTGTGCGCCAGATCGGCCACCGAGATGGTTTCCGGCACATGCACCTCTTGCACCACCTGCTCCGCCGGAGCGACGAAGGTCGAGGTGCTGCTGCCACGGCGATCGGCACCGCGATCATTGCCGCGACGGCCAGCCGGGCCGCTGCGACCCGGCGCACGCCAGGCCGAAGACGGACGCGCACCGCCCGGAGCGGCCGGGCCGCTGGGCTTGGCGCCACGCTTCTTGGCATCGTCGGCCCAGCTGGACGACAGCTTCTCCGACTTGACCGACTTCTTGTCGCCCGGCTTGGCAGCACCGGCCGTGGCGGCGCCCGGCGCGGCAGGCGCGCCCGGGGTGCCCGGCTTCTTGTGGATGGTGCCCTTGATGCCTTCCTTGCTGGCTTCGACCGGCTTGGGCTCTTCCTTCTTCGCGACCATCACCTTCTTCGGTGCATTCATCATCGCGCGGATGGCAGCAGCCTCGGCCTCGGCGGCCTTGCGGCGGCGCTCCAGGTCGACCTGTTTTTGCTTCTCTTCGGCGCCGACGTCCACGGCCTTGACCACGCGCAGGGCGGGCTTGGGCGCTTCAGCGGGAGCGGCTGGTGCAGCGGCGGCGACCGGGGCAGCCGCAGGGGCCTCCACCGGCGCTGCAGCGACCGGAGCCGGTGCGGGTGCAGCCACCGGAGCGGGTGCCGGCGCACGAGCAGCGGCAGCGGCGCGGTTGATGGCGGCAGCTTCCTTGGCAGCGGCTTCGGCCGTCTGGCGCGGGGCCTTGGCCTTGGCAGCCAGCTTGGCGGCCGCGGCTTCTTCAGCAGCGCGGGCGGCGGCTTCTTCAGCGGCGCGCGCCTCTGCGGCGGCTTGTTCGGCCTTTTCCTTGCGGCGTTGCTCTTCGGCTTCGCGGGCGCGGGCTTCGGCTTCTTCGCGTTCCTTCACGCGGGCAGCCAGCTCCTGCTCTTGCTGGCGCAGGGCGGCAGCTTGAGCCTGGGCTTCTTCCTCGCGGCGGTGCAGTTCCGCTTCCTCAGCGGCAGCCGTGGCGGCGTCGTCGACACCGGTGGCGTCGTCGCGCTTGACGAAGGTGCGCTTCTTGCGCACTTCGACCTGGATGGTGCGGGCTTTGCCGCTGGCATCGGCCTGCTTGATTTCGCTGGTCGACTTGCGGGTCAGCGTGATCTTCTTGCGATCGGCGCCGCCGGTACCGTGCGCGGTGCGCAGGTAGTCGAGCAGACGTTCCTTGTCGGCTTCATTGAGCGCGTCATCGGGAGAAGACGTCTTGACGCCCGCAGCTTGCAGCTGCTCAAGCAGCGTGCTCGCAGGCCTATTAAGCTCTGCGGCGAACTGGGCGACGGTAGTCACAGCCATTGTTGGATCCTTAACTTATGCGTTCGGTGCTGGGCGAATGATTGGGCAATGTCGAGAGGCTGAATCGCCTCAGGCGTTGAACCAATGTTCGCGGGCCTTCATGATCAGAGCGCGGGCCGCACCCTCATCCATACCGGCCAATTCAACGAGCTCGTCGACGGCCAGGTCGGCCAGGTCGTCGCGAGTGTGGATGTCGCCATCCGCGAGCTTGGCGACCAGATCGGGCGTCATGCCTTCCAGGTCGCGCAGGTCTTGGGAAACTTCCTCGACCTTTTCTTCGCGGGCGATTTCCATGGTCAACAAGGCATCCTTGGCCCGGGTGCGCAATTCATTGACCGTGTCCTCGTCGAAGGCCTCAACTTCCAGCATTTCCTGCATAGGCACGTAGGCCACTTCTTCCAGGCTGGTAAAACCCTCGGCGATCAAAATATCGGCCACTTCGGCATCGACATCGAGTTTCTCGATGAAGAGCTTGCGGACCGATTCCGATTCCTGCTCATGCTTCACAGCCGATTCCTCGGCCGACATGATGTTGATGCGCCAGCCGGTCAGCTCGGACGCGAGCCGCACGTTCTGGCCGCCACGGCCGATGGCGATGGCGAGGTTTTCCTCGTCGACCACCACGTCCATGGCATGACGTTCTTCGTCCACCACGATGGACTGCACATTGGCCGGAGCCAGTGCACCGATCACAAACTGGGCCGGATCTTCCGACCACAGCACGATGTCCACGCGCTCGCCGGCCAACTCATTGGTCACGCCGTTGACGCGCGAACCGCGCACGCCGACGCAGGTACCGATGGGGTCGACACGCTTGTCGTGCGAGAGCACGGCCAGCTTGGCGCGCGAGCCGGCGTCACGCGCGCAGCTCTTGATCTCCAGCAGGCCTTGTTCGATCTCAGGCACTTCCTGGGCGAACAATTCCTTCATGAACTCGGGGCTCGAGCGCGACAGCATGATCTGCGGGCCGCGCTGGGTCGGATCCACGCCCAGGATCACGGCACGCACGCGGTCGCCGGTGCGCAGGTTTTCCTTGGGGATCATTTCCGAGCGCTTCAGGCGGCCTTCGATGCGGCCCGACTCGGCAATGATGTCGCCCTTGTCTAGGCGCTTGACGGTGCCGACGAAGATCTGCTCGCCGCGGGCCAGGAAGTCGTTCAGCAACTGCTCACGCTCGGCGTCACGGATCTTCTGCAGGATGACCTGCTTGGCCGCTTGCGCACCGATACGGCCGATGGGCACGGATTCGATGGGCTCTTCGATGTGGTCTTCCACCTCGATGTCAGGGATTTGCTCCTGAGCTTCGAACAGCAGGATTTCCGCATCGGGGTTTTGCAGGCCGGCCTCGTTGGGCACGACGTGCCAACGGCGGAATGTCTCGTACGCGCCGGAATCCCGGTCAATCGAAACGCGAATGTCGGCCTCGCCGCCACACAGCTTCTTGGTGGCCGAAGCCAGGGCGGCCTCGACCGCACCAAACACCACATCGAGCTCCACGCTCTTCTCGCGCGAAATCGCGTCCACCAGCATCAACAGTTCGCGGTTCATTGATCAGGACCTCCGTCAACCTTGTCATCCTTGCGTGCGGGCTTGGCGCGCGGCGGCTTCTTGGCCGGCGCGGGCTTCACACCACGACCCTTGAAGCTCACCACGGGCACCAAGCGGGCCTCGCGCACTTCTTCAAGAGAAAAATCCAGCGCCTGTTCGGCACCACCTTCACTGAACACCAGACGCCAGGCCTGGGTGTCGGCAAATGCAGCCAGCACGGCCAGCGCCGCCGCCGGCTCGATCACGGCCACGCCATCAGGCGCAACCAGAGGGAACGGGTGGGCCAGCGGCTCGCCACCCTCGACCGGCTGCTGGGCCAGCACGCCCTTGTATTTCTTGCGACCTTGGAACGGCATGCGCAGCGTGATCTCGATTTCCTCGCCGAGGAAGCGCGCATAGTCCTGCGGCTTCTTCAGGGGTCGATCCAGACCGGGCGACGACACTTCCAGGCGCTCGTAGGCGCAGCCTTCCACTTCCAGCAAATACTGCAACTGCCGAGTCACACGCTCGCAGTCATCCACGCTGATCAAAGCGCCGGTCAGCGCCTCAGCGGGCAGTTTGTCGATGTACACGCGCAGCAAGCCCCCCGGACTGCGCTCGCAGTCCACCAGGTCGTAACCCAAACCGGTCACGGTTTTCTCAACAGCGTCTTGCCAATTCATGCGTGGTCTATCTTCGTTTCTCTCGCGGAGGCTGATCCGTACGGCGATTTCAAAAAGGACACGGAACGATCAAGCAAAAAAAATGGGCTGGATGAATCCGCCCATGTTCTTACAGCGCTGAAAACCGACATGCACTCCCTCACGAAGCACCCGCCTGCCGCACTGCCCGACCAGCTTATGAGATCCGGATCCGCCCCACTTGAACCACGCCTCATGACGTCGCCGCAAGCTGCCGCACCACAAACCCCCAGCTCGCCAGCCTCTCACTGTGCCTGCACTTGAAGCCAAGTCGCAAGCCGGTGTTTTTGCTAACAAACCATCCGCCGTGTCCAACAGCGAAGCCGGGATTGTACTATGCAAGCACCATGCCCACAAGCGCGCAGCTTGCGAAGAGGCATTGGCATGCGAAAATCCCACGCTGATTTCAAACCTAGGAGCCACACATGGGATTTCTCGCAGGCAAGCGATTGCTGATCACGGGCGTGCTGTCCAACCGATCCATCGCTTATGGCATTGCAAAAGCCTGCCACCGGGAGGGTGCGGAACTGGCCTTCAGTTACCAAGGCGAGCGTTTCAAGGACCGCATCACCGAGTTTGCCGCGGAGTTTGATTCCAAACTGGTGTTTGATTGCGATGTATCCGACGACGCGCAAATCGAAGCCCTGTTCAATCAATTGGGCGAGGCCTGGCCCGAGTTTGACGGCTTTGTGCATTCCATCGGTTTTGCCCCGCGCGAAGCGATCGCCGGCGACTTTCTCGATGGCCTGACGCGCGAGAATTTCCGCATTGCCCACGACATCTCGGCCTACAGCTTCCCGGCCATGGCCAAGCTGGCCGCCCCGCGCCTGCGCCAGGGCGCTGCGCTGCTGACCCTGTCCTACCTGGGTGCCGCGCGCTTCGTGCCCAACTACAACACCATGGGTCTGGCCAAGGCCTCGCTGGAAGCCAGCGTGCGCTACCTGGCCCACTCCCTGGGCGCCAAGGGTGTGCGCGTCAACGGCATCTCGGCCGGCCCGATCAAGACCCTGGCCGCCTCCGGCATCAAGGATTTCGGCAAGCTGCTCAGCCAATTCGCTGCGAGCACCCCGATTCGCCGCAACGTGACAATCGAGGATGTCGGTAATGTGGCCGCATTCCTGCTGTCCGACCTGGCCGCCGGCGTCAGCGCCGAAATCACCTATGTGGACGGTGGCTTCAGCCATGTGGCGCTGAGCGAAGGCTGAGCCCTTCTCTCGGCGGCGTATGCCGGCCGAGCTCTCGGCGGGCAGCCGCAAGATAAAAGAACGGGACCCGAGGGTCCCGTTTTTGTTGTGCGTCGCCGCCGGATCAGCCCGCCGCCACGCAATCCACGTAGTAACGCGAACGACCGTCTTCGCCCTTGTCTTCCACCAGGCCGTGCACATCGGTGGCAAAGCCGGGGAACTTGGCGTTGAAGTCTCGGGTGAACTTCAGATAGTCCACGATCTTCTTGTTGAAGCGCTCGCCCGGGATCAAGAGCGGAATGCCCGGCGGGTACGGGGTCAGCAGCGAGGTGGTCACACGGCCTTCCAGCTGATCGATCTCGACCCGCTCGGTACGGCGGTGGGCGATGTGCGCAAACGCATCGCTGGGCTTCATCGCCGGCTCCAGGTCGGACAGATAGACCTCGGTGGTCAATCGCGCGATGTCGCCCTTGGCATAGGCCTCGTGGATGCTCTGGCAGAGGTCACGCAAGCCCATGCGCTCGTAGCGCGGCTGGGCGGCACAGAACTCCGGCAGGATGCGCCACAGCGGCGCGTTCTTGTCGTAGTCGTCCTTGAACTGCTGCAGCGCGGTCAGCAGCGTGTTCCAACGGCCCTTGGTGATGCCGATGGTGAACAGGATGAAGAAGCTGTACAGGCCCGTCTTCTCGACCACCACACCGTGCTCAGCCAGGAACTTGGTGACGATGGAGGCCGGAATGCCAGTCTCGGCAAACTTGCCGCTCATGTCCATGCCGGGGGTGATGATGGTGGACTTGATCGGGTCCAACATATTGAAGCCGGCGGCGATCTCGCCGAAGCCGTGCCAGGCTTCGTTGGCGCCCAGCATCCAGTCGGCCGGCTTGCCGTAGCCATCCTCGACCAACTGATCAGGGCCCCAGACCTTGAACCACCAATCCTGGTCGTACTCCTCGTCCACCTTGCGCATGGCGCGGCGGAAGTCCAGCGCTTCGGAGATGCTCTCCGCCACCAGGGCCGTGCCGCCGGGGGGCTCCATCATGGCCGCGGCCACATCGCAGCTGGCGATGATGGAGTACTGCGGGCTGGTCGAGGTGTGCATCAAATACGCCTCGTTGAACAAATGCTTGTCCAGCTTGACGTTCTGCGAGTCCTGCACCAAGACCTGCGACGCCTGGCTCAAACCGGCCAGCAACTTGTGGGTGGACTGGGTCGCGTAGACCATGGCGGTCTTGGGGCGCACCCGGTTCTTTCCCATGGCATGGTAGGAGCCATAGAAGTTATGGAAAGCCGCATGCGGCAACCAGGCTTCGTCGAAATGCAGGGTGTCGATCCAGCCATCGAGCTTCTGCTTGATGGTCTCGGTGTTGTAGAGCACGCCATCGTAGGTGCTCTGGGTCAGCGTCATGATGCGCGGCTTGACCGTCTCGGGGTCCACGCCCTTGAGCAGCGGGTTCTTGGCGATCTTTTTCTTGATGGTCTCGGGCGAGAACTCGCTCTCGGGGATGGGACCGATGATGCCGTAGTGGTTGCGCGTCGGCGTCATGAAGACCGGCACCGCGCCGGTCATGATGATGCTGTGCAAGATGCTCTTGTGGCAGTTGCGGTCCACCACCACCACATCGCCGGGCGCCACCGTGTGGTGCCAGACCATCTTGTTGGAGGTGCTGGTGCCATTGGTGACGAAGAAGCAGTGGTCGGCATTGAAGATGCGCGCGGCATTCTTCTCGGACGCAGCCACCGGGCCGGTGTGGTCCAGCAATTGGCCAAGTTCCTCGACCGCATTGCAGACGTCGGCGCGCAGCATGTTCTCGCCGAAGAACTGGTGGAACATCTGGCCCACGGGGCTCTTCAGGAAGGCCACGCCACCCGAGTGACCCGGGCAGTGCCAGCTGTAGGAGCCGTCTTGCGCGTAATCCATCAGCGCCTTGAAGAACGGCGGCGCCAGGCCGTCGAGGTAGCTCTTGGCCTCGCGGATGATGTGGCGGGCCACGAACTCCGGCGTGTCCTCGAACATATGAATGAAGCCGTGCAGCTCACGCAGGATGTCGTTGGGCAGATGCTGCGAAGTGCGCGTCTCGCCGTAGATGTAGATGGGGATGTCGGCGTTCTTGAAGCGGATTTCTTCGATGAACTTGCGCAGACTCAGCACGGCCGGGTCCAGCTCGGGGCCGGGCGTGAATTCCTCGTCGTCGATGGACAGGATGAAGGCACTGGCGCGGCTTTGCTGCTGCGCAAACTGACTCAGGTCGCCATAGCTGGTGGCGCCCAGGACTTCAAAGCCCTCTTTCTGGATCGCGTCGGCCAGGGCGCGGATGCCCAAACCCGAGGTGTTCTCGGAGCGATAGTCCTCGTCGATGATGACGATGGGAAAGCGAAAGCGCAGCATGTGAAAGCCTCCAGGGCCTGGGACAGAAAAACGAAAGGCGCGAAGTGTAGGGCCAAGCCAAGCCAGTGTGCGACGCACCCCGGCCTTTGTCGCACAAACAGGACGCCCGCGGGCGCTTCCCAGTGTCTTTTGGCATCCCGACATGGGCCGTGGAAACTCAATTTGTCCGGGTCGGCGCGCTGCTCAGCAGGAGACATCCGCCGCCGTACACTCAGCGCGAAACACAGGCCTCTTTTACGCCGGCAAACATGCCCCGAGCAAGTAAGCGTGGCCCTGATCATGGAGAGGGAGTAATGACATGGCTTTGAATTGGGCCACCGCCTGGTGGATTGCCTGCGGCGCGCTGGTCGCCGTGGAGCTGGCCACCGGCACGTTCTACCTGCTGATGCTGGCCCTGGGCTGCGCCGCCGGCGCCCTGGCCGCCCACCTGGGCTGGAGCGGCAGCGCGCAGATGATCTCGGCCGCCGCACTCGGCGGTACGGCCGTGGTGCTCTGGCACCTCAAGCGCTCGCGCGACCCCAGCCCACCTTCCATCAATGCCAACCCCGATGCACACCTGGACATCGGTCAGGCGGTGGAAGTCGCGGCCTGGAACGCCCAGGGCCAGGCTCTGGTGCGCTACCGCGGCGCCGAATGGCAGGCCCGCTTCAATGGCAGCGGCGAGCCTCTGCCTGGCCGGCACACCATCCGCGCCATCGAAGGCAGCTGCCTCTTGCTGGACCGCTGAACGATCCGCCCGCAGCAGCCGCTGCAGGGCTGTTTTCGTTTCCTTTCACTCCTTTTTCTTTCACATCGAGGCATTCATGGAAATCGCCCTGCTCCTGCTGGTCATCGCCGCCGTCTTCATCGTCCAGTCAATCAAGGTCGTGCCGCAACAGAACGCCTGGGTCATCGAGCGCCTGGGCAAGTACCACGGCACCCTCACCCCAGGCCTCAACTTCCTCGTGCCTTTTGTCGACCGCCTGGCCTACAAGCACTCGCTCAAGGAAATTCCGCTCGACGTGCCCAGCCAGGTCTGCATCACCAAGGACAACACCCAGCTGACGGTGGACGGCATCCTCTACTTCCAGGTGACCGATGCCATGCGCGCCAGCTATGGCTCCAGCAACTACATCGTCGCCATCACCCAGCTGGCCCAGACCACGCTGCGCAGCGTGATCGGCCGCATGGAGCTGGACCGCACCTTCGAAGAGCGCGATGTGATCAACAGCTCGGTCGTGCAAGCGCTCGACGAAGCCGCGCTCAACTGGGGCGTCAAGGTGCTGCGCTACGAGATCAAGGATCTGACGCCGCCGCCGGCCATCCTGCACTCCATGCAGGCGCAGATCACCGCAGAGCGCGAGAAGCGCGCCCTGATCGCAGCCTCCGAGGGCCGCCGCCAGGAACAGATCAACATCGCCACCGGCGAGCGCGAAGCGGCCATTGCCCGCTCCGAGGGTGAAAAGCAGGCCGAGATCAACAAGGCGGCCGGCACCGCGGCCGCCATCACGGCCGTGGCCGACGCCACCGCCGACGCCATCGGCAAGATCGCCGCCGCCATCCAGCAACCGGGCGGCGACCAGGCTGTGCAGCTCAAGGTCGCCGAAAAAGCCGTGGACGCTTACGCCCAGCTGGCCCAGAAGAACAACACCATGATCGTGCCGGGCAATATGAGCGAGGTCTCCGGCCTGATCAGCACGGCCATGGCCTTGCTCAAAGGCTCGAACGCAAAAAATTGAAGGTCAGCCGCCAGAAAACTCGAGCTTTTCGATTTTGGCTCTGAAAACTGCGCTATGATGGCGGGCTTCGGAGAGGTGGATGAGCGGTTTAAGTCGCACGCCTGGAAAGCGTGTGTGGGTTAATCCCCACCGCGGGTTCGAATCCCGCCCTCTCCGCCAGAAAGTCAGCAAAAACGGGCCCAAGCGGCCCGTTTTTCATTTCTGGCCGCCCGATGTGCAAGCTCACTCATCGCTGTAGCCCCCCCCGCTTGAACATCCGCGACTTGCGAGCCCTCATGTTCGCTGCCGCAAACCTCACGCATCTCCCACTAACGCCCCGTCGGAACCAGGTCGGGGATGTAGATCGACGCGATGTTGTCGATGAACCTTTCCGGCGAAGCACCCATCAGGTTGGTCAGCACGAGCACCGTCAGCGCATCCCGGGGGTAGATGAACACAGCGGCACGTGCGCCGCCGACCGGCGTCAGCGCAGGATGGGCGTCGCGCCGCGCCGAAGGCCAGCCCAAACCGTAGCCATTGACGAGGGCATTGAAGCCGCGGATGGTGCCGTCCTTTTGCGCCTGCGGCTTCCAGAGTTGATCCAAGCTGTTGGCACTGACCAGCTTCGTGCGCTGCAGGGCGATCACCCACTTGGCCAGGTCCGTCGCCGTCGTCCTGACCCCGCCCGCCGCGTCCAGATAGGCTGTCATGGGCTCAAGTCGAAGCAAAGGGACCTTGCTTCGCTCGACGCCGACCGTCTTCATCCCCTGAATTTGCAGCGCCAGGAAGCTGTAGAGCGAAGCCGCATCGGGCTCACCATCGATAGAAAAGCGGGTCCGCGTTAAACCCGCGGCCATGAACTGCCGTTCCCGAACGAAGTCAGCATACGACCGCTTCGTCAGTGTCTCGATCAGCTTGCCGATCACCACATAGTTGGTCTGCGTGTAGCCAAACCGGGTCCCGGGCAGTGCGTCCAAGGGCAAGCTTTGCACCTTCTCCCAGGCCAGCTCCGGCGCGGCGCCGTCAATCGCTCGGAGGTTGTCATCGACGATCTCTGGAAGGCCCGACATGTGGGTGAGTGCATGCCGAACGGTCACCGCGCCCCAGGCACTTGGCAGCGACTCGAGGTAAGTTTTCAAGGGCGCGTCCAGATCCAGCTTTCCGGCTTCGACAAGCTGCATCACCGCCACACCCGCCAGCGCCTTGCTGATCGAATTGATCGGGAAGACGGTCTGCGGGGTCACCGGGACGGCACCTTCCAGGGTGGCCAGGCCAAAGGCGCCGGTGAAGATGATGTTTTGGTTCTGGACGATTGCCACCTGAGCCCCAGGGATGCCACGGGCAGCCATCTCCGCCTGAATCAGACTCGAAACGGCGCGGGCCTTGTCGGCGGCTTCCTCCGTCGGTGATGAACGAGCAGTCGCACCGAAAAACAGCCCACACAAGGCCACGAGCAAGCCGACTAACGCGGAGTTTCTGGGCATCATGATCGAGGGGTTCCGTTCTTGTTGAGGTCGGCCGAAGGCGAGGGTTCGCGATCCGCTCGGGCAAGCATCTCCCGACATCTTCAACTCGGCATGCCTCAATCCGACGAGATGCTCAAACAGCCGCCTGAACGGAGCCCAAGCCAACACGGTCGAATGAAGCCGACCATGGCGCGGTGCTGGCGCGAGGCACATGGTTCCAGCCACGATGGAACCCCTACTCGTCACAGCGCCTGTGCCGGGCCGCTGTCGGCGGCGTCGCAAGGCCTGCGGGCGAAAGCCCCACCCTGTTGCGCGTCTAGCTTGGTACTTCCCGATGAAGTGCACCAGCGAGCCGTTCTGTCGGGGCCTGCCTGTGCCCATGGCTTGCCAGCGCATGCGAGCACATCGCGTGAGCTTCACGATCCGCCGCCATCACGCCGCCATCACACCGGCGTGCCGCACGGCACCTGAGGCAGCTCGCAGTCCACCTGGACTTGAAAATGGCCCTTGGAGCAAGCCTCCACCCTCGCCTGCACCCCGTACACCCTCGCCAAGTTGGCCGGTGTGATGGCGTCGGCGGGCGCACCTGCGGCCACGGTCTGCCCCTCTTGTAGCAGCACCGCGCCGGTGCAATGGCGCATGGCCACATTGAGATCGTGAAGCACGATCAGTACGGCCATATCGCGCTCAACAGCCAGAGAAGCGAGCAACTCCATCGTGCGCAGTTGATGGCGAAGATCCAAGGCAGAGAGCGGCTCATCCAGCAGCAACACCCGAGGCTGGCGCACCAGCGCCTGGGCCAAACCCACGAGTTGGCGCTGGCCACCCGACAAGGCATCCAAGTGCTGCAAGGCCAGAGTTTCGCAACCGAGTCTTCGCAGCACTGCCTCGACACGCTCCAGATCGTCGCTGCGGGCCACTCCATCAGCGCGCAGTGCCGTGAGCACCGCCTCCAACACGCGCAAATGCACGCCACGCGGCAGCGCTTGCGGCAAGTAAGCCATCCGCGCCATGCGCTGCGCAAGCCCAAGCCGACGCAGTTCGACACCCTCCAGCTCGATCTGCCCCTGATAGCCCAGCAAACCAGCCAGCACCTTCAACAAGGTGGACTTGCCGCTGCCGTTGGGACCTAGCAATGCGGTCAGGCTGCCTCCACCCAAGCGGGGCAGACTGACACCGCGCAACACAGGCCGCCCTCGGTAGCCCGCGCTGAGGTTCCGAACGTCCAGACTCATGCCACACCTCCACGTCGCAAGACGATGGCCAGAAAGAAGGGAACGCCCACCAGCGCAGTGACCACCCCCACAGGCAATGAAGCCCCCGGCAGGATCTGTTTGGCAGCAATCGCAGCGGCGGACAGCACCAGCGCCCCCACCAGGGCGCTGAAAGGCAGGTAGAAGCGGTGGTCTTCCCCACACAGACGGCGCGCGATATGAGGCGCCACCAGACCGATGAACCCAATGGTTCCCACACAAGACACCGCAGACCCCGCCAGCAGAGCCACGCGAAACAGGCTGCCGCGACGCAGCCGCTGCACATCGATGCCCAGACTGGCCGCACGGTCCTCGCCCAGACGCAGGGCGGTCAGCTTCCAGGCATCGCGCAGTGCCAAGGGCAAGCACAAGAGCAAAACCGCGGTGAGCCCCGCCACCTTGGGCCAATCCGCCCGCGCCAAGCTGCCCATGATCCAGAACACGATGGCCTGCAGGGTTTCAGGGGATGCCATGTATTGCAACAGCCATAACAGCGCATTGAAGCTGAACACCAGGGCAATGCCGAACAAGACAACACTGCCAGCGCTCATGCTCAGTCGTATCGCCACCTGATCCAACAACAGGGCGGCCAGCAAGGCGAATGCAAAGGCCGAGGCCGCCACCGACCAGGCGCTGCCCGCGCCCAGCACCAGAGCCAAGGCCGCGCCGAAGGCGGCGGCTTCCGACAAACCCAGGGTGAACGGGCTGGCCAAGGGGTTGTCCAACACGGTTTGCATCTCCGCGCCTGCCAGCCCCAGAGCGGCGCCCACGACCACCGCCATCAAGGCTTGCGGCAACCTGATGTCCCACACGATGACATGCTCGGCGTCCAAAACTGCGGCGCCCTGGATCGGCGCCATCAGAAGCTCGAGCAGGCGCGAAGCGCTCAGACCAGACGGGCCTGTCGTCAAGTCCCAGACAAAGCTCGCCACAATGGCCAGCACGATCCAGATGGCCATGCCTAGACGGCGCCGCAGCAGGATGGCATACGCGCCCCTCATGCCGAGATCCAGTACTGCCCGGTCGGCGCCATGCCCAAGAACTCGCGGTGCATCTGCTGCCAGGTGGCGCGCGCATCGACGGCAGCAAGCCGCTGGGGATGCAGCCATGCAGCCATGGCCTGCAACATCACGACATGGTAGGGCGTGTTGTAGAAGTGATGCCACACGCCATGGATGCGCCCCGATCGCACGGCCGGCAGGCTGGCCATCTCCGGGCGGCGCCGCAGCACTTGCAGCAAGGATTCGCGGGCCATGGCTTCACTGACTTGGGCTCCCATGCGCAAACCCGGGGCGCTGGTCCCGGGATGCTGGTAGCCCGTGGCGACATAGACCTCGGGTTTGCATGCAATCACCGCTTCCAGGCTGGCTTCACCCAGCGGCGTGGGGATGAGATCCGCACCGGCGTTGATACCGCCGGCCATCTCGATCAGCTCGCCCAAACTGCCCCGGCCCGCCGTCAGCACGCCCGCTGAATCACCCGCGCGGGCGTCCAGCAAGACGCGTGGACGAAAGGCACTTCCAATGCCAGCCGTGAGCTCGGTAACACGGCGCGTCTGTGCCTCGTAGAAGGCGATGAACTTCTCCGCCCTCGCCTCGCGTCCCAATGCCTGGCCCAGCAAGCGCAAGCTCGGAATGGTATGGGCCAGAGGATGCTCGCGAAAGTCGATGAAGATCACGGGCACGCCGATCTTCTGCAGCTGTTCGACCAAGGGGTTGCGGCGCCCCGGACCATGGCCACTGATGCTGAAGATGGCCAGATCGGGGCGCAGCGACAACACCTTTTCAGGGCTGACACTGGCTTCGCTGGTTCCACCGATCTTGGCGATGCCGTCGATCTGAGGGAATCGCGCGCGGTACTGCTGGTAGGTCTGCGGATCGAAAGTTGACATATCGCCCTGCCAACCGATGACACGAGCCAGGGGTGGGTCTTCCAGCAGGGCCAGCGTGTAGAGCTGACGGCCTTCACCGAGCACAATTCGCTCGACCCTTTTGGGCAGCTCAACCTTGCGACCGGCGATATCGGTCACAAGCTGCGCGCGGACACATGCAGGCGCCATCAGGGTGGCCAGCAGCAGCTGGCGGCGAGAAATTTCATTGTTCATGGTCATGATCTGAAGCGCCGCGCTTCCAGTAGCCAGCGGCATACATCTGCTCACGCGGCCAGCCGTGTTCACTCAAAAGGTGTTGTCGCAAACCCCGCATCTGCGCGGACTCGCAAGCGATCCAGGCAAAGCCCTCAGACAAGTCAAGACGACGAAGCTCCGCCAACAGCGCGCAGCCCTCGGGCTGACTTCGACGCTGCAGCCAGACCAGATCGAGCCCTTCATGCGCAGGCAGCTGAATGCGATCTTCCGCACGTCCGACCTCGATGCGCACGGTGACCCGTGCTTGCTGAGGCAGCCATTCCAGCCAGCGCGCAATCGCGGGCAAGGCGGTTTCGTCGCCGAGCAAGAGCCAATGCGCGTGGGCATTGGGGTCCAACACATGCGAGGCACGAGGCCCGGCCACGCCGACCTGATCACCCGGCTTTGCAGAAGCAGCCCAGGTGCAGGCAGGTCCGTCGCCATGCAGGACAAAGTCCAAGGTCAAGGTCTGCCGCTGCAGGTCGAATGCGCGCGGCGTGTAGTCGCGCGCGACCGGGCGGACCGCACCGTCGGGAAAGGTCGCCCCCTTGTCGCTGAAGGTCGGCAAGACGGGCAGGGTCTCGCCTGGCGCCGGGAGCAGCAGCTTCACATGGTCATCAGGCATGGGGCTGACGAAGCCCTCGAGCTCAGGACCGCCCAAGGTGATGCGCCGCAGACGCGATGAGAGCGCCTCAACGGACAACACCTGCAACAGGCGCGCGCGCAGAGGGTGGTAGATCAATTGGCTCATGGCGCCCCCAACAGTGCGATCAATCCCTCGGCCAGTTCGCTGCGCCAGTTCACATAGTCGTGCCCACCGGCAAACTCCCGGTAGATCACGCGTTGGCCGCGAGCCATGAGGACATCGCGCAGATGCCGATTGGTTTCGAGAATTCCGGGGCCGTCGGACGGGGCGCTTCGCTCCAGCAAGCCAGGTGACAGGTAGAAGACGACATCGCTGCGCGGGGCGGCGACATACTGGCGGGTCAGCCACTCGCCTTCCGCCGCATCGTCGAGCCCGCCAGCCACAAAGCCGGGCGGCCGCGCAGGAGCCCACCAGAACGAGCCCGACAAGCTCAGGACCCGGCCAAAGCGTTCCGGATGGCGAAGCGCCAACCAGGCCGAGGCCAGCCCGCCGTAGCTGGAACCGGCCACCACAGTGCGGCCGGCCTCGCGGGTGACGGGATAGCGCGCAGCCAGCCAGGGCAGCAACTCGCCGGCCATCATGTCTGCAAAGCGTGGATTGCAAGGCAGTTCTTCGGAGCGTGACTCGCGGGTCGGATTGCCCACCAGCACGGCCATCAGCGGAGGAATGCGGCCCGATGCGATCAGGTTGTCCAGGATGGTCGTTGTGGGCACCCGTGTCACATACGCATCCTCATCGAACAGCAGCAGCAAGGGCAGTGCTTCGGCCGACTTCTGTGCCGGCAGATAGACCGTCAAGCGGCGCTCGTTGCCGAGCTGCTGGCTTTGAAAACGCAGATGCTCCACGCGCCCGCGAGGCACCTCGGCACGCGGCTCCAACCAAGGCTCTGGCGGTGCTCCAGGCAACTCCAGCAGCGAATGCTCCGCCTGGATGTTGTCAAAGCCTCCCAGCGC
The DNA here is from genome assembly GCF_058794035.1 of Roseateles sp. GW835-FHT13E02. NCBI lineage: Bacteria > Pseudomonadati > Pseudomonadota > Betaproteobacteria > Burkholderiales > Sphaerotilaceae > Roseateles > Roseateles sp. GW835-FHT13E02. The sequence goes on from NZ_JBXAGJ010000015.1 coordinate 143,433, forward strand.
TGGCGTGCCGGCCGCCCAGCGACGCAGATTCAATGGGTCGGCTTGGACACGCGCCAGAATGGCTCGGCGCTGCGCCTGCCGCCCCGCGCCTTTGAGCTGAGGCACATCGGGAGCCAGTTGATAGGCCAGCCGCGTTCCCGAAGGCAATCGCACGCTGTAATGCCAGACATCCGTTCCAGGAAGGCGTGCGAAGCGCTCTTGATCGCCTTGACGCACCGGCCAGAACAGACGAACGCTGCGCGTGCTCGCATCCCCTCGCCACAAGAAGCTGACCTGCCACGATTGCGGATGGTCGGGGATGGGCTCAATCCACGGAGCGCCCGAGGTCTGTACGGCAGCCCAGAACGCAGGCGTTCCGGCACCCAGCTCATTGGCCAAGGCGCGCAACTTGGGGCTGGCCAGTGGCGCCTCAGGTGCGGCGACCTCAGGCAGCTGCGCTTCCAGCGGGCGTTGCTCAGTCAGCCAGACTCGTCCTTGCAATTGCGGACTGGCCAGCCCGGCTCGGTAGCGCCCCGACTGGAGAGCCACAAAGCGGAACTCCGACTCACCGGCCGGCGCCGCCTGGCGACGCAGCAGTTGTCCATCTGGAGACTGCAACTCCAGCACACCGGCCTCGGGGAGCTGGAGTGCGCCCACGATGTAGTCGCCCTTCACGGCATCAACGGGCAGTTGCTGGGCAGACACCGGCAGCACAGCGGCGAGCAGCAAAAGAATCAAGCAGGCCTTCATCAGAAGCGCACCGTGGCCGAGAGGTAGAAGCGGCGCCCGTCTTCGTTGAACTCGTTGCTGTTCTCCCGGTCCACGGTCGTATTGGCCAGATTCAACAAGCCCAACCGCACCACCAGCGACGGGTTCATCGTCCAGCTGACGCTGCCATCCACGATGGAGTACGCCGCGGCTTGCTGCAGGTTCTGACCGTTGGCGGGTACGCTGATGTATTGCTTTCCGTTGAAGCGAGCAGACAGGCTCAGCGCCAGCGCAGGCAAAGCCTGCCAATCTGCGCCCAGATTGGCCACGTGTCTGGAACGGTAGGTCAGCGGCAGCGCGCTGACACCGCTGGTGTTCTTGGCGTCGGTGTAGCTGTAGTTGGCGCGGATATCCAGTGCCGAGCTGACTTTGAGTCGGCCGCTCAGCTCCGCACCTCGGCTGCGGACACCGGCAATGTTCTGGTAGCGGAACATGGGTCGGCCATCGGGCAGGAAGCCGATGAAGTTGGCGTAGCTCGGGGCCAGCGTCTTGTTCGAGGTCCGGTTGGTGATGTCCAGCATGTTCTTCAGCTGGGTGTCGTAAACCGTCAGGCCCAGCTGCCAGCGGCCACCATCAAAGGCTGCCCCAAGCTCCTTGCTCATGCTGGTCTCCGGCTTCAGATCCCGGCTGCCGGTGATGTAGCAACCCGCGGTGGCGCTTCCACAAGACGGCGACCCCCAATCGGGGCTGTTGATCAACAAAGTCGGTGCTCGGAACGCACGCGCCCAGCCACCACGAACGGTCCATCCTTTTGCCGGATGCCACACGCCATAGACACGCGGGCTGTGATGCCCACCGAAGTTCTCGTGGTCGTCATATCGATCACCCAGCGTCAGGGTCAGCCCGGGCAGCACCGTGATCTCGTCCTCGAAGAACACGGCCTTCTGGCGCACGGCCGTGGAGGGGTTTGCGCGCGGCGAGCTGCCGGGAGCGCCGGCCAAATTGGTGGGATCCCAAAGCTGCTCGTGACGCAGTTCAGCACCCAAGGTCAGGTTCTGTTCCCACAAGTCCAGCGGCAGGCTGAACTTGCCATCCAGCACCTTCACCTTGGATTTGTTGGGGTTGATCTGGCCCGTCACCGTGCCAGTCAAATTCTTGGAGTTGTCTCTGTAGAAGCGCAGCTCGCTGCGGCCGAACTCATAGCGGCCTTGGTGACGCAGCGACAAGGCGTCGCGTTCAAGTTCAAACCCCGCATGATCTCGGTGGCTGGTGTCCAGGTCCAGCGTCACCTGATGCAGCTCGCTGGGGCTCCACGCCAGTTGCCCGCTGATGTAGCGATTCTTCAGGCCCGGCAAGCCACTTTGGCGCACGCCATTGCCGGCGGCGGGGTTGAGTGCCGCATCGTCGGCCTCGCGCTTGTCGGCACCGCCCGAGAGCTTCACACCCAGCTGCCTGGCCATCAAGGGGCCGCCGACCGAGAAGCTGGCAATTCGGCTGTCGCCCGCGAGCCGGTTTTGTTGCTGGATCGCATCCAGCCGCGCACTGCCGCGCCACTGCGCACCGACCTTGCGCGTGATGACGTTCACCACACCGCCAATGGCATCGGAGCCGTACAGCGATGACATCGGCCCGCGCACCACCTCGATGCGCTCCACCTCCTCAGCGGGCACCCAGCCCAGGTCGTAGTCATTGCCACGGAAAACCGCCGAGCTCGAATTGACGCGGCGCCCATCCACCAGGATGAGCGTGTAGGCATTGCCCAGCCCACGGATCTGTACGCTGGGCACACCGTTGCCGCCGCGTGTCAACGTGACGCCAGGCACGGTGCCGAGCAGCTCGGCCAGCTCATGCACCGGGCGACGCTCCAGATCTGCGCGCGTCAAGATGGAGATGCTGGCCGGCGCTTCCTCCAGGCGCTTCTCAAGGGCAGATCCGGTGACCACCACCTCGGGGAGCTGGGTCGGCGCAGTCTGGGCGCAGGTCAGACTTGAGAGGGCCACGAGGGCAAGGGGACTGAGACGAAAAGTGGGCTTGAATGAGGTCATGAAAGAAGACGTGGCAAACTTGCGAATGAAAACGATTCTCATCTGCAATTATCCAAACATCCCATGTCTGCAACCTTTGCGAGCACGCCTGATTTCTCTGCACCGCGGTCAAAACGCGGCGCACCCAACCGCGATCAGAGGAACGACCGCACCAGATGCGCCCCATGGGTCACCGGACTGGTGGAACGTCGGGAACTCAGTTCGGGGCTGATTCTTCAGCGCATGCGCGTGAGAGATCTGGACGACCGTGAAACCCGCGGCACGGTGCAACCCGGGCTCAAGATCGGCCTGGTCGTCGGCGGGCAGTCCGACTTCTCGCTGGGCCACCAGGACTTCCGGCTCGGCCCACAAACAGCCACGCCTTCCGGCGGCATGCTGGTCGCCATTGCCGAGCCCGACGCCTATCTTCGTCGCGCCCATCAAGGTCAAGACGAACACAAACTGGTCTTGACCTTGATGCCGGAGTGCTGGGTCATGCAGGGCGAGGGCGACACCCAGATGCAGGCGCGCCTGCGCGCTTTTCAGTCCAGCCACCTGGCTCGACTGGATTGGCATCCATCGCCGCGAGCCCTGGGGCTGGCGCAGCAAATCGTGCACGCGCCGGAACATGCCGGCTTGATCGAGCGTCTGCAGCAGGAAGCGCGGGTCATGGAGATCCTGGCCGAGGCCTTGGCCACCGTGGGCGGCCAGGCACCGGCGAAGGTGGCCTTGAGCCCGCGCGACCATCGACGCCTTCGCGAACTGCAAGCTCGCGTTGATGCCGGTGAGTTTGACACCAGCTATCTGGGTGACATCGCCCTCACCGTGGGCATGAGCCCCAGCAGCCTGCAGCGCGCCTTCAAGGCCTTTGTCGGCGAAAGCCTGTTCGAGTACATGCGCGGCCGCCGCCTGGAAGCCGCACGGCTCTCGCTGCAGCACGAGGGGCTGAATGTCAGCCAGGCAGCCACACGAGCCGGCTACGGCAGCGCCGGCAACTTCGCCACGGCCTTCAAGAAGCGTTTTGGATACAGCCCCAAGACAGCGCGATCCAGATAGCCCCCCCCCTGCAATACCAGGGACAGACAAGTGGACCAGGCAGGATCGCCACAACGCAGGCCCACACACGCCTCAAGCCACGGGCAACGGCCACGCCAGCAGCCACGGCCATGCGAGATCAGGCACAAAACAGGCTGTCGCTCGAGCGAACGACAGGAAGCCCTGGCACGCGCAGCTGATTCCGAGTTTTCGGCGTCATTTCGCCCGGCAAGCCACTCAGGCTCTGCGTCGCAGAAGTACTTCCGACACATCCAAAAGCAAGCGCCACTGCCGCCACAATGGGCGCCCGACTTGTGCGAGCAAGACAGCTCCCCCCCTTTCCCCGCCCCGCCCCGCCCCGCCCCTCCCCGCCCCTCCCCGCCTCACTTCGCCTGACTTCGCCTCGCCCCTCCCCGCCCTTGCCACCAACCGCCTGATGCAATCCTCCCCCACGTCGACCTCTCCACGCGCTGCAACGCCTTGGCTGGCCTACGCCTGCCTGGCCCTGAGCACCAGCCTGGTGGGCAGTTATGTAGGCCTGTCCAAAGTCCTCTTGCTGAGCTTTCCTGTGTTTCTTCTGGCCTGGCTGCGCTTCGGCTTGGCGGCCGTGCTGATGCTGCCCTGGCTGCGCCGCGGGCCTGGCGAGGCACCGCTCGACGGTCGGCACCGGCGCCTTCTGTTCCTGGAATCCTTTCTCGGCAACTTCCTGTTTTCCATCTGCCTGCTGTTCGGCCTGCAGCACAGCTCGGCCGTGGTGGCCGGCGTGATCCTGGCGGGCATCCCGGCCGCCGTGGCCCTGCTCAGCCGTGTGTTGCTGAAGGAACGTCAAACGGCGCGCGTCTGGGCCGGCATCGCGCTTGGCGTCGCAGGCATCGCCTTGGTGGCGCTGGAGCGTGCGCCGGCCGGCAGCCCGGCGGCCAGCTCCTGGCTGGGCATCGGCCTGCTGCTGGGCGCGGTGTTCTGCGAGGCCAGCTATGTGGTGATCGGCAAAAAGCTCACGGCCCAGGTGTCGGCCAAGCGTATCAGTGCCTTGATCAACCTCTGGGGCCTGGCCCTGGTCACGCCGCTCGGTCTGTGGCAGGCGACCCGCTTTGATTTCAGCCAACCCACGCTGCCGATCTGGGTCCTGCTGCTGTTCTACGCGGCAGCCGCCAGCATGGTGACGGTGTGGCTGTGGATGAGCGGGCTGCGCAAGGTGCCGGCTGGCCAGGCGGGTGTCTTCATGGTCTTTCTGCCGGTGGCCACGGCCTTGGTCGGCCTGCTGCTCGGCGAGCACTTGAGCGGCGGGCAGGCCTGGGCCTACGGCCTGGCCCTGGCCGGCGTGCTGCTGGCCACCCTGCCCGGCCGCAGGCAGGGCTGAAACCAGCGCCGCAAGACCACAGGCCTGCCGGCACGTCAGCCCTGGGCTACAGTGCCCGGCATGAGCTCATCTTCTCCTTCCCTACGAATCGACTTCATCTCCGACGTGTCCTGCCCCTGGTGCGCGATCGGCCTCAAATCGCTAGAGCAGGCCGTGCAAAGCCTGCCGGAGTTGCAGGTGGATCTGCACTTTCAGCCCTTCGAGCTGAACCCGCAGATGGCGCCCGAGGGCGAGGAGATCAACGCCCACCTGGCGCGCAAATACGGCGCGGCGCCGGCCCAGCTGGAGCAAACCCGCGAAACCATCCGCCAACGCGGCGCCGAGCTGGGCTTCACCTTCACCAAGGGCGCCCGTGACCGCATCTACAACACCTTTGACGCCCACCGCCTGCTGCACTGGGCCGGTTTGCAAGGCGGCCAGGCGCAGCGCGATCTCAAGCTGGCGCTGCTGAGTGCCTACTTCACCGAGGGCCAGAACCCCGGTGACCACGCGGTCCTGCGCCGCGCCGCCGAAGGCGTGGGTCTGGACGGCGAGGCCGCAGCCGCCGTGCTGGCCAGCGAGCAGTTCAGCACCGAGGTGCGCCAGCTTGAAGCCGAATGGCAGGCCGCCGGCATCAACTCTGTGCCCGCCATCGTCATCAACCAACGCCACCTGATCCAGGGCGGCCAGCCGCCCGAGGTCTTCGCCCAGGCCCTGCGCCAGATCGCCGCGACCCAGGCTTGAGCACGAGCACGCAGCCATGAAGAACACCCAAGAACTCGACGCCCTGCTGCAGCAATGGCAGGCAGAAGAAGCCGCGGTGCGCGCGCGCATCGGCAGCCTGGGCAGCGGCGTGGCCCGCCCCGATCAGGTTCAGGCCCTGACGGGCTTGCAAGCCATGCAGGCCATGCTGGACGGCCAGCTGCCTCCACCGCCCATCTGCGCCACCCTGGATTTCATGCTGATCTCGGTCGCCCACGGCGAAGCGGTGTTCCAGGGCCAGCCGATGCGGCGCCACTACAACCCGCTCGGCACCGTCCACGGCGGCTGGTATGCCACCTTGCTGGACTCGGCCCTGGGCTGCGCGGTGCACACCACCATGCCGGTCGGCCGGGCCTACACCACGCTGGAGTTCAAGGTGAATATGGTGCGTGCCCTGACCGAGCAGGTGCCCCTGGTGCGCGCTGTCGGCCGGGTGCTGCACAGCGGCCGCCAGGTCGCCACGGCCGAAGCCTCATTGCTGGGCCATGACGGGCGCCTGTACGCCCATGCCAGCACGACCTGCCTGGTGTTTGAACGCCCGGCCTGAATTTCAGGCTCAGGCTCAGGCGCGCAGCGCGGCGGCTTCGGCCGCCAGGCGCGTGATGCGCGCCCAATCGCCAGCGTCGACCGCATCTTGCGGGGTCAGCCAGGAGCCGCCGCACACCTTGACGTTCGGCAGGCTCAGAAACTGCGGCGCGGTCTCCAGGCTGATACCGCCGGTGGGGCAGAACGCCACATCCGGGAAAGGGCCGCCCAGAGCCTTGAGCAGGTTCACGCCGCCCACGGCCACGGCCGGGAACAGCTTCAAAAAGCTGTAACCCGCCGCATTGGCCTGCATCACCTCGCTGGCGGTCGACACGCCGGGCAGCAGGGGCAGGCCATGCTGCTGGCAGGCGGCGCCGATGGCCTCGGTGAAACCAGGGCTGACGCCGAACTGGCAGCCGGCGTTCTTGGCGGCCTGCACATCGGCCGCCGTGCGCAGCGTGCCGGCGCCGACGATGGCTTCGGGCACGGCGCGCGCCATGGCTTCCATGGCCTGCAGGGCGACCGGCGTGCGCAGCGTCACCTCCAGCACGCGCACGCCACCGGCCACCAAGGCTTGGGCCAGGGGCACGGCGTCTTCCAGGCGCTGGATCACGATGACGGGAATGACGGGGCCGTGCGCGGCCAGGGCCAGGGTGTTGGAGATGCTCATGGGCTAGAACCTTGTGGGGAATCGATACAAAAGGCGAGGCGGCAAGAAGTGGCGGATCAGAGCCAGCTGACGGCGCCCTCTTCCGCCGTGCGCACATTGCGGCGCAGGCCGGCGAACAGCTCACGGCCCAGGCCTTGGCCGTTCTGCGCGGCTTGCTCGGGCGTGATCTGGGCCTGCTCGCGGGCGGCCCATTCGGCCTCAGACACCAGGGCCAGGAGTTCGCCCGTGACGGCATCCAGACGCACCAAGTCACCATCGCGCAGCTTGCCCAGCGGGCCACCGGCCAGAGCTTCGGGCGAGACGTGGATGGCGGCCGGCACCTTGCCCGACGCACCACTCATGCGGCCATCGGTGACCAGGGCGACCTTGAAACCGCGACCTTGCAAGACGGCGAGCGGCGGCGTCAGCTTGTGCAGCTCGGGCATGCCATTGGCTTGCGGGCCCTGGAAGCGCACGACCACGACGACGTCACGCTCCAATTCGCCGGCCTTGAAAGCCGCCAGCATGGACTCCTGGTCGGCAAAGATGCGGGCCGGCGCTTCGACGATGTGACGGTCTTCCGGCACGGCCGAGACCTTGATCACGGCACGGCCCAGATTGCCCTGCAGCAGCTTCAGCCCACCGCTGGCGCTGAAGGGCGCACTTGCTCGGCGCACCACGCTCTCGTCGCCGCTCTCGGGGGCCAGATCGTGCCACTGCACGGCCTGGTTTTCGGCCAGATGCGGCTGGCGAGCGAAGGGGCGCAGCGAGTTGCCGGCCACGCTCAGCACATCCTCGTGCATCAAGCCGGCATCGAGCAGCTCGCGGATCACAAGGCTGGGTCCACCGGCCGCCTGGAACTGGTTCACATCGGCCGCGCCATTGGGGTAGACACGGCTGAGCAGGGGCACCACGGCGGACAGCTCGGAGAAATCACTCCAGTCGATCAGGATGCCGGCCGAACGGGCCACCGCCACCCAGTGGATCAGATGGTTGGTCGAGCCGCCGGTGGCCAGCAGGGCCACCATGGCATTGACGATGCAGCGCTCGTCCACCAGGCGGCCGATCGGCGTGTAGCGGGCCTTGGCGGTGATAGACAGGGCCGTACGCACCGCCTCGCGGGTCAGGGCTTCACGCAGGGGCTCATGCGGGTGAACAAAGGCCGCACCGGGCACATGCAGGCCCATGGCTTCCAGCAGCATCTGGTTGCTGTTGGCAGTGCCGTAAAAAGTGCAGGTACCGGCACCGTGGTAGGCGGCGGATTCGGCCTTGAGCAGCTCATCGCGGCCGACCAGGCCTTGCGCGAACTGCTCGCGCACCTTGGCTTTTTCGTTGTTGGGCAGGCCGCTGCTCATCGGCCCGGCCGGGACGAAGACGCAGGGCAGATGACCGAAATGCAAGGCACCGATCAGCAGACCCGGCACGATCTTGTCGCAGATGCCCAGAAGCAAGGCGGCATCGAACACATCATGGCTCAGCGACACGGCCGTGGCCATGGCGATGGTGTCACGCGAGAACAGGCTCAGCTCCATGCCGGGCAGGCCTTGGGTCACGCCGTCGCACATGGCGGGCACGCCGCCGGCCACCTGCACCGTGGCACCCTGGGCATGGGCTTCGGCGCGGATCAGATTCGGGTAGGCCTCGTAGGGCTGGTGGGCCGACAACATATCGTTGTAGGCGGTGACGATGGCCAGGTGCGGCGCCTTTTCGGCCACGATGCGCAGCTTGTCGTTGGCGGGCATGGCCGCCACGGCATGGGCCACATTGGCGCAGCCCATGCGCTCGATGCCGCGCTTGCGGCCCGCCAGTCGGTCGACACCGTCGAGGTAGGCGGCGCGGCTGGCAGCGCTGCGCGCGCGGATGCGTTCGGTGACGGCGATCAGGGTCTTGTTCATACAGTCGGCCGGTGTAACTCGGCAGCTTGAAAGTTGGTAACCATATTACAAGAACAAGCCGACCCGTGGGTTACATGCGAGGTACGGAACGCGAACTTTCTCGCCGCCCCACCCGAGCCGTGCCCCCAAAGAAAAACGGCGCGCCACCCGAAGGCGACGCGCCGCGAAGAAAGCGAGTGGGCGCGACGAATCGCCCCCACATCGACACGCTTACCAGCCGATGTCTTGCAGCAGCTTGAAGGTCAGATCCTGCGGCACCATGGGCGACTGGGTCAGGTCGGCGCTGATGGCCGGTTCCATCAACAGGTTGCGGGTGGCCGATGTATCAAAGTGAGACACCGACGAACCGCCCTGGAAAGGATTCGGCGCGAACATCAGCAGGCGGCCTGCGGCGTCGGTACCGGCGTAACGGGTCATGTCCAGAGCCAGCGAGGCGTACACGGCCGAAGTCGTGCGGGTGCGCTTGCTCAGTGCAGCCAAGAGAGCGGCACCGTCGGCTTGCGTGATGCGCACCGAGGGGATGGTGACCGTCGGGTCACTGCCACCGAGGCCCGTGACGGTGCCGGGTGCGTTGTCGGCCACCAGCACGGCCTTGGCACCTGCGTTCTGCAGGTTCTTCACCTTGACGGTGAAACCGCAGGTACCGCGGCTGACCAGGGCGATGTTGTTGCGCACGGCGATGGCGTTCAGGCCCGTCACCGGTTCGCAGGCCAGATCCAGCGCACCCGTCGCGGTCACCACCGGCATGATCGCGCCCGTGATCGGGGTGGCGGTCAGGGCGGGGCCGAAGGAGGCCTCACCGACGGGATGGGCACCCGCGGTAGCGCCGGCCTGCGAGCCGCTCACATTGAGTGCGGGCACGCCAGCGCGCAGCACCTGAGGCGCAGCCGCGTTGGTCAGCGGGCCGGTCCAGACCAGCTTGTCGCCGCTTAGGGCCGAGGCTTGACGCTCCGCATTGGTCATGTCCTTCCACAGCTTGCCGGTGGCCGTACCCATCAGGTAATGGTCCCAGATGGCCGGGAAGCCGCCGTTCTGCGCACCGGTGGAGCCGTTGGTGAAGGTTTGGAAACCGACGCCATGGCCCATTTCATGCAGCAGGGTCACGACGAAGTCGATGTTCGTGCCGTGATTGCTGTCCAGGCCCAGGTAGAAGAAGGTGCCGTCCAGGCAACCCGTCTTGCCCAGCTTGGCATTGAAGTTGGCGTTGATCTGAGCCGCACCGGCGGTGCCCTGGTAGGCGCCGGCAATCTTGTTGGCCAGCGCGTACGAATACCAGGTGTTGGCCTTCGGTGCGTTGGGGAAGTTGCGGAAGATCGAGGTGGCGCCAGCGCTGCCCAAGGTCGCCGAAGTGGCCGTGCAGGCCAGATCGGTGAACTGCGCATTGATGACGATGGGCTGATTGCTGGTCAGCGTCGCACCCCAGATGTTGGCGGCATGCGTGAAGGCGATCAGGCGCTGCTCACCCAGGGTGGTGCCGGTGTTGCCACCGACCGGGTCAACCGGCGTCGGGTCATTGAAGCCAACACCCGGCGCATTCATGTTGTTGATGGTGATGATGGCCGCGGCTTGCGCTTGCAGGCTGGCACCCAGGAGGCCGGCGGCGATCAGCAGCGCGCCGGTGGCGAACTTGCCGCCGATGAACTTATTTGTGCTCATGTGCATGCACCTTTGCTGTCTTGCTGATGGACTTCTTGCCCTTGACGATGGCCTGGGCGGCTTCGGCGCCGGTCACACAGGCGGTCTCGATGGTGCCGTCCGGATTGCGCACGGCCACCGAGAAGGACTGGCTGCTTTCATCCAGCTCTTGCTCGACCGTGCCGTCGCGGTGGTACACCGGCGCCGGGTTGATCTTGCCGGTCAGCAGGCCGCGCGGTTGGCTGGCAGCGTTGCTCACACGGCCGGCGGCGGCCTTGCCGCGCAGGGCCTGGGCTTCAGCGGCGGTCGGTGCACGCAGAGCGCCGGTCTCGGAGTCTTTGGCGACAGTCTGGCTGGCCGCTTGGGCCAGACCAGCCACGGCCATCAAGGCCGCGGCGCTTGCAAGCCGCAGGGCTTGCTGGGTTTTCTTTTCAATCATGGCGATGTCCTTGTGTGGAGAGCCGAATCTGTGTTTCCGAGCTTGGGCAGCGAACGCTTGCGCTGGAGGCAGCGTTGCGGCCCCGGCGTTCTCAGTCTTGGCGGCGGCGCAGGAAAGCCAGGCCCAGCACGCCCAGACCCATCAGGGCGAAGCTGGCGGGTTCCGGCACGGCACTGACGCTGACGCTGTCGATCGCAGCCAAATTGGCCGTGGCGGCGTCGCTGACGGCGTATTCGAAGGCAATGCGGCCGGTGGCAGCGCTCGGCAGGGCGAAGGTGTACTGCGTCCAGCCCGAGGTGCTCAGGGTCACGGTGCCCAGCAGACTGGTGAAGCTGGAGGTGGCGGCGTCCGCGCCTGCGTTGAAGTAGACCTTGACCGTGTCAGAGAAGCCTTCGACAGCTTCCGTGCGAGCAAAGAAGCTCACGGTGTTGGCGCCACCCAGGGTCAGCTCGGGGCTGATCAACCAGTTGGAAATGCTGCCGGCACCGGCGGCCGCGCTCAGGAAGTTGGCGGCGGCATATGAGCCGTTGCCACCCGACTGGGCCGCGAAATACTCGGGCACGCCCTGGAACCAAGCCTGACCGGCGGGGCTGCTGTTGTTGGTCAAGGTCCAGCCGGAGGCGGCCAGGTTGTCAAAACCCTCGGTGTAGGTGTCAGCTTGCGCAGCAAGGGCCAGCGTCGCGCCGGCCAATCCCAACAAGCATTTTTTAGCTAGTTTCATAGGTTCCTCGTCTTCCCCTCGAAAGAGGTGTTGATCAGCCCTCGGCAGCAACACTGCTTGCGCGAGCGTTACAACCGAAGAACGTGATGGCAGCGTAGAACCCCGGTGATATTTCACATATGCGTACAAAGCCCTAAGCCCCCTCAGCCATGGGGGATGGGAAAACACGGAGGCAGGAATGGAAAAGGCAGCCGTTAGCGGCTGCCTTCGAAAGCAAGACCTGACCCCGCCTTGCGGTTGAAGCGGGTCCGGATGTGGCGGAGCTCACTCGCCCGCTTCACTCCCCCAGATACGCGGCACGCACCTTGGGGTCATTGAGCAAGGACTGACCCTCGCCCGTCATCGTCACCAGGCCCGACTCCATCACATAGCCCCGGTTGGCCAGCTGCAGCGCCCGGCTGGCGTTTTGCTCCACCAGCAGCACCGTCACGCCTTGCTTGTGGATGTCGTTCACCACTTCGAAGATCTTGTCCACCATGATGGGGCTCAAACCCATGCTGGGCTCGTCCAGCAGCAGCACCTTCGGCTTGGCCATCAGCGCCCGGCCCATGGCCAGCATCTGTTGCTCGCCGCCGCTCATGGTGCCGGCCAGCTGGGCGCGGCGCTCCTTCAGGCGCGGGAAGATGCCGAAGATGCGCTCGATGTCTGCCTCGATGCCGGCCTTGTCGCTGCGCAGGTAGGCACCCATCTGCAGGTTTTCGGTGATGGTCATGCGGGTGAAGGTGCCCCGCCCTTCCGGCACCATGACCAGGCCTTGCTTGACCAGGTCCCAGGGGCCTTGGCCCTTGATGCTCTGGCCCAGGTACTTCACGTCGCCGTCGGCCACCGGCTGCAGGCCGGTCACGGCTTTGAGCGTGGTGGTCTTGCCCGCGCCGTTGGCGCCGAT
>NZ_JBXAGJ010000016.1:0-142724 GCF_058794035.1 Roseateles sp. GW835-FHT13E02
CATCGTCACCGCGCTGGTCAGGCCGCGACCGCCTGACTTAAACCAACAGGCCTCCTCGGAACCCGGGGCGATTCAGCTTGTGTCTCTGCTTCGGCACTGGCAGGAGAGCCGTGAGGGTCATGTCTTTAATTTGAAGAGAACAGTTGCGAGCCGCGAGGTCCAGGCCTGACCCCAACGCACCTCTCGCGACTTGACCTGACCGCCCCTAGCGCCTCTGCTTCAGCCTCCCCTTACCGCCAAGACCCACCCCCACCCAGCAGCTTGCCGATCACCAGCAAGGGCACGCCCACCAGCAGCAGGACGCCGTCGGCCGCCACCGTGACGGGGGATTTCAGCAGCTTCTCGGCGCTGCGGTTCTCCACGCCTGTGCCCCACAGCGTGATGTTGTAGGTGTTGTGCAGGGTGGTGATGTCCTCGGCGGGCACGGGGACGGGCGCGTAGCGTTTGCCGACGAAGGCCAGCTCGATCTGGCCATCGGGCTTCAAGCCGATGCGCGCACCTTCTTTCTCATCCTCGGCGTTGCGCAAGACGACCGAGAGCCCGATGGCGCAGCGCACCGTCTGATCGGGCTCGTACCTGCAATCGCTGTTTTGTGACCACAGCATGCGGGCGGCCAGCCGGCTGCGGATCAGCTCCGCCAGTCCCGGGATCTCCTGGAACACATAGTGGTACTGCTTGCCGATGAAGACCACATGCTTCTGATCCTTGGCAATCAGCACCGAGGACACCGATTCGTTGTAGTGCGGCGCCTGGTCCGGACGCCAGAGCTTGCGTGTCATGCAGCCGGACAGCAGGGTCAGGGAGAGAAGCAGGGCGGTGGTCTTTTGGAAGCGGCTGGAACGCATGGTGTGGGGTTGAGGGCCTGTTGTGGGTGTCGGCATTGCTGTTTCTGTTGCCGTCGAAGTTGTTCATCACGGTGACGACAACGAGAACGAAAACTCAGACGAAAACTCAGACGAAAAGGCCGGCAAGTCTGAGGCCCCGGGCCGCAGCGGCGGCTCCGTGAATTCCCCAGGGCTGCATGCAGATTGGGGCGCCGAGCCCGAAGCCAGGCGAGAGGGGCTGGCGGCTGCTGCACGCTCAGATGTGCGGGCAGCGCCCGAACTGGCTCGCGTGCCATCCCGGTTGATGGGTCTGAAGGCCGGGTGAGGGCGCGGGCTTGAGTCCACCCCATCAGGGTTTCCACCCGCTTGCTCATATCGACAACAAGCGTAAACATTGCTTCCGTTAACGCTTGTTGTCGATTGCGGTCGCGAGGCCGCGAAGTGCAGAGAAAAGGTAAAAGGCCAGACGATGGGATCGATCTCCGACGCGGAAAGCCGCATCTTGCAAGTGCTGTGGGCGCAGCCCGGTCTGCAGCCTTTGGCGGCTGAGGACATTGCCGCTGCGCTGGCGGCCCAGGCGGCCGAGGCGCCGGGTGAGGCCAGCGAGTGGCAGCTGGGCACGGTGAAGACCCTGCTGAACCGCTTGCTCAACAAGGGGGCGATCAGCGCCGAGCGGGACGGGCGGCGCTACCTTTACCGCCCCGTGCTGGAGCAGCAGGCCTGGGAGGGGCAGGAGTCGCTGGGTTTGCTGGACCGGCTGTTCCGCGGCCGGCTTTCGCCGCTGGTGGCGCATTTCTCGGCCCAGCGGCAGCTGAGCCCCGAGGATGTGCAGGCCTTGCGCGAACTGCTGGACCAGCAGCCGCCAACGGTCGCACCCGCACCCGGCGCCAAGGCCAAGCCAGCGAACGCTCGGACAGCGGCCAAACGGCGAGGTGGTGTGCGATGAACGGCTTCGTTATCTCTGTGCTGGGCGACGCCGATGCCGCGTCGGCCTTGGCCCTGCTGGGCCGGGTGAGCCTGGGCTTCAGTCTGGGCTTGCTTGGGGTGCTGCTCTTGCGCCGGCCGCTGCGTGCGTGGCTGGGCGCGCAGGGCCAGTACAGCCTCTGGGCCTTGCCGCCGCTGATGGCGCTGGCGCTGGCGGCTGCGCCCGGCCTGGCGGCTCAGGCCAGCGGGGCTGAGGCCTTGTTGCAGCTGCCCGCGGTGGTGATGGTGTTGCAGGCCTGGAGCGAGCCCGCGCGGGGCCTGTGGCAGGCGGCCGTGCAAGCCTGGTTGGCGGGCAGTGAGCCGGTCGCCGCGCCGGCCTTGCTGCTGGCTTGGGCTCTGGGCGTGCTGGGCCTGGGCCTGTGGGCTGGCGTGCAGCACCGGGTCTACCGGCGCCGGCTGCGGCCGGGCCCGGGCCTGTGGTGGGCGCCGGCGGGCAGCAGCCCGGCCTTGCTCGGCTGCTGGCGGCCGCGCCTGGTGCTGCCGCAGGACTTTGCCCAACGCTTCAGCGCCGAGGAACGAGAGCTGGTGCTGGCCCATGAGCAAGGCCACGCCGCCCGCCACGACAACGCGCTGCGTGCACTGGCCTGGGGCCTGGCGGCGCTGCAATGGTTCAACCCCCTGGTCTGGCTGGCCTTGCCCCGCCTGCGCCAGGACCAGGAACTGGCCTGCGATGCGCAGGTCTTGGCCAAGCGCCCCGAGGCTTGGCCGGTGTATGCCCAGGCCTTGCTCAAGGCCCAGGGCCTGTCTTCGGCAGTACCGCCTCTTGCCACGGCTTGGCAATCCACCCATCCCTTGATTGAAAGAATCGCCATGTTGAAGAAGATGAACCGTCTGAGCCCTGCCTCATCCACATCCTCACCCGCCTCCCACCTGCGTCGTCACGGCGGTCTGGCCCTGGCTTTGAGCCTGGCCGTTGCCAGCCTGGGCGTGTCGGCGGCGTTGTCGACAGGTGGCCAGACCGAGGCCCCGCAGGACACTGCGGCCAAGCCAGAGAGCGCCAAAACCTACTGCCACCAGATGGCGCGCCCGGAAATCCCCGAGCTGAACATCCGCGGCGAATTCGTCCTGACGGCGCGCTTCAGCATCGATGCCTCGAACCAGGTGAAGGTGCTGAGCCTGCAAGGCGACGAGCGCCTGCAGCCCGCCGTGCGCCGCGCCATCGAGTCCTACCAATGCAGCACGGGCAAGAAGAAGTTGGTGGAGGCCATGCAGGAGTTCCGCTTCCGCTTCGATTGATTCGCGGCGGGGGCGGGCGAGCTGCGGCCCGCGACCAGCGGCCCGCCGTGGCTGGCCCCTTTCGCTACAGTCACCCCACCATGTGCAATCTCTACAACGTCAGCCCCAAGGAAGAGGTCGAGCGGCACTTCCGCGTGGTCGTGAAAGCCGGCGGGGCGGGCGAAGAGTCCTACCCGCAGGCGCCGGTGGGCCCATTCGGGCGAGGCCTGTTCATTCGCGCGGAGCCGCGTGCCGGCGATGGCAATGAACAAGCCCGGGAGGCCGTGATCGGCCAGTGGGGCATGGTGCCGCCTCGTTCCAAGCAGCCGCGACCGGCGGGGCGGGCGATTCTGACGAACAACGCGCGCATCGAATCGGTGGCCGAGCGGCCCACCTATCGCGATGCTTGGCTGAGCGGCCGGCGCTGTTTGATCCCGGCGCAGAGCTACCAGGAGCCCAACTGGGAGACTGGCAGCAACATCTGGTGGCCGCTGCGCCGCGCCGATGGTCTGCCCTGGGCGCTGGCCGGCATCTGGTCGGAGTGGCAGCACCCCGAGACGGGCGAGTTGATCCCCAACTATTCGATGCTGACGCTCAACTGCGACGCACACCCGCTGCTCAATCGCCTGCACAAGCCCGACCCGGCCCTACCGCCGGACGCGCAGGACAAGCGCGCCGTGATGACGATACGGCCCGAGGACTGGCAGGCCTGGCTGCGCGGCTCGGTCAGCGAGGCACAGGCCTTGCTGGCGGCCGAGCGCCTGCCGGCGCCGGAGGCGTTTGATCTGGGCCCGGCCGAACAGACCGACGCGCTACTGGCGCGCTTGCGCAAAGGGCCGCCGCAGGGCAGCCTGTTCTGAGCAGGACAAGGCTCAAGCCTCGTCCGCCCCCTCATCCTTGAGCCAGCCGATGCGCCCCTGGCCCGACTCCTGCAGCCGCGCCAGCAGGGGCGCCACGGCTGGCACAGGCAAGGCAAAGCGGAACTCGACCTGGCTGCCATGCTGCACGCCCAGCAGCTCGGCGCCGGCGCCTTCGATCTCGCGGCGCAGCAGGCCTTCGAAGGCATAGGGCACGGTGCAGCGCAGAGTGTGCAGCGCGACGCGCGGCACTTTCTCGGCCTGCAGCAGGGCCTGGGCCACGCTGTCGGTGTAGGCGCGCACCAGGCCGCCGGCGCCGAGCTTGGTGCCGCCCCAGTAGCGCACCACGGTGGCCAGCACGCCCTCCAGATCCTGGTGGCGCATCACCTCCAGCATGGGCCGCCCGGCCGTGCCGCTGGGCTCGCCATCGTCCACCGCTGCCGACTGGCCGCCGGCCAGCAGGGCCCAGCACACATGCACAGCGGTGGGGTGCAGAGCGCGAAGTTCCTGCACCCGCGCCAGCGCCGCCTCGCGCCCGCTGCAGGGCTCGACGCAGCCGATGAAACGGCTCTTCTTGATGATCAGCTCGCTGTGGACGGCCTGGGCGATGGAGAAGCTCGATGCAGGAGAGGACATGGGCGCGATTGTCCCCGAGCCCCCGGGGGCCTGCCGGGGCCTGAGCTTCAGAAGGGCTGATGCCAGGCCAGGCTCACTTCGCGCGCCCGGGCGCCGGCGCCGGGCCGGTCACCACCCAGGGCCATCTGCCAGTGCGTGCCCTGAAGGCGCAGGCTGAGGCGGCGCTCGTGCGCGGCCCAGTGCAGGCCCCAGCGTTGCAAGCCCAGGCTCTGGCTCCAGCCCTGCGGGGCTGCGGCCCAGTCCATGCCCAGCTCGGGCAGCAGCGGGCCGTAGCCCTGCAGCCGGATCAGGCGCAGCTGGGCGCGGCCCCAGCCGGTCTCGCCCTGGGCCCGCAGGGTCCAGCGCTGGCGCGCCTGCTGGCGGTAGGCGGTCTGGCTGTAGCGGCCGCTGAGCATGGGTTTGTAGATCAGGTAGCCGTCTTCGTCATAACTTTGGGTTTGCGTGGAGAGCTGCAGCCACTCCTGCGGCATTTGGCGCCAGCGCAGCTGGCCCAGGTTCTCGCCTCGCAGAGACAGGCACCAGGGCTGGACACCGGCCTGGCACCAGCCCAGCTCCGCCTGGGCCAGCAGGCCCCAGCCCTGGCGCGGGGGATCCTGCTGGAAGGGAAAGCGCAGCGTGTCCTGCACGCGCAGGCCTTGCAGATCGAAGGCATAGCTTTGTGAAGACGTCTGGTAACGGGCCGTGCCGTGGATCTCGGTCTCGCGCAGGCGGCGCAGCTGCAGGGCTTGCAGCTCCAGCTGGCCCTGCCAGCCTTGGCTGCCCAGGCTGGCTTCGCCCCAACGCCGCGCCAGGGCCAGCCCGAGGCCCGAGAAGCCGCGGTAGCTGAGGTCGACGCGGTAGTCCTGATCCTGGCCGGGCTTGCGGCGTTCGATCAGGCCCTGGGCCAGCTGCAGGCCCGAGGCGCCGGCCACGATGCTGGCGCTCTGGCGCCCCAGGGCGCTCAAGCGCCAGGGGCCTTGGTTCCAGGCCAGGCGGATCTCGTTCTCCTCGTACGCGAGGTTGTCACCCGCGCGGGGTTGCAGCGCGGGCGCGCCTTCGCGGCCCATCTGGCTGAGGCGGGTGGCATCGTTGAAGTGCTCGCTGCTGAGGCTGAGGCTCAGGCCGGCGCTCGAGCCCTGGGCAAGTGCGGCACTGCTGGCCAGCAAGAGCCAGGCGGCCCGCCAGGCGCGGTTCAGGGTGAGAGGTGCTGAGCGAGCGGTGAAGGGGAGTGGAGCGGGCATGTGGCTGCTTCCTGGGCGCACAAAAGAACACGGGGGCATGATGCCCCCGTTGTGGCGGGGCGCAGCCAGGGCTGGCCCCGAGGTGGTGGTTCAGGCTCAGTTGAGCGACCAGAACTCGCCGTTGGTGAAGGTGATGCGGCCATTGTCCAGATCGATCACACCGATCTTGACATCGCCCTTCTTCAGGTCGAGCACGCTTTGCTTGCCGTCGGTGGCGAAGTTCAGGCCCGAGGTGGCCTCGCTGAGCTTGAAGCTCGCTTTGCCGTCGCTGGTGGCCTGGCTGGCGCTCAGGTTGATGACCAGGGTCTCGACCTTGTCCTTGTTCAGCACCTTGTACTGGCCGTCCAGCTTGGCGTCGTTGGCGCCGCTCCAGGCCGAGCCGCCCAGGCCCAAGTTGAGCTTGAGCTGCGGACGCTGGTCGGCGGTGAGGCTGCCTTCCAGGGCCAGGTTGACCTTGAAGTTGTTGGTGGCGGACTTGGGCAGGGTGTTGTCGTACTGGGCGTAGCCGGTCTGGCTGGCGCTGATCTTGCCTGCGAAGAAGCTGGGCTGGGCCTTGCCGTCATCGCCCTTGTTGCGCACGGCGCCGCTGAGCAGGGCCTCGCTGGGCATGACCGAGGTGCCGCTCTTGTCGCTGATCAGCTGGGAGACCTTGAACTGACCTTCGATCTCGGCCTTGGGCGTGCCTGCCAGCAGCTGCAGATTGAAGCCGCCCATTTCGCGCGCTTGCGAGCCGTCGGCGACGACCACGCTCTGCAGCTGGCTGCCGGTCAGGATGGAGAGCTCGCTGTCCAGGCTGCCGGCGCCGTCTTTGTAGATGGCCAGCTTGCCCTCGACGTTGACGGTCTCCACATCCCCCTTCTTGGCGGTGGCCGGCACGATCACATTGCGGCTGCCCTTGAGGGTGAAGCTGGCCTTGCCGTTGGGGTTGTAGAGGATGTCGGCCGAGCTCTTGGGTGCCGACACCTCGTCCTTGAACTTGGCCGGCAGCTCGCCCTGGATCTCAAAGCTCTTGATGCGCAGGGCTTCGACCGTCACCTTGACCGTGCCGCTGAAGTCCACGGCCGGTTGGGATTGCAGGTCGTAGACCTTGAAGGCCTGGCCGGTGGAGCAGAAGTTGGTGTCCTTGCAGACGATGGCCTGGGCGCGTGCGCTGTAGCTGTACTCGCCGGCATTGCTGCCGGGTGTGATGAAGAGGCGATGGCGCACATGGGCCAGCACGTACTTTCCGCCCTGGTTGACATCGTTGAAGGCGGTCACGCCATAGCGCACCGAGCAGCCCAGGAAGCGGGCGTTGTCGGCCGATGTGGCGGCCACCGTGCGGGCCTCGTCCTGGTAGATGGTGCAGCCCACGGCATTGAGCTGGGCCGGACCCCCGGGCACCTCACCGTACAGACCGCCGCCGTTGTTGGGGCCCAGACCTTCCTTGTAGTCGATCAGACCCTGGATACCGCCCAGCAGGGCCGAGCTGGTGTGGGTGGCCAGCATGACCGGGGCCTCCACGCTGTCCAGCGCGGCGCCGAAGCGTTCGGCCTCCTTCTGCAGTGCGCCGGTGGTGGCGCCCGCATCGGGCTTGACCAG
The DNA here is from genome assembly GCF_058794035.1 of Roseateles sp. GW835-FHT13E02. Classification (NCBI taxonomy): domain Bacteria; kingdom Pseudomonadati; phylum Pseudomonadota; class Betaproteobacteria; order Burkholderiales; family Sphaerotilaceae; genus Roseateles; species Roseateles sp. GW835-FHT13E02. The sequence continues at coordinate 7,315 of NZ_JBXAGJ010000016.1, forward strand.
GGCCTGGGCTGAGCTGCGCAGCTCGTCGAAGAGCTTGCGCGCGGCGGCCACGTCACCACTGTTGCTGATCGGGGCCGGCTTGCCGTCGCCCTTGAGGTTGCCCAGGGCTACGTTGACGATCTTGTCGTCGACCTTGCCCTGGTTCAGCTCGGGCGTGGTGACGACCTTGTTCACCGCTTCGACCAGCTTGTCGGCGACATTGACGCCGCCCACGGTGCCCGGCTTGGTCGAATCGATCTTGGCGGATTCGGCCAGCTTCTGCACCACGCAGCGCACGCGCTCGCCGGCCTGGGTCTGGTCGGCGCAGCCGAGGGCGCCGTCCTTGGCCAGCTGGGCCACCGAGGTCAGCATGACGGCCAGCTTCTTCTCTTCGTCGGTGCTGGCGTTGGCGATGTCGGTGGGCTTCACCTTGGCCGGATCGAAGCCCAGCATCTGCACCACATTTGACTGCGCCTGGTCCTTGTTGGCCACGGTCAGGCCGCCACTGGCCTTCTCGGCGGCGGCGGTGGCCATTTCAGTGAAGGGGGTGATGTTGAGGTCGGTCTTGGTGACGCTGGCGCTGGCGGCCACCACGGCGCGCAAGGCGAAGCTGGCGGGCAGGGCCTGGGCTTGGCCGGTGATTTCATCCTTCTGCGTGGTGCTGCCATCGGCCTTGGCGCTGATGCGGATCACGTAGAGCTTGCCGGGCGTGGTGGGCACGCTGAGCGTGTACTTGCCGTCTTGATCGGTCTCGGTTTCCTTGAGCACGGTGGCGAGGTCGGCCTGGCCGTCGTCCTTGACCGGGTGGGCGCGCACGATGGCCTTGGCCAGCAAGCCCTTGGAGGCCACGCCGCTGACTTCCACCGGAGTGGGCGCAGGTGCCGGTGCGGGGGCTGGCGCCGGTGCGGGCGCAGGTGCAGGGGCTGGATCAGAACCGCCGCCGCCGCCGCAGGCGGAGAGCAGGCTGGCGGCCAGCAATGCGGCCAGGGTGGGATGCGGAGCTTTCATGGGTCGGGCCTTTGGTTGCAGCTGCAAACGAGACGGAATGACAGGGCCGCCGGCGGTGCGGGCCGCTCATGCGCCCGCGCCGAGGCGAGGCGGCCTGCAGCGGAGCGGATGCTAGAACCGTCTCAGCGGGCACACCATCGTCCATTTGGCCGAGGTGTGGGTTTTTGCCGAAAAGTCTGGCGAGCTGCCTCGTGGCGCGCGCCGAGCTGGCCTGTCATGGGCCGCTGACATAATTTCCGCTCATGAACATCGCCTTGGTTGATGACCATACCCTGCTGAGGGAGGGGCTGGTGGCCCTGTTGTCACAGGCGCACCCGCAGATGCAATGCCTGCAGTACGCCAGCCTGGGCGCCTTGCTGACCGGGCTCGAGTCTCAGGGGGCGCCCGATCTGGTGCTGCTCGATCTGGGGCTGCCCGATGCACAAGGCCTCGATGCGCTGCAGCGCTTGCGCGAAGCGCTGGAATGGGTGCCGGTGATCGTGGTGTCGGCAGACGAGCGCCCGGCCACGGTGCTGGCCTGCCTGGAGGGCGGCGCGGCCGGCTTCATCCCCAAGACGGCGCATTTCGAGCTGCTCTGGTCGCAGCTCTCGGCGGCGCTGGAGGGGCGCATTGCCCTGCCGGCCAGTTTTCGGCTGCAGAGTGAGGAGCTGGGCGAAACCCCGCATTTTTCGGATCGCCAGCAGGAGGTGCTGGGCCTGCTCTTGCGCGGCCTCAGCAACAAGTCGATTGCGCGGCGGCTGGAGATGTCGGAATCCACCGTCAAGACCCATCTGGCCGTGATCTTTCGCAAGCTCAATGTGAGCCGTCGCGCCGAGGCCATGGTGGTGGCGGCCCGGCTGGGCTTCAGGTTGCCGGCTTGGTCGGCAGAACCGGCGCTGTTGTCGTCTGCGACAGCAAGGCTTGCAACACCTGCGGGCTGAAGGGCTTTTGCAACGTCGGCCATGCGGCGCTGCGCAGGATGGCGCCCGAGGCAGGGTCCAGGTCGGCGGTCATCAGGGCCAGGCGGCTGGGCCCGCCGAGGCTGGCGATGCGTTGCAGCAGCGTTTCACCCTTCATGCCGGGCAGGCGATGGTCGGCCAGCACCCAGTCGGGGGCCGGGTCGGGCGGCGCCGGCCATTGCGCCCACAAGGCCTCGGCGGTGTCGAAGCTGCAGACGCAGTGCCCCCAGGCTTCCAGCTGTTGGGACAATGCCTGCTGAAGCTCCACATCGTCCTCCACCAGCCAGATGGTTTGCGGCGCCACGGCCGGGCTCTTGTCGGCCTCGCTGGGGCCGCTGGGCGCGGGCGCCGCGGAGGCTTCGCTGGGCGCTTCGCAGAGCGGCAGCAGCACGCTGAAGCAGCTGCCGCGGCCCGGCGCTGAACGCAGCTGCAGCGAATGGCCCAGGCGGCGCAGCGCCTGGTCGACGATGGCCAGGCCAAGACCGCTGCCATGCTGTCGGCTGCGCGCGGGGTTGCCCAGCTGCACAAAGGGTTCAAAGATGCGCTGCTGCGCTTCGGGCGGGATGCCAGGCCCGCTGTCGCGCACCTGCAGGCAGAGCTGGGCGCCCCGCCGGCGCGCGACCACCATCACTGAGCCCTGGCTTGTGTGCGTGATGGCATTGCTGACCAGATTGCGCAGCACTTGCTCCAGCAGCAGCGGTTCAGAACGCACCCACAAGGCGCAGGGCCGCACGCGCAGACGCAGGCCGCGCTCGCGCGCCAGCGGGCCGGCGTGCACCAAAACCGCATCCAGCAGGGGCTGCAATCGCAGCGGCGTGGTTTGCACGGGCCGGTCCTGTTGATCGAGGCGCGAATGATCGAGCAGGCCTTTGAGCAGGCGCTCAAGCCCGCGCACGCCTTCGCCGGCTTGGTCGAGCAGCTGGCGCAGCCGCGGTTCCTGGGTCTGGAGTCGCGCCATGCCCACCAGCAGGCCCAGGGCGGTGACGGGCTGGCGCAGGTCGTGGCTGGCGGCGTCCAGCAGCCGGCTCTTGGCCAGATGGGCGGCTTGCAGCTGGGCGGTGCGCTCGGCCACCTGGCGCTCCAGTTCGGCCTGCTGGCGCTCGCTCTGGCGCAAAGCCACCACCAATCGCTCCGCCAGCAAAGTGGCGAAGGCGATCATGGCCAGAGGCTGGATCCAGGGCATGGAGTAGGCATGCATGACGCTGAGCCGGCCCTGACCGACCAGATAGTCGAACACGGCTGCCCCCATCATCAGCAGCATCGCCCCCGCCAGGGCCAGTCGGCGCCAGCCGCCGACGCGGAAGGCGCGCAGCCCCACCAAGCCCAGGGCCGGCAGGCCCAGCAGCAGCACCACGGGATAGGCCCAGCTGCGCCAGGTTTCCAGGGCGCCCAGCCACGAGGCCAGCACCCCTCCCAACAGCAAGGGCCAGGCGGTCCAGCGCAGGCTGTGGCGGTACCAGGGCAGGGCGCGTTCGGACCAGGCGAGGGCAAAGCGACCGAGAAGCTGGATGCTCGCCACCTGGGCCAGGTAGAAAAACAGGTCCAGGGCTTGCACCCAGGCGAGCGGCAGGCTCAGGCCGTACACGCTGTTGCGCAGCGAGGTGAGCAGGCACAGCCAGGCGAACAGGCCCAGGCTGCGTTCGTGGCGACGCTCCATCCACACCAGCAAAAGCAGCAGCGAGAAGCCGGCAGCCAGCATATTGATCCACTGCGGCAGCTGGGCTTCGCGCCAGCGCATCCACTGGTAGCCGGGCTCCAGCTCGGCAGCGGGGCCGATCCAAAGGTCGGAGAGGCCGGCGCGACGCTGGTAGTACAGCTCCAGCACGAGTTCGTTGGGCCCCGGTCGCAGCAGGGCGCTGGGCAGCTCCAGCCAGGTTTGGGCCGGGGAGGCATGCAGGCGCATGGCCTCCGAATCGGCTTGCTCGTGCACCACGGCGCCGTTGAGCAGCACGCGATGCAGCCGGCTCAGGCGCTCGGCGCGCAGCGCCCAGGCCTGGCCATGCGGGGGCGCCTGGTCCAGCGTGAAGTGCAAGCGGTAGCGCCCCTGCCCTCGGGCGGGCAGACCGCGTTGGCGCCAGGTGTCGGGCAGGCTGATCTCTTGCTCAAGCGGCGCCAGCTCATGCGAAAACTGGGCTTGGCGCAGGTTCAGGCGCTCCTGGCCCTGCGCGTGGGAGATTTGCCCAAACAGGACGAAGAGGATCAACAGGCTGGGCCAGAGCTGGCACCCGCGCAAAACGAGGCGTGGGAACATGGAGTCATTGTCCCGTGATCGATCCTGGCCGGACTTGGGGGTGATCCTGGGGGGCAGCGCTTGAAGGAGGCTTCGGCGGCCCCAAGCCCTTGGGAACATGCTTAAATCATCTCCGCCATGTCTGCATCAGAAAACGAACATCGCATCTCCGTTGATCAGTTGCGTGTGGGCGTTTACGTCTACCTGGATGTGGGTTGGATGGAGCATCCCTTCAACTTCAACAACTTCAAGATCAAGACCGAAGAGCAGCTGCAGACCATTCGCAGCCTGGGCCTGGCCAGCGTGCGCTGGGCGCCGTCCCTGAGCGATGTGAAGCCTTTGCCCAAGAGTGAGCAGCCCCCGGCCGCCCCCACTGCGGAGGAACTGGCCCGCCAGGCCGAGCTGGCCGCCTTGATGGCGGCCAAGCAGCAGCGCATCCGGCAGATGGCCGAACACCGCGAGAAGATCGAGCGGGTGGAGCGTGCCTTTGCCAATGCCGCCGGGGTCATCAAGGGCATCAACAAGACCATTTACTCCCAGCCCCAGCAGGCGCTCAGTGACACCACCGAGCTGATCGGCGGCATCGTTGACGAGATGCTGGCAGCGCCGGACCTGGCCATTCAGGTGATGGGCGACAAGCCCGGCAATGAGGATGTCTATCTGCACTCGCTCAATGTGGCCGTGCTGGCCATGGTGTTGGGCAAGGAGATGAGCATGCCGGCCGAGCTGGTCAAGATGGTGGGCATGGCCGCGGTGTTCCACGACATCGGGCTCAATGACATTCCCGAGAACATCATGCGCAAGGCCGGGCCCTTGAGCAAATTCGAGCGCGAGGCGCGCGAGCTGCACTGTCAGTACGGCCTGGACCTGGCGAAGAAGATCGGCCTGTCCAATGTGCTGTGCAACATCATCCATCAGCACCACGAGGCGTATGACGGCAGCGGCTACCCGAAGAAGCTGGTGGCTGAGGCGATCGATCCCTTGGCGCGCCTGGTGGCGGTGATCAACACCTACGACAACCTCTGCAACGCGCCCCATATTGCCCACTCGCTGACGCCGCATGAGGCCTTGTCCCAGATGTTTGCCCAGCAGCGCAGCCGATTTGACCCGCGCTTTTTGCAGGCCTTCATCAAGTTCATGGGCGTGTACCCGCCGGGCACCATCGTGGGTCTGTCCAATGATGTGATCGGCCTGGTGATTCGCGTCAACGCCGCGCGGCCGCTCAAACCCACCGTCATCACCTACGACGCGGGCGTTCCGAAAAGCGAGGCCATGATGCTGGACCTCAACGAAGAGGGCGATGTCCACATCAGCAAGGCCTACCGCCCCAGCCAGCTGCCGGCGGCGGTGTACGAATACCTGGCACCGCGCAAACGCGTCAATTACTACTTTGACGGGGGCAAGCCCACATGAGCTGGGACCCTGCCACTCTGGATCGCGTCATGTGCGACCAGAGCTCCGAGATGCTCTTGGTGGTGGACCCCAAGTCGCTCCAGATCATCGCGGCCAATCGGCAGGCTGAAGTCACCCTGGGCTACGAGGCCACCCCGCTGGTCGGCCGCGCCATCACCGAGGTGGAGAGCAGCCTGGCCGATATCTTCTACTGGGAAGATGTGCGCGTGGGCGGGGGCAGTGATATCGACAACGCCGAGTCCATGTACATCTGCGGCGATGGGGTGGCGCTGCCGGTGATCAAGTCAATCCGCCGCCTGCGTGGCGATGTTGAAGACGTCTTGGTACTGCGGGTGCGGGACGGTGCCAGCCTGAAGCGCGGCGAGGCCCAGTTGGCGGCGCTGTCGGGTCAGTTGCAGGCCACCTTGGAGTCGATCTGGGAAGGCGTTTTGGTGCTCGATTCGGCCGGCCATATCGTCAATATGAACCGCCGCTTCAGCGCCATGTGGGAGATCCCCGAGGCGGTGCTGCTGCAAGACAGCGAAGCCATCATCGCCTTCCTGATGGAGCAGCTGAGTACGCCGTGGCAGCTGCAAGACGACTTCACGGCCTTCAGCCAACAGGTCGGCCTGGATTCGCAAGCGGGCTGTGAAATCACCAAGCTCAAGAGCGGCCGCTTGTTCGAGCGTCGCGTCCGCCCGCAGATGGATCGTGGCGAGGTGATCGGCCTGGTCTACAGCTTCCATGACATCAGCGATTTTGTGCACGCCCGCCAGGAGGCCGAGGAAGCCTCGCGCTCCAAGAGCCGCTTTCTGGCCAATATGAGCCACGAGATCCGCACGCCCATGAATGCGATCCTGGGCCTGCTCAAGCTGCTTCAGCGCACCGAACTCAGCACGCGCCAGCGCGACTACGCCAGCAAGACCGAGGGCGCGGCTCGTTCGCTCTTGGGGCTGCTCAACGACATTCTCGATTTCTCCAAGGTCGAAGCCGGCAAGCTGACGCTGGATCCGCAGCCGCATGCCCTGACGCAGATCTTCCGCGACTTGTCGGTGATCCTGGCTGCCAATGTGGGCGCCAAGCCGGTGGATCTGCTGTTCGATCTGGACCCGCAGTTGCCGCCCTTGCTGCACGTGGATGGCTTGCGCCTGTTGCAGGTGCTGATCAATCTGGCCGGCAATGCGCTCAAGTTCACCTCAAGCGGTGAGGTGGTGGTCGGCGTTCAGCTCATGCAGCGCCTGGAGGATGCGGTGCGGCTGGAGTTCACGGTGACGGACACCGGCATCGGCATCGCGCCAGAGCACCACGCCAAGATTTTTTCGGGCTTCAGCCAGGCGGAAGCATCCACCACGCGCAAGTTCGGTGGCACGGGCCTGGGGCTTGCCATCAGCCTGCGCCTGCTGGAGCTGATGGGCGGCCAGATCACGCTGGAAAGCGCCCTGGGGCGAGGCAGTCGTTTCAGCTTTCAACTCGACTTGCCGGTGGTGCAGGGCGAGGCTGACGGCGCCCAAGCCCCGGCACCGGCGAGCCAGGGGCTGGTCTTGTTGATCGACGACAACGCCCGTGCCCGCGAGCTGCTGAGCCGCATGTTGATGGCTGAAGGCTGGCAGGTGGTGGCGACAGCCAGCGTGGCCGAGGCGCAGGCCTGGATGGCGGCGGCGCCCGATGGTTTGGCGCTGAACCTGGTGCTGGCGGATGCACGGCTGCCGGGTGAGGACGTTTGGGCCTGCCTGGCGCAGCTGCGTGCCCGGCCCGGCTGGGCCGAGCTGCCCCTGGTGATGAGTGGCACGCCGCTGCAGCTGGAGGCGCTGACACCGGCCGAGCAGGCGTTGCTGAAGGCCTTCCTGGTCAAACCCCTGATGGCGGTCGCCTTGCGTGAGGCGCTCTGTCCCGCCACGGCCCCGCCCTCAGACGGCCAGCACGACGGGGAGGGCGCCGCTGCAAACGCCGGGGCGGCGCCGCTGGCAGGCATCCGCCTGCTCGTGGTGGAGGACAACCTCAACAACCAGCAGGTCGCGCGTGAACTGCTCGAGGATGCCGGCGCCTCGGTCCGCCTGGCCTCGAATGGGCAGGAGGCAGTGGACATCATGCGGGCCGATGCGGGCGCGGTGGACCTCTTGCTGATGGATGTGCAGATGCCTGTCATGGATGGCTACACGGCCACCCGCATCTTGCGCGAGGAGCTGGGCCTGCGTCTGCCCATCGTGGCCATGACGGCCAATGCCATGGCTTCGGACCGCGAAGAATGCCTGGCCGCGGGCATGGATGAGCATGTGGGCAAGCCCTTTGATCTGGACCGGCTGGTGCGTCTGATCCAGAAGCTGGGCCGGCCCACCGGGCGCAGCTCGGACGGTTCGATTGAAAGCGCAGCAGAGGGCGTTGCAGAAACAGCAAAGTTTGCCTTTCCCACCTTGCTGGTGCCCGGGCCTTTGCTGGAGCAAGCCCTGGCCGATGGCATTGAGATCCAGCTGGCCATGGACCGTTTCATGGGCAAATTGCCGAGGTATCAGAAGAGCGTGGCGAGCTTTTCCCGGTCCGCCGCCGAGTTGCCTGCGCAGATCGAGGCGGCGCTGCAAGCCCGCGATTGGCCCGCGGCCCAGTTGCAGGTTCACGCCAGCAAAGGCATGGCGGCCATCTTGGGCGCTGAGCGCCTGGCTCAAATGCTGGCCGAGGGTGAAGCGCGGCTGGAACAAGGCGAGGCGCCAGACGCCGTCTGGTTGGCCGCCTTGCCCGCGCAGCTGCAGGGCACGGTCGCCGCCTTGACGGCGCTGGCCGATGCCTTGAAGGCCGTCGCGTCGGGTGGCGAGAAGTAGCGCAGCGGCTTCGGGGCAGACTGCGCCCATCGCCCATCGCACATAGGCCTCGAATGCCAGGCGCTCGACCTGGCATGCCCAAACTATTTGGCGCTGGATGAATCCAAACACCGCCGTCCGCGCATCCAAGCCTGCGTCCCGATCAGTTTTCTCTTCTTGATCGCCCGAGCATTCCCCCAACCTCTGCAGGAGCAGCGCCCATGGACTTCCTCAATATGCGTCACGTCCTTCCCTTCCTGGTGCCCATCATGGCGCTGATGATTCCCATCGTGGCCATCATCATGGGCATCCAGGCCAAGATGCGGCGCGAGCAGCTGCTGCACGAGACCCTGCGCCAGCTGGCCGACAAGGGCCAGCCTCTGCCGCCGGAACTCTTGAATCAGCTCTCCGGTGATGGCCAGGCGAGCCTTGATGCCCAGCGGCGACGCACAAACGGCGGCCTGCAAGCGGGCGCGATCAATGTGGCCGCCGGTCTCGGCTTGGCGGTGATGTTCTACCTGATGAACCCAGGCAGTTGGCTCTGGGCCATCGGCTGCCTGCCGGGCTTCATCGGCATCGCTTTGCTGATCGTATGGCGGGTGGAGACGCGCGGCCAGAAGGATGCTCAGGCGAAGGTTTGAGATCAGGCTCCGCGCATGGATGACGAGGCCTTCAGTCGCGAGGATGCACAAGACGCCCAGGACCGCCTCTGGGTGCGCCAGGTCCAGCAGCACGACGACCGTGCCGCCTTTGCCTGCCTGCTGCGGCGCCACCAGGGCATGGTGCGCGCCCTGCTGCGCCGCCTGACCCGGGGCGATGCGGCGCGTGCCGATGAGCTGGCGCAGGAGGCGTTCTTGCAGGCCTATCGGGCGCTGCCCGGTTTTCGCGGCGAGGCGCGCTTTCGCAGCTGGCTCTACCGCATCGCCTGCAACTGCTTTTTGCAGCAGCAGCGCCTGGGCGCGAGCGAGCTGGCGCAGCGCAGCGAGAGCTTGGCGGATGACGATGGGGCTTGGCAGGGCGAGACCGAGGCTGATGCACAGGCCGAGCTGCCGCAGCAGGTGGCTCTGCGCCTGGACCTGGGCCGGGCGCTGGCGCGGCTGAGCGCGCCGGAGCAGGAGGCCATCGTGCATTGCTATCTGGCCGAGCTCTCGCACAGCGAGGCGGCGGCCCTGCTGGGCTGGCCGCTGGGCACGCTCAAGACCCATGTGCTGCGTGGCAAGATCAAGCTCAAGGAATATCTGCAGGCCTGGGCGCCACACGCGACTGAAGAAGAGGTGTTGCCATGACCCCAACCCCGCCATCGATGCAAACCAGCGAGCGGCTGGACGCTGCCGACGAGGCCTGGCTGGACGGCCTGCTGCGCGAGGCCGCGGCCGATCTGGCCCAGGAGGCCGCGGCGCTGAGCGAAGACGCCGGTTTCAGCGCCGCGGTGCTGGCCGCCTTGCCGGCTGCCTTGCCGGCGCCGCGTGCTGCGGCGAGCGCGGTGCCCCAGCCTTCAGCCGCGGCCCGCCTGCTGGCCTGGCTGATGCCTCTGGCCCTGGGCCTGGCCGCGGCGGCCTTGCTCTGGCTGCTGCCCGAGGGCCTGCACGCCTGGGGCTCGCCCGAGGCCTTGAGCGTCAAGGGCCTGGAGCGCTGGCTGCCGCCGCTGGCGCTGGCGGTCTGGCTGGCCTGGGGCTCGACCCAGCAGGCCCTGGGCCGCTGGGATGGCGGTGTCTGAGGCGCTGCCCCCACCCCGGCGGCCACGCCTGCTGCGACAATCGCGCCCATGCTGAAGTTCGAACTCCTCAAGACCGAAGGCCACGCCCGCCGTGGCCAGATGACGCTCAACCACGGGGTCGTGCAAACGCCGATCTTCATGCCGGTGGGCACCTATGGCACAGTCAAGGGCGTGATGCCGCGCTCGCTCGAGGAGATGGGCGCCCAGATCATCCTCGGCAACACCTTCCACCTGTGGATGCGCCCGGGCCTGGACATCATGAAACAGTTCGGCGGGCTGCATCAGTTCGAGAGCTGGAACAAACCCATCCTGACCGACAGCGGCGGTTTCCAGGTCTGGAGCCTGGGCGAGATGCGCAAGATCAGCGAAGAGGGCGTCAAGTTCGCCTCGCCGGTCAACGGCGACAAGCTCTTCCTGACGCCCGAGATCTCGATGCAGATCCAGACGGTGCTCAATTCCGACATCGTCATGCAGTTCGACGAGTGCACGCCCTACGAAACCAAGGGCCACATCACCACCGAGCTGGAAGCCCGCAAGAGCATGGAGATGAGCTTGCGCTGGGCCAAGCGCTGCCAGGATGAGTTCGCCCGCCTGGAGAACCCCAATGCGCTCTTCGGCATCGTCCAGGGCGGCATGTTCGAGAACTTGCGTGACCATTCCCTGGCCGGCCTGGCCGAGCTGGATCTGCCGGGCTATGCCATCGGCGGCCTGTCGGTGGGCGAGCCCAAGGCCGATATGCAGCGCGTGCTGGCCCATATCGGCCACCAGCTGCCTGCGCAAAAGCCGCGTTATCTGATGGGCGTGGGCACGCCGGAAGACCTGATCGAAGGCGTCAGCCGCGGCATCGACATGTTCGATTGCGTCATGCCTACCCGCAATGCGCGCAACGGCCATCTGTTCACCCGCTTCGGTGACCTGCGCCTGCGCAACGCCCGCTACAAGACCGACGAGCGGCCGGTGGACGAGACCTGCACCTGCTACACCTGCAAGACCTTCAGCCGCGCCTACCTGCACCACCTGGACCGCTGCGGCGAGATGCTGGGCCCCATGCTGACCAGCATTCACAACCTGCACTACTACCTGAACCTGATGCAGGAAGCGCGCGACGCGCTGGACCTGCCCGGCGAGGGCGGCTTCGCCGCCTTCCAGGCCAAGTTCGCGGCCGACCGCGCCCGAGGGGTCTAGCACGGTGTTCGTCGGCAAGGCGCTCAATGTCGAGCTGGGCTGGTCGCTGGACGACATCGCCCTGCTGGAAGAGGCCTTGTTTGCCGAAGACGCCGGCCTCGACCAGCCCATGCAGGCGCCCATGATCGATGGCTTCATCTGCGCCCTGGTCAGCGGCCCCGTGCCCATCACCCCCGAGCAGGCCATGGCCTGGGTTCTGGATGCCGAGCAAGGTGTGCAGCAGCCCACTTTTGCCGACCCGCATCTGCACGCCCGACTGCAGGCCCTGCTGCTCAAGCAATGGCAGGCCACGGCCGCAGCGCTGCGCGAGCCCGATCGCCCGGTTTACCAGCCGCTGTTCGGCTGCACCGAGGGCGAGGACGGCCGGCCTCTGGTGATCCTGGATGACTGGTGCCGTGGCTACCTCTGCGGCATCGAGCTCGCTGCGCTCGCCTGGCAGCCGCTGCTGCAGGCTCACCCGGACTGGTTCAGCACCTTGCAGCTCTACGGCAGCGAGGCCGGCTGGCGGCGCCTGGAGCAGCAGCCGCCCAGCGAGGCCGCGCACGATGCGGCCGCCGCCGGCCTGGCCCAGCAGGCGCGGCGGATCCAGCGCTACTGGCAGGCGCAGCGCGATGCGGCCGAGGCCGCAGCAATGGCCGGGATGGCAGACCGGGCCGCCAGTGGTGCGGCGCTCTGCCCCTGCGGCAGCGGCCGCCCCTACCCGCTCTGCCACGGCGCGAACTGAGCCGGCGCCTGGCTGCGGATCTGCTCTTCGTTTTTCAGAGCACCTGCGCCACCTGCTCGAAGCCCAGGCGCGGGCCGCGCGGGTAGTTGCCGGCCGGGTCGCCGTAGCCCAGGTTGATCAGGAACTGCGATTGAAAACGGCCGTCGGGGAAGAACTCGGCGTTGACCTTGGCATTGTCAAAGCCGGCCATGGGGCCGCAGTCCAGGCCCAGCAGGCGAGCGGCGATGATGAAGTAGGCGCCTTGCAGGTGCGAGTCGCGGCTGGCGGTGCCGGCGGCCATGGCGGCATTGCCGGCAAACATGTCACGCGCACCGGGCACGGCCGGGAACTGGGTCGGCAGGTGTTCGAAGAACTGGCTGTCAGCGGCCACGATCACGGTCACGGGCGCGGCCAGGGTCTTGGCCAGATTGCCGGCGGCCAGGGCCGGCGCCAGGCGCTGCTTGGCCTCGGGGCTGCGCACGAAGACATAGCGCACCGGCTGGCCATTCATGGCCGTGGGCCCCCACTGGGCCAGCTCGACCACCTGCTGCAGCAGGGCATCGCTGACCGGCTCCGGGCGGAAGGTGTTGAAGGTGCGGGCTTGGCGGAAGGCCTGGTCCAGGACCTGGCTGTCGATGTGGCTCATGCGCGGGCTCCAGTGCAGTGGTGGTATGCGCTGAACTGTAGGGCGCTTCGAGGCCGCGATCGGCGCGCTGGCTTGAAGTCAGGCTTCAATCCGATTGAACGCTGCAGCGCCGCCCTCACCGGCCTTGTCGGCCCAGGTCCGCAGCCTGTTCCAGCCATTGGGCCCGCTGCTCCGGTGTGCTCTTGATCACGGGCGCAAAGCTGCTGATGCGAATCGGCGCGATACCGCAAAAACCCAGCACGGCGTTCTTCATCATGCGGTGGGCCGGGGCCCCCTGGAACCATCGGAAGTACCAGGCGGGCGTGTCCATGCAGACCAGCAGGCGGGCGCTGCGGCCTTTCAACAGTTGTTCGGGCAGGCTCTGGCTGCCGTCGTAGCGGAAGGCGAAGCCGGGCAGCAGCAGTCGGTCCAGCAGGCCCTTGAACAAGGCTGGCACCGAGCCCCACCAGACGGGGTAGGCCAACACCAGGTGTTCGGCCTCCAGGATCTGCCGCTGCAGCTGCTGCAGATCGGGCTCCAGCACTTGCGGGTTCGCGTAGCCGCCGCGCAGATCGGGCTCGAAGCGCAGCGCATGCAGATGCACCAGCTGAACGGCATGACCAGCCGTGCTGGCGGCCTCGGCATAGCGCTCGGCCAGGGCCTGGCTGAGGCTGGCGGGTTTGGGGTTGGCGTTGAGGACGAGGATGCGGCGGGGCGGGTGGATGGAGGACATCGGCGGATGGGTGTCGACAAGGGACTGCAGCTGGGCGCGAACGCGAGGCCGCCAGTGTCCTGTCTGCCCCTAGGGGCAGAGTCAAGTGCTGCCGGATCGCGCGTCCTGGGCTGAAGGTTGGGGCTGCTCCGTGCTCCCCTTCGTGCAAAGCGCCGTGAGCAGCCGTGGGTCACTCAAGGCGGCAATGCAGCGGTCCAGCGTGCCGGCCCGTGCTTGCAGCTCATGGATCTGCTGGTCCAGCTGCCGGCGTTTGTCGCGCAGCGCCGGCAGCGCAGTGTCGGGGTTCAGGGCCTGCGTCAGCGGCACTTCGGCCGCCATGGCCTGGAGTTCATGCAGCTTGAAGCCCAAGGCCTGGGCTTCGCGGATCAGCCGCACCACGTTCAGATGCACGGCGCTGTAGACCCGGTACTTGCCCTCGCGTGCCGGTGCGGGCAGCAGGCCCATTGCTTCGTACAGGCGCAGCGCGCGCGGTGTGGCTCCGCTGAGCCGGGCCAGGGCGCCGATGCGCAGAGCGGGCGTGTCGCCGGCGATGTTCACAGGGCGCCCGGGGCGCGCTGGAACAATCCCACGAAGCGCTGCAGATACTCCGGCACGCGGATGAAGACGTAGAGGCTGACGGCCAGATTTGCCAGGCCCACGGTCAGGAAGAGCTCGGGGATGCTGAAGCCGGCGGCGCTGAGCAGCAGGCCGGCGCCCAGGGAGCTGGCAATCATGAACAGGGCGTTGAGGATGTTGTTGGCGGCGATGATGCGGGCGCGGTAGGCCGGCTGCGAGCGCAGCTGGATCAGCGCGTACATGGGCACGCTGTAGAGGCCGGTGAACAGGGCCAGCAGGCCCAGATCGGCCATCACCCGCCAGTGCGCGGGCTGGGCGAAGAAGACCGCCAGGCCCTCAAGTGCCGCCTTGGCCGGCAGGCTGCGCGAGGCGAAGTACAGGTCCACCGAGAACAGCGTCATGCCGATGGCGCCGACCGGCACCAGGCCGATCTCGACCGCGCGGCGCGAGAGCAGCTCGCACAGCAGGGAGCCGATGCCGATGCCGACCGAGAACATCACCAGCAAGGCGGTGGCCACTTGCGCGTCGCCATGCAGCACCTCCTTGGCAAAGGCCGGGAAGTTGCTCAGATAGACGGCGCCGAAGAACCACATCCAGGAGATGCCCAGCAGGGAGCGGAACACCACCGGCTCTTCATGCGCGAGCTTGAGGTTGCGCCAGGTCTCGGTGAAGGGGTTCCAGTTGATGGTGAGGCCGGGGTCGGTGGGCGGCGAGGCGGGGATGTAATGCGCCAGCCAGCGGCCGAGCACGGCGGTCAGCAGGCAGGCGATGGCCACGTACTGCGCGCCCACGCCGGGCAGGGCGATCAAGAGGCCGCCCAGCACCTGGCCCAGCAGGATGGCGACAAAGGTGCCCATCTCGACCATGCCGTTGCCTCCCAGCAGCTCGCGCTCGCTGAGCTGCTGCGGCAGGTAGGCGTATTTGACCGGGCCGAACAGGGTGGAGTGCAAGCCCATCAAGAGCACGCAGGCCAGCAGCACTGGCACATGGCTGGCCAGATAGCCCCAGGCGGCCAGGGCCATGATGGCGATCTCCACCGACTTGACCCAGCGCATCAGCCGCGCCTTGTCCAGCTTGTCGGCCAGCTGCCCGCTGGTGGCCGAGAACAGCACATAGGGCAGGATGAAGAGTGCGTTGACCACCAGCCCGGCCTGCGATGCCGGCAGCCAGGCCAGCTGCAGCTGGTAGGTGATCAGGATGATCAGCGGGAACTTGAAGAGGTTGTCATTGCCGGCATTGAGGAACTGCACCCAGAAATAGGGCGCGAAGCGGCGTTGGCGCAGCAGCGCGAACTGGCTGCTGTGCGTCGAATCGGCTTGGGACATGGGGGGCGGTTCCGGCGTGTGGGGTCAGGTCTTGCGGCGAGCGGCGTCGTTCAATCGATCACCAGAACTGCCACTGCCCCGAATGGACCACCCAGATGCCCAGCAAGCCATTCGTCACGGCATGGGCGATCACGGCGCACCAGAGCCGGCCGGTGCGCACATAGAGCCAGGCATAGGCCAGGCCGGCGACGATGGCGGCCAGCCACAAGGTGTGGGCCAGCATGAAGACAAAGGTGGACAGGGCGATGGCCTTGAGGCCGACGCGCTGCGGGTCCACGGTTTCGAACTGCGGGCTTTCGATCCAGCGCATCAGAAAACCGCGCCAGAACAGCTCTTCCATCACCGGCACCAGCAGGGCCGCGCCGATCCAGCGCAGCACAATCAGCGGCCAGTCGAGCTGGCCCTGGTCGTTCACCGGCACAAAGCTGGCGGTGGCTTCGCCCAGCTGCATCCAGGGCGCGTCGAGGTGGATCCACAGGCCGAACACCGCCACGCCGACGCCCACGCTCCAGAGCGTCTGGCGGGCGTTGGGGCGGTTCTGGCGGGCCAGCTCGCCGTAGTCCTTCCAGAACCAGAACAGGGCGCCGCCGACGATGGCCACGCTCAGGCCGTAGACCCAGCGCGGGTCCAGCACCCCGCCCGCTGGCAGCGCGCCCCGCAAGGCCAGCAAGCCCATGAAGAGGACAAAAGGAATGCTGCGCGCCAGGGCGGCGGAACTCAGGCCGAGGGGTGGGGCGGTCTTCATGGTCGTTGGGCGGTGCGGGCGGATGAAACGCAATCGATCAAAGACGCGCAGCGTACCGCGAAACCATGACAGGCCTTCCCGGGGTCAGCCCGGTGGGGCGGCACTCAAAAAAGCCCGCAGGGCGGCGATGGCGTGGCGCACCTTGGCAGGCTGGGCATCGCGTTGCGGCGTCAGCGCATGGATGGGCAAGGGCGGCAGTTGCAGGCCCGGCAGCAGGGGCAGCAGATGGCCGGCCTGGACCGATTCGCTGACATCGTCGCCGCCCAGCATGGCCAGGCCCAGGCCGGCTTCGCACAGCTGCTGCAGGCTGAGCTGGTTGTTGCTGCTGGCGCGCGGCCGCAGGCTCAGCTGCAGGGCTTCGTCGCCGCGCCGCAGGCTCAGGGCGAGGGGCTGGTCGGTGCCGCTGCGCAGGGCCAGCCAGTCGTGGCCCGGGGCGGCCAGGTCCGACAGCTGGGCCGGCACGCCGCGCTGCGCCAGGTAGGCCGGTGCGGCGTAGAGAGCGATGCTTTTTTCGCCGATGCGCTGCGCCACCCAGCTGCTGTCGGGCAGGCGGCCGAATCGGATGGCCAGATCGATGCGCCGGTCGACCAGGTCGGTGAAGCTGTCTTCCACCTCCAGATGCAGGCTCAGGCCCGGATGGGCCTGCAGCAGCGGCGCCAGGGCCGGGCCCAGCTGGCGGGCAAAGCCCACGGGCGCGGCGATGCGCAGCTCGCCCTCGGGCGCGTCGCGCAGCTGGATCAGCTGCTGCTGTGCGCCCCGGGCCGCGCTGAGCATGGCGGCGCAGCCGGCGTGAAAGCGCTCGCCCGCCGGGGTCAGGCTGAGCTTGCGGGTGCTGCGGTGCAAGAGCGTGACGCCCATATCACGCTCCAGCGCCCGCACCTGCTGGCTGACGGCCGAGGTGGTGGTCTGCAGCTGGCGCGCGGCGGCGACAAAGCTGCCTTGCTCCACCACCGTGGCCAGTACGGCCATGCGCTTGAGTTGGTCCAGCATGAAGTTTTTCTAAAGAGTCCAAGGCGATTCTGAGGACTTATGGCTTGATTGTGAAGTCCATAAAGTTGAGCCCATCACAACACGCCGGCCGCTGTGGCGGGCATCTGGACGGAAGGACTGAAGATGAAGATCGCATTGATTGGCGCCACCGGTTTCGTGGGCTCGGCGCTGCTGAAGGAATTGCTGGCGCGCGGCCACGAGGTGCGAGCGCTGCTGCGCGACCCAGCCAAGCTGGCCGCGCAGCCGGGGCTGGAGGTGCATCAGGCCGATGCCACCGAGGCCGAGGCCGTGGCTGCGGCGGTGCAGGGCGTGGACGCGGCGCTGAGTGCCTACAACCCCGGTTGGGGCCACCCGGCGCTGTTCGAGGAGTTCCTGCGCGGCTCGGCCGCCATCACGGCCGGTGTCAAGCAGGCCGGCGTGGCGCGGCTGCTGGTGGTGGGCGGCGCGGGCAGCCTCTACGTGGCGCCCGGCGTGCAGCTGGTGGACACGCCGCAGTTCCCGGCCGAGT
This sequence comes from Roseateles sp. GW835-FHT13E02, assembly GCF_058794035.1. Lineage (NCBI taxonomy): Bacteria > Pseudomonadati > Pseudomonadota > Betaproteobacteria > Burkholderiales > Sphaerotilaceae > Roseateles > Roseateles sp. GW835-FHT13E02. The sequence continues at coordinate 24,740 of NZ_JBXAGJ010000016.1, forward strand.
GGAAGGCCGGCGCCCTGGCGGCACGCGAGGCGCTGAACCGCCTGCGCGGCGAGCAGGAACTGGACTGGGCGTTTGTCTCGCCGCCGGCGCACTTGGAGCCGGGCGAGCGCAGCGGCCAGTACCGCCTGGGCGGGGAAGAGTTGCTCAGCGATGCGCAGGGCCAGTCACGCATCAGCGTGGCCGACCTGGCCGTGGCCTTGGTGGATGAGCTGGAGGCGCCGCGGCACCACCGTCAGCGCTTCACCGTGGCCTACTGAATCGCAAAAAGGCTCAGGACGTGCGCTGTTCCAGCAGGAAGTTGGCGCCGTCGTACTGCCCCAGCTTGTCGACGAGATAAGGCATGGAGGCCTGCAGATCGTCGTGCAGGGTGAAGGGCGGGTTGACCACGAACATGCCGCTGCCCAGCATGCCGAAGCCGCGCACGTCTTCCTGCTGCTCGACAGTCAGGCGCACATGGAGCCAGCCCTTTTTGGCGCCGGCATCGGCGGCGGCCTTGAGGCGCTGCACCAGCTGCGCCGCTTCCAGCAGCTGCAGCTGCGGGTACCAGATCAGGAACACGCCCTCGGCAAAGCGCTCCAGGCCTTCGCGCAGGGCGGTGACGACCTTGCCGTAATCGGTCTTGAGCTCGTAGGACGGGTCCATCAGCACCACGGCGCGGCGCGAGGGCGGCGGCAGCTCGGCGCGCATGGCGCTGAAACCGTCTTTGTCGCTGACCTGGGTGTTGGGCCGGGTGGAGAGGTAGGTTTCGAGGATGCGGTAGTCGGTCGGGTGCAGCTCGTAGACGCGCAGGCGGTCGGTGTCGCGCATCAGCAGGTTGGCGATCGCCGGCGAGCCCGGGTACTGGCGCAGCTGGCCGTCGGGGTTGAACAGGCGCACCGGCTCCATATAGCGGGCCAGGGGTTCGGGCAGGTCTTTGGCATCCCAGAGCTTGGAGACGCCGTGGACGTATTCGCCCTTCTTCTGCGCGTACTTGCCTTCGATCGAGTAACCACCGGCACCCGCATGGGTGTCGACGAGGGTGTAGGGCTTCTCTTTTTCCGCCATATAGCGGAGCACCTGGGTCAGAACCAGGTGCTTGAGAACATCGGCATGGTTGCCGGCATGGAAGGCGTGACGGTAGGCGAGCATGGGCGAACTGTAGCGTGCGCAGCCCGCGCGAGGGGTTTTCGCCCGCCCCGGCGAGGCCCGGAAACCGTGCTCAATCGAGCGGAAAGGCGCCCGGGCTCAGGCTCCGGCCGGCGGCGTCGGCCAGGGCCACGCTGTGGTGCGGGGCCTGGAACTGGCGCTCGGGGCGCAGGATCAGGCGCGGGCTGCCGGGCGCATGGGCCAGGCCGGCGTCCACGGCCCGACCCTGCCAGCGCGAGCCGGGGCGCAGGCGGTAGTCGCCCTCAGACGCGTTGACGAAATCGTCCCAAGCGGCGTGGCCATTGCCCGAGGCTTCCCAGTCGCGCGCTGGCACCATGCGGCCGGGGCCGGCGAACAGGTTGTTGAGCAGGCGCACGCGCACCGGCGCCGGGCCGCTCTGCGTGTTCAGCTGCAGATAGCTGCCACCCGAGGGCCGCCGGTCGATCAGCGTGTTGTGCACCAGGATCAGTTCGTTCTCGGGCCAGACCTGGCCCTCGGCGCCGTAGGCCAGCAGGGCCGGGTTGTCGGTCTGCGCGCCTTGCACGATGAGATTGCCCATCACCCAGGCGCGGCCGCCGTTGGGGAACTCCAGCTCGTAGCTGGCCCGGCCCTCGGGTTCGTCGCTGAGGCGGCTGTAGAGCAGCTGGGTGAAGGCGGCGCGGCTTTTCAGCAGGTGGCCGAAGTGGCCATGGTGCAGATGGCAGCCGATCACGCGCAGCTCGGCGATGCGGCCGATGTAGAGGTTGTGGTTGTGGCGCTGGCCCGGCAGGATGGGGCCGAATTCGCAGTCTTCGAGGCTCAGGCGCGCGTCGGCCTCGTTGTTGGTGAGCAGGCCTGTCTGGTTGCCGTGGAAGCGGCAGCCGCGAAGCTGCAAGGAGCCGCGGTCCATGCGGATGCCGGCGCCATTGCCATCGGGCACGTGGGCGCCGCTGAAGTCAAAGCCTTCGATGCGCTGATCCTGGCCGGCCGTGACGAAGATGCCTTTGCCCATGATGTGGGCGCCTTCGGCCTTGAGCTGCACGCGGCCGCCCACGGCGCGCAGCTGCAGGCCGTTCTGCGGCCAGTAAGCCACGTCGGCCCGGTACTCGCCGGCGTCCACCTCGATCAGGCAGCCATCGCCCGCGGCTTGTGCGGCGGCGGCGAGGCTGCGCAGCGCGCGGCGCGGGCCGACTTGCAGCACTTGCCGCGGCTGCGCCCAGGCCGCCACACTGCTGCCGGCCAGGGCAGCGGCCAGCCAGCGGCGCCGCGTGAGCTGGGCTTGGGCAAATGCCAGGGGATTGGCAAGGGGATAGGTAAGGGGAGAGACCGGCATGGCGGCAGAGTCTATCCAGCTCCGGCATCCCGGCGCTGAGCGAGCCTTGCCACAGCACGCAAGAACTTGCAGCCCAAAGGCCGTGCTGCGGGGGCGTTAATCTGCGCGTCCTACTTGCTCGTTTGTTGCAGCTCATGTCCAGTCTTTTCGACCCCATCCAGATCGGCGATCTTTCGCTGGCCAACCGCATCGTCATGGCGCCGCTGACGCGCAGCCGCTCGCCTGGCCTGGTGCCCGGCGAGATGGTGGTGGAGTACTACCGCCAGCGCGCCACGGCCGGCCTCATCATCAGCGAGGGCACGCAGATTTGCGCTGAAGGGCAGGGTTATATCGACACGCCCGGCATCCACACGCCCGAGCAAGTGGCGGGCTGGAAGCGCGTGACCGACGCAGTACATGCCGCCGGCGGCAAGATCGCCGCCCAGCTCTGGCATGTGGGGCGCATCTCCCACACCAGCTTTCAGCCCGAAGGCCGGGCGCCGGTGTCCTCGACCGCGCGCCAGGCTGCGGGCCAGAGCTTCACGAAAGAGGGGTTTGTGCCCAACTCTGCGCCGCGTGCGCTGCGCACCGAGGAGATCGCCGGCGTGGTGGCCCAGTTCGCGCATGCGGCCCGCTGCGCCATGGAGGCGGGCTTCGATGCGGTGGAGGTGCACGGCGCCAACGGCTATCTGCTAGACCAGTTCATGCGCGACAGCATCAACGACCGCACAGACGACTACGGCGGTTCCATCGCCAACCGTGCACGCTTCACCATCGAGGTGATGACGGCGGTCAGCCAGGCCATCGGCAGCGGCCGCGCCGGCATGCGCCTGAGTCCGGTCACACCGAGCAACGACGCTGCACCTGACAGCCAGGCCCAGACACTCTTCAACCATGTGGCTGAGCAGCTGGCGCCGCTCAAGCTGGCCTTCTTGCACGTGGTGGAAGGCCAGACCGGCGGCGCGCGCGACTACGCGCCGTTTGACTACGCCGCCATGCGCGAACGCTTTGCCGGCCCCTGGATGGTCAACAACGGCTACACCCGTGAGATGGCGCTGCAAGCCGTGGCCGACAAGCGCGCCGACCTGGTCGCCTTCGGCCGTCCCTTCATCGCCAACCCTGACCTGGTGCGCCGCCTGCGCCTCAACGCCGAGTTGCAAACCCCGGACCGCGCGACGATGTACGGCGGCGGGGCGCAGGGGTACACGGACTATCCGGCTTTGGGCGGCTGAGGTTCAGCTGGCGACACGGCCGGGACCGATGGTCTTGGCGAGGAACTTCTCCAAGTCGCCAAACAGCCGCAGGCGATAGGGATAGTGGCTCAGCTGGTGGTCGCCGTTCTCCAGGGTCACAAACTCGTGGGGCTTGCCGGCGGCCTTGAGGGCTTCGGCCATCCAGACGCTGTGCTGGTATGGAACTTGGCGATCGTGCGTGCCATGGATCATGTAGACAGGGATTTGCACCTTGTCGGCATGCAGCCGCGGTGACGTCGCTTTCAGACGGCTTGCGTCGTCCTTGTGATGGCCAATCTGCTTGCGGATCGCTTCCTGGCTCAAGCCTTGGCCTTCGTCGCTGGTGAGCTCAAGGAGGTCAGTCACGGGGGCAAATGCAAAGGCCCCCTTGAAAAGCGAGGGCGTCTTGATGGCACCCATCAGGGCCGCGTAGCCGCCATAGCTGGCGCCCACGATGGCGATGCGCGTTTTGTCTGCAACACCGAGTTTGACCATTTCATTTGCGGCATCGGTGAGGTCGTCCTGCATCTGGAGGCCCCATTGCCGTTTCCCCGCTTCGAGGAAGGCTTGGCCCCTCCCGGTGGATCCTCGGTAGTTGACCTGCAGCACTGCATAGCCACGATCTGCCATGAAGGCGGCCCATTCGTCGAAACCCGGACCGTCTTCTGCATGGGGCCCGCCGTGGGGGAAGAGAACCAGAGGCAGTGGTTGGTCGGCCTTGGCGCCAAGAGGGCGTGTGAGATAGCCCTTGATGAGCAGACCGTCTCTTGCCTGGTACTCCACAGGGTTTTTGGTGGCGATGCGCGGGATCTCGAGTTCGGGGTATCGCTGAGCGAACAAACGCAGACTGGGGCTCTCGCCCTCTTCGCCCAGGTACCACTGACCCGGCAAACCGGTTGAACTGGAACTCAAGACGTAGCGCTTGCCATCGCGGCTGACGCTGCCGATCTGATTGAAGCGGCGCGGCAGCGCTTCGTCCAGTGCTTTTTGCCACTCCTTGTACTTGGCATCCCAGTAGAAGATGCTGGAGTCGCCCTCTCGTGAAATATTGATTCCGACAGCCTCCCCTTGGCCGTTGTGGATCAGATCACCGTCCAGCTCATAACGCTCATCGCTGAGCTTCAAACTCAGCGTGAAGGCTTTGTCCCGCAAATTGATGGTATGGACGGCCTGCAATCCTTGGTGCGGCGCAAGTACGTACAGCAGATAGGGGTCAATGCCGAAGCCCAAGGGTTCAAGGTCTTGTGTTTGGCCCGGCGCATAGCGCCGCAGTTGGCGCCAGCTCTCGTTGTCCGGCGTGTTCACCCAAAGTGTGGTGGCGCCTTGTTCATCAATGCAGCGAGCCAGGCGAGCTCGATGTTGGTGATCGGTGATCCAGTCGATCGACTCGGCAAGGCCTCCGGCATAGAAGCTTCTGTCGCCAGTGTCCACATTCACTTTGTAGAGCACGCGGGTGTAGCTGAGATGGCTGTTCGGCAACTCAAGCAGCAGGTGCTTGCCGTCCTCTGGCATCCAGTCCACGACATGGTCTTGTGAAATGGCCCAGCGCAAGGCATTGCTGCCGAGTTTGGATTTGACCAAATTGACCAACTGACTGCCGTCCGCGTTGACTGCGACCAAGCGCGTTTCCTGGGTCGCGATGCTTTGCACAAAGTCCCTCATGCGCTGCGATGGGAAGCGCAGGCTGAGCACCAAGCGATCATTGTTGACCCAACGAAACCATTTGATCGTGAACTCCAGATTGTCGGTAGACAACACGGATTGCACCGGGCCGCCAGCGAAGCCCCGGGTGATCAAAGTGCTGGTCGGACCGTTGTTGATGATGGCGGCAAGGCGTTCGCCGTTGGGCGAAAGCGCGACCCGCTCCATCAATGGGCGGCGAGCGAAGGACTCGATGGGGTGCTGCTTGTGAGCGGGCTCGGTGTCGGCCCAGCTGCGCAGCAGCGGGTGTGCGACGCAACTGCCGGCTATTCCCTTGAGAGCCCAGCGGCGGGTTCTGTTCTTCATTCTCCCTGCTCCCCCCTGGGCCTGTCGCCCGTCCTTGTGGAAATGGGGCGCATTTTTGGGGGTAGTGGGCCGCGCTGCGATGGGTATTTGCCCGGCCCTCCAAGGAGGGAGTGTTATGGCTCGTCTTTTCTCAGCGCTTGGTTTTCGCTCGGAACAGCTCCGTGACCCCGACCTCACGTGGCCCCGCGATCAACTCAAACGTCTCACCCGCACATAACTCGCCAGCCACCTTGACCGCCAAGTAAAAACCGCACCAGCCGCTTTCACTCATCAGCTTGGCGGCTTTGTTGAAGCCCATCACGGCATTGAACTTGAAGCAGGGGAAACGCGGCTCGGTGACGATCAGTTCGACCTGCTCGAAGCGCAACACATCGCCGATCCAGACCTGGCTTTCCAACAGGCCGGACAGGGTCAGGTTTTCGCCCAGGCTGCCCGGCGGCAGCGGCGCACTCCATTCAGCCACGCCAGCCTGCGCGCGAACGGTTTGCCAGAAGGTGTAATGCTCTTGCGGGTAGGCGTAGAGGGCCTTGCTCAGCCCACCGTGGACGCTGAGGTCTGCTTGCTCATCGCCGGCCAGCCCCAGGGCCGTGAGGGCAACCGGTCCGTCGACCGAGCGCTTCTTGATGCCGCTCAGGGTTTCTCGGCCGTCGAGGGTGCGCAAGGCTTGCGCCTTGGCGATGTTGATGCGGGTCAGGGTGCTCATGCCCCGGAGTGTGACAAATCTGGCGCCAGACCCGGCGGCATCCGTTGGATTTCGCCCCAGGCATGAATCTATTCAGGAAATGCATGACCTCGGGTTCTCCGAGAGTTACGGGGTCGTTACATTGGGGTGACAATTGTTCACTCGCCGAAAACCGGCGGAGTTTTGGACACCAAACCGCCGCTTTCCCACGAGGACCGGCGTTGCCTGAGAGAGCCAATGCCGGACACGCCGGTGCTGGTCATCAGCGGCATTGGGTCAGGCCCGGCTTGCATCCGCTCCTGAAAATGTGAGCGCATGCTTACGAGCTTGACCCAATTCTGCTTTTATATTGATTGGGAACGCTATGAACCAACCCGTGATGGAAGGGCTGCGCCTGAACGTGCCGGCTTTTGTGAAACACCAGCGCTTGATCGCCTGGGTGGCCGAGGTCGCTGCATTGACCCAGGCCAAGGATGTGTATTGGTGCGACGGCTCTGAAGAAGAGTACGACCGCCTCTGCGCCCAGCTGGTCGCCGCCGGTACCTTCAAGAAACTCAATCCGGCCCTGCGCCCGAACAGCTACCTCGCCTGCAGCGACCCCAGCGATGTGGCGCGCGTGGAAGACCGCACCTACATCTGCTCGGCCAAGAAGGAAGACGCCGGCCCGACCAACAACTGGATGGACCCGGCCGAGATGCGCAGCCTGCTGCAGACCGGCGACAAGGCTCTGTTCAAGGGCGCCATGGCCGGCCGCACGCTCTATGTCGTGCCCTTCAGCATGGGTCCGATCGGCTCGCCCATTGCTCACATCGGCATTGAGCTGTCCGACAGCCCCTACGTCGCCGTGAACATGCGCACCATGACCCGCATGGGCCGTGCCGTGCTGGACGTGCTGGGCCAGGACGGCACTTTCGTGCCCTGCGTGCACACCGTTGGCGCGCCGCTGCAGCCGGGCCAAGCCGATGTGAAGTGGCCGTGCAACCAGACCAAGTACATCGTCCATTTCCCGGAAACCCGTGAAATCTGGTCCTACGGCTCGGGCTATGGCGGCAATGCCTTGCTGGGCAAGAAGTGCTTTGCCCTGCGCATCGCTTCGACCATGGGCCGCGATCAAGGCTGGCTGGCCGAGCACATGCTGATCCTGGGCGTGACCTCGCCGGAAGGCAAGAAGTACCACTTCGCCGCCGCCTTCCCCAGCGCCTGTGGCAAGACCAACTTCTCCATGCTGATTCCGCCGGCTGCGTTTGAAGGCTGGAAGGTCACCACCATCGGTGATGACATCGCCTGGATCAAGCCCGGTGCCGACGGTCGCCTGTACGCCATCAATCCTGAAGCCGGTTACTTCGGTGTCGCCCCGGGCACCAACACGCTGACCAACTTCAACTGCATGGCCAGCCTGAACAAGAACGTGATCTTCACCAACGTCGGCCTGACCGACGAGGGCGATGTCTGGTGGGAAGGCATGACCGACACCCCGCCGGCCCACCTGATCGATTGGCAAGGCAAGGACTGGACCCCGGCCATCGCCAAGGAAACCGGTGCCAAGGCCGCGCATCCCAACGCCCGCTTCACCGTCTCGGCCATCAACAACCCGGCGCTCGACGCCGATTGGGACAACCCGGCCGGCGTGCCCATCGACGCCTTCATCTTTGGCGGCCGCCGCTCGACCACCGTGCCTCTGGTGACCGAAGCCCGCGATTGGGTGGAAGGCGTCTACATGGCCGCCACCATGGGCTCGGAAACCACCGCCGCCGCTGCCGGCCAGCAAGGCGTGGTGCGCCGCGACCCCTTCGCCATGCTGCCCTTCATGGGCTACAACATGAGCGACTACTTCCAGCATTGGCTGGACATGGGCAAGAAGTTGCATGCCCTGTGCGCGACGTCTGGCGCCAAGCTGCCGGCCATCTACTGCGTGAACTGGTTCCGCAAGGGCGCCGACGGCAAGTTCGTCTGGCCCGGCTATGGCGAAAACATGCGCGTGCTGAAGTGGATGCTGGACCGTGTCGAGGGCAAGGGCCAAGGCGAGGAACATGCGTTCGGCGTCACCCCGCGCTACCAGGACATCAACTGGCAAGGGCTGGATTTCAGCCAGGAGCAGTTCAACATCACCACCCACATCGACAAGGCCGCCTGGGCCGTCGAATTGGGTCTGCATGAAGAGTTGTTCGCTCAACTGGCCTACCATCTGCCGGCTGAGCTGCCCGCCACCAAGGCCAAGATCGAAGCGCGCCTGGCCGCTGAGTGATGTGTCTCTGAGCCTGGCCTTTGCAGCAAGCGCAGCAAAGGCCGGTTCGTAAAGCAAAAAGCCCGCAGAAGCGGGCTTTTTTACGTCCGTAGGCAGCGTGAGGCTGCCGAAGCGGTCTCAGCGGCGGCAGTTGGCGGCGCGCAGTTCGGCGGCAAACGTGGGCATGCTGTCCTGGTAGAAGTCGGCCAGGGCCAGCAGTTCGCGTTGGGCGCGGGCTTCGGCGGCAGCGGCCATGCGGGCCTTGACGGATTCGATCAGACGCAGCCAGACGCGGGCGCCGATGGCGGTGAAGGTGCCGCCATGACGCACGTTTTGACGCAGGTTCTGACGTGCGGGGAGGCCGAAAGTTTGGGTCGCGATGCTCATGGCAATTCCTGTTGGGTGGTTTTTTGAACCGATGCGTGATTTTCGGGTAAACCCTAGTGCGATTGCCAATGAATTGTGGGAATTGAAGATATAAACAAGTCATATATCTTGGAGCTCCGGGCGCCACCATGAACTTCCGCCATCTCGATCTGAATCTGCTCCGGGTCTTCGATGCCGTGATGGCCGAACAAAGCCTGACCCGGGCGGCGCAGCGCCTGTCCATGACCCAGCCGGCGGTCAGCCATGCGCTCAAGCGCTTGCGCGAGGCCATGGGCGAGGACCTGTTCGTTCGCCAGGCCTTCGGCATGAAGCCGACCTCGCGGGCCGAAGGCCTGTGGCCCGAAGTGCGCCTGATCCTGCAGCGCTTGCAGGTCTTGCTGGCGCCCGGCGAATTCGAGCCCGAGCGTGAGGACTACACCTTCCGCATCGCCATGGCTGACGCCACGGCGGCCTTGCTCCTGCCGCCCCTGGTGGCGCAGCTGGAACAGGCGCGCGCCCTGGCCAATGTCCATGTGCTGCCGCTGACGACCCGCGATCCGCGTGCGTTGCTCGATCAAGGTGAGGCCGATGTGGCGGTGGGCTACTTCCCGGGGGCGGTGGCGGCGCTTCGTGCCCAGGGCAGCCAGTCGGTGATCCGTCAGCACCGGCTCTATGACAGCGAATACGTCTGCGTCATGCGGCGCGGCCATCCGCTGGCGGAACAGGTGTTGGATCTGGATGCCTACTGTGCGGCCCACCACCTGCTGGTCAGCTTCTCCGGTCGGCCGCATGGCTTTGTGGACGAGGCCTTGAGCGCGATGAACCGCAGCCGGCGCATCGTGCTGACGGTCAACCAGTTCTTCACTGCCGGCCGGGTGGTCGCGCAGTCGGACTTGCTGACCGTGCTGCCGGCCAGCTTTGTCGAGGCCACCGGCTACCGCAGCCAGCTGATCGAGCGCCCCTTGCCCGTGCCTTTGTCGCGGGTGCATGTGGACATGCTCTGGCATCTGCGCAGCGAAGGGCGCAGCGCCGAGAACTGGCTGCGCGAACGCTTGATCGAGGCTGCGCGGCGCGCGCAGGCGGCGGGCGTGCTTGCGCAAGAGGCCACTGCGGCGACAATCGCGCCATGAGCATCGATCTGACCGACACCGAGTTCGCCGAACTCGACGAACTTCTCGCCACCACACCCGCCCCGCTGCAGGCCCTCGACGCCTCCATGCTGGACGGCTATCTCTGCGGCGTGCTGGTGCAGCCCCGCATGATTGACATCGAGGAGTGGCTGCCCAATATCTTCGATTACGACGGTGGCGTGCTGCCCGAAGAGGTCGATGCCAGCTGGCTGGCCCGCATCCGCGAGCTGGTGGAGCGCCGCTACACCGCGCTGAACAAGAGCATGGTGGAAGACGGCTGGTTCGACCCGGTCGTGCTGGACCTGGAAGAACCGGCTGAAGGCGAAGGCGTTGAGGCCGAGGCGGAAGCCGCGTCTGAGGGCGAAGGCGCCGAGGATGCGCAGGCCCGCGCCACCTATGCCGGCATGAGCCTGATCTCTCGCACCCTGATGCCCTGGGTCGCTGGCTTCCAGCATGCCACCCTGTGCTTCCCCGATCTGGCCGATATGCCCGACGATGCCGTGATGACGGCCCTGGCCCGCCTGTACCGCCACCTTCCGGCTGAAACGCCGGAAGAGAAGGAAGTGGTCGCCACCCTGGACCGCGAGCACCCGCTCAAGGACCTGGACGAGGCGATCGAGGAGCTGGTGGTCACCGTGGCCGATTTGCGCGACCTGACCGAAGAGCAGCGCTACCGCGTCGAAACCCTGCGCCGCGAAGGCCCCAAACTCGGCCGCAACGACCCCTGCCACTGCGGTTCCGGTCGCAAGTACAAGCAGTGCCACGGCGCCAACTGAGCGTGGCGTCGTATTGCTGAGAAGGCGCAGCTGCCATGCGCCTGCAACTGCTGTCCGATCTCCATCTGGAGACGGAGGCCTTCGATCCTGAGCCCGCTCCCGGCGCTGATCTGCTGATCCTGGCAGGGGATGTGGACAGCCGCTGGGACGGCCTGCGCCGCTTCCGCGATTGGCCGGTGCCGGTGATTTTTGTGCCCGGCAATCACGAGTACGACGGCCGCGATGTCGATCAAGCCCGCTTGGGCTTGCAGGCCTTGGCGGCCGAGCTGGGTTTCACCCTGCTCGACGACAGCGCCTGCATTCGCCCTGACGCTGCCGGCCGCCGCGTGCGCTTTCTCGGCAGCACGCGCTGGAGTGATTTCGACACCTTCGGCCCGGCGCAGCGCGAGCGCGCCATGCGGGCTGCCAGTTATTTTCAGCGGGTCATGGGCGCCAGCCGCAACGGTGCCAGTTTCGATGCGGCCGCCGTTCGCGAGCAGGGTTTGCGCTGCCGCGAATGGCTGGCCCAGCAGCTCAGCCTGGGTGAAGTTGACACCAGTGAGGCGGCGGCCTGGGATGCCACGGTTGTGGTCACCCATTTCGCCCCCAGCTTGCGCAGCGCCGATCCGCGATACGGCAAGCAGCCGGGCACAGCCAGCTTCTGCAACGACGATGAAGCCTTGTTGCCAGGCGCGCGCTTGTGGCTGCACGGGCATTTGCACTGCCAGAACGACTACCGCTTTGAGCATGCGAACGGCGCCACACGCGTCATCTGCAATGCCCGCGGCCATGCCCGCAAGGGCGAGCCGGCTCGGTTCGACCCCCAGATGCTGATCGAGGTGTTCTCGGCCTGAGCTTGACGTGGCTCAGCTTCTTTCTCGCGGTCTGTGTCAGACTGCGAGCACGCGATGCAGTCCCGCGCCCATGAACCCGGAAGGAGTCCTGATGAAAATCCTCGTTGCCGTTGACGGAAGCAGTTACACCAAGCGCATGCTGGCTTATCTGGCCGCGCATGATGAGTGGTTGGGTGGCGCCCATCAGTACACCGTGCTGCATGCCGTGCCGGCCGTGCCGCCGCGCGCAGCTGCGGTGCTCGACAAGGAATTGTTGAAGGGCTACTACGCCGATGAAGGTGAGAAAGTTCTCAAGACCTTGCGCACCTTTTTTGCCAAGCAGAAGCTACCGGCTGAGTTCCTCAACAAGGTGGGCCCGGCGGCCGACGTGATCGCCAGCACAGCCGAGAAGGGCAAGTTTGATCTGCTGATCCTGGGTTCACATGGCCACAGTGCGATCGGCAATCTGGTGCTGGGGTCTGTGGCCACCAAGGTGATGGCGCACTGCTCGACGCCGGTGCTGTTGGTGCGCTGAAGCCAGCGCAACGCTCAGTTGCGTTTGGAGGACAGCCAGGCCAGGGGGGATTCGAGTGCGGCGCGGGAGCGCTGTGACTCCAGCTCGATCTCGCTGACGCTGGCGCGGTAAGCGTCGCCGTCCTCCAGGCTGGCCTCCATGCCAAAGGCGGTACCCAGGTCGGCGGGGTCCTGCTCCTGCGGGAGCGTCGAATTGCGACGGAAGAAGCGCAAAGCTGGGGTGAATCGCATATCGAACCTCGCACATCCAGGGGAAGCAGTCATGCTGCAGGGGCGATTCCAGTGTGCTTGATCCGCGACGGTGACGAATCCCCGAACTGGGTGCTCTTCGCGGTCTAGTTGGGAAAACCACACGCTCCCGCGGAGGTGAAATTTCCCTTTGCATACTTCATATCGAGGGATAAAGGGTGAAAACCCGATCATCCCCCCTTAGATGGGTGTTCGCGCGGCGGGTTTATGGCTATTCTGCCGGTCCTGCTGTGATGCCAACTGCGTCACACGCCACTGCCACAAGATCAGCTATGAACGCACTTTTGATGAAGTATTTGGCCCTGGGCATGGTTGCGCTGGTCATGGTGTGCGCCCTTGGCCTTGCGCATTCCATCCAGGATCGCAAGAAGCCGGGCCAGCAGCGCATGGCCTTGCTGGAATCCAAGTCCATGGTGGCCTCGGTGGCCCTGGCCGCATCGGCCGCCGGCCGCGACTGACTTTTCTGACCTATTTCAAGGCCGCGCGCGCACCTCGCGCCAGGGCCTGACCGATCTGGTCCAGCAGCGCCACCCGCGCGGGGGCCGGTGCCAGATCTGAAACCAGCTTCCACTGGTGCCAATACAGCGTGACATCCACGCTCAACTCCGGCCGCAGCGCCACCAGGGCGCCACTTTGCAAGAGCGGACGCACCTGCAACTCCGGCGCCACGCCCACCCCCCAGCCCATGCAGACCGCCCGCACATAGGCTTCGCTGGACGGCACATAGCGCTCCTGCAGCCGCGGTGACTGCACCTGGAAGGCCTTGGCCACCCACTGCACCTGGCTGTCGTCCTTGCGGTTGAAAACCAGGAAGGGCGTGCTGGCGAAATTGGCTTCGTTCAGGCCCTCGGGCAACTGCCGCTGCAGAAACTCAGGGCTGGCCACCGCCACATAGCGCATCACGCCCAGCGGTTGCACCAGGCAGCCCCGCAGCGCCTGGCTGACCGTGCTGACGCAGCCCAGCACCTCGCCCTGGCGCAGCCAGTCATGGGTGAAATCCTGATCGTCCACCACCAGCTCGAGGCCGTAGCCTTCGCGCAGGCCGACCTGCACCACCGGGTCCAGCGCCGGCAGCACCCAGGTGGCCAGGCTGTCGGCATTGATGGCGATGGCGATGCGCTCGTTCGGCGCCACCTGGGCGCCCAGCTCGCGCGCCACATCGGTGCGCAGCGCCTGCAACTGGCGTGCAAAGCGAAGCAAGACCTTGCCCGGCTCGGTCAGGCGCAGCGGCCGCGAGCGCACCACCAGCAACTGGCCGACCTGCGCCTCAAGACTGCGCAAGCGTTGGGAGATGGCGCTCTGGGTGATGGACAGGCGCTGAGCGGCACGCTCGAAGCTGCGTTCATCGGCCAGGGCGGCCAGGCAGTCCAGTCCGGCGGAATCCAGGTCTTTCATAAGTACGGCTAATGTACGCCGACAAATATGAATTGCGCTTCTGGTTTGCACGGACTCTGCCGACAATCCGCCACCCATGATGGACAGCAGCCCCAGCGCCTTCGGCGCTTTGACCCAAGGCTGGCTCAGCGGAGCCAGCCTGATCATGGCCATTGGCGCGCAAAACGCCTTGGTGCTGCGTCAAGGACTACTGAGAAGCCATGTGGCGCCGGTGGTGGCTCTGTGCGCGCTGTCAGATCTGTTGTTGATCTGCCTCGGCGTCTTTGGCCTCGGCGCCGCCATTGCCTCCAATGCAGGCTTGATGAATGCGTTTCGCTACGGCGGCGCCCTGTTTCTCATCTGGTACGGCGTTCAGGCCGCCCGGCGTGCCTGGCGTGGCTCGGGTGCGCTGGAGGCCGCTTCCGGTTCGGCGGGTTTGTGGGCCACCTTGCTCAGCGCGCTGGCCATGACCTATCTGAACCCTCATGTCTATCTGGACACCGTCGTGCTGCTGGGCCTCTTGGGCAACCAGCAGCCGCTTGATTTGCGTTGGGCCTTTGCTACAGGGGCCTCACTGGCTTCCGTGATGTGGTTCACGGTTTTGGGGTTCGGTGCGGCCGCGGCTGCCGGGCCTTTGAGCCGGCCGTTGGTTTGGCGCGGCATCGACGCACTGATCGCTTTGCTGATGTTTGCCTTGGGATTACAACTGCTGCTGGGTCCCCTTGGCGTTTGAATTTGAACTTGTGGAGTACACGCAATGAAAGTCGTCGTCCTGGGAGCCGGCATCATCGGCATCAGCACCGCCTGGTACCTGCTGGAGCAAGGCCATGAGGTGACCGTGGTGGATCGCCAGCCCGATGCGGCGCTGGAAACCAGCTTCGCCAACGGTGCGCAGATCTCGGTCAGCTTCTGCGAACCCTGGGCCAATGCCGGCGCACCTTTCAAGGTGGCCAAGTGGTTGCTGCGCGATGACTCGCCGCTGCTGTTCCGCCCCAGCCTGGACCCCAAGCAGTGGATCTGGGGCCTGAGCTTTCTGACCCAATGCACGAACGCCGCGTTTGAGCGCAATGTCGAGCAGCTGGTGCAGCTGGGCCGCTACAGCCACGAATCGTTGAAGGCCCTGGTCAGCCAGACCGGCATCGAGTACGAGCGCCTGGAGCGGGGCATCCTGCACTTCTTCTCCTCGCAGGCCGATTTCGAAGCCGGCGCCGCCGGGGCCGAGATCATGCGCCGTCACGGTGTGGACCGTCGCGTGCTGGGCCGTGACGAGGTGCTGAAGATCGAGCCGGCCCTGGCCGCTTTCGGCCGCAACATCCACGGCGGCACCTTCACGCCCAGCGATGAGTCGGGCGACGCCAAGGTCTTCACGCAAAAGCTGGCCCAGCTCTGCCAGCAGCGCGGCGCCACCTTCCTGTACGAGCACGACATCCTGCAGCTCTCGCGCAGCGGCCAGCAGATCGACGCGGTGCAGATCGCCGATGTGCGCAGCGGCAAGAAGCGCGAGCTGCGCGCCGATGCCTTCGTCGCGGCCATGGGCTCCTACACCCCCATTCTTCTCAAGCCGCTGGGCGAGTTCCTCAACATCTACCCGGCCAAGGGCTACTCGGCCACGCTCAAGCTCAAGAAGCCGGAGCGGGCCAGCGTCGTCAGCCTGCTCGACGACACCCGCAAGATCGCCATTTCGCGCCTGGGTGACAGCATCCGCATCGCCGGCACGGCCGAGCTCTGCGGCTTCGACAGCGACCTCAATCGCCCGACCTCGCGCACCCGCTGCGAAGCCCTGGTCAAGCGCTACGAAGAACTCTTCCCCGGCGTGGCCGACCTCAGCGAAACCAACTACTGGACCGGCCTGCGCCCGAGCACACCGACCAACATCCCCTACATCGGCCGCAGCAAGAAGGCGTCCAACCTCTGGCTCAATGCCGGCCACGGCACCCTGGGCTGGACCCATGGCGCCGGCTCCGGTCACGCCCTGGCCGAGTTGATGGCCGGCCGCCGCCCGCCCATGGCGTTCAATTTCTACGGCGCGGTGGCTTGACCCTGCGCCCGCGCTTCGGGCGATTCAGGGCGGCCCGGTACAATCCGCGCCCCCCTGCCGTTCGGCTCATCACAGCCGCTTCTCCATGAGCCACGCCTCCGCCCCGTCCTTCTGCGCCATCGACTTTGGCACCTCCAACTCGGCCATTGCCGTGCCGGCGGAGGGCGGTGGCATGCGCCTGGTGGCGCTGGAGGGCGAGCACACCACCATGCCGACGGCGGTCTTCTACTTTGTGGAAGGCCGGCATGACGCCGACGGCCCGCCGCGCGCCTTCGGTCGCGCCGCCGTGGCGGCCTACGTCGAGGGGGCGGACGGCCGGCTGATGCGCTCGATGAAGAGCATCCTGGGCTCGGGCCTGATCGAGCAGACCACCGATGTCGGCGGCGGCCGTGGCGTCAAGTACTCGGACATCCTGGCCGGCTACCTCAAGCGCTTGCGCAACACCGCCCTGGCCTCGGGCGCGCCGGGCCCGCTGAACAAGCTGGTGCTGGGCCGGCCGGTCTTTTTCGTCGATGGCGAGCCGGCGCGTGACGCCGCGGCACAGGCCTCGCTGGAGGCGGCCGCCCACAAGGTCGGCTTCGACGAGGTGCATTTCCAGTTCGAGCCGATCGCCGCGGCCTTCGACTTTGAGCACCAGATCGACCGCGAGCAGATCGTGCTGGTCGCCGACATCGGCGGCGGTACCTCTGACTTCTCGGTCGTGCGCGTCGGCCCCGAACGCATGAACCGCCTGGACCGCCGCGACGACATCCTGGCCAACCATGGCGTGCACATCGCCGGCACCGATTTCGACCGCCACATCGAGCTGGCCAGCATCCTGCGTGAGTTTGGCTACCGCAGCTTCGGCCCCGAGCGCGCCGGTTCGCCGCCGCGCGAAGTGCCCAGCGGCGTCTACTTTGACCTGGCCACCTGGCATTTGATCAACACCGTTTACAGCCCGCAGCGCGTGGCCGAGCTGCGCCAGATGCGCAGCTTCTACGGCAACCTCAAGCACCACCAGCGCCTGATGACGGTGGTGGAGGATCACCTTGGGCACGAGCTGGCCGGCCGTGCCGAGGGTGCCAAGATTGCCGTCTCCGGCGGGGGCGACACCGTCATCGACCTGGGCCTGGTCGAAAGCGGGCTCGAGGTCGCCCTGAGCGAAACGGTGGCGGTGCAGGCCCTGGAGGCTGACATCGGCCGCATCGTCCAGGCCGGGCGCGAGGCCGTGGCCCAGGCCGGCCTGCGGCCCGATCAGGTCAATGCGCTCTACTTCACCGGCGGCTCCACCGGCCTGCGTTTCCTGGCCGAGAAGATCGCCGCCGACTACCCGCAGGCCCAGCATGTGCGCGGCGACCGATTTGCCTCGGTCGCCACCGGCCTGGGTCTGCACGCCGCACGCCTGTTCAGCCAATAAGCCGGCGGGGCGCGGCGCCAGGGCGGGCGCTGCTAGAGTCGTCGCTTCGTTTCAAAACGGCGACACCTCACCATGCGCTTCAGCCCCGTTCCTCGTCTTTTGCCCCTGGCCATCGCCCTGGCCCTGGGTAGCTTGAACATCGCCTCGTTCGCACAGGCACCACAAGCCACGGCCGCCGGCCCGGCGAGTGCCGAGGGCTATCAGCAGCCCTCTGCGGCCATGCGCGCCGTTCTCGATGCGCCGGGCCTGCCGGCCCACCAGCTCTCGCCCGATCAGAAAACCCTGGCCGTGGCCCAGCTGCAGCGCCACCGCACGATTGCCGAGCTGGCCCGCCCCATCCACCGCCTGGCCGGTGGCCGTTACGACGCTGCGGCCGGCGGCCCGCAGATGATCACCGCGATCGAATCGCTGCAGCTGCGCGACCTGGCCCGGCCCGAAGCGCCGGCGCGTGAGGTGCGCTTGCCGGCCGGTGGCGCCTTCCACCAGCTGCGCTGGTCGCCGGACGGCCGCCGCTTCCTGCTCAACCGCCGCACCGACAAGGCCATCGAGCTCTGGGTTGGTGATGTCGCCAGCGGCGCGCTCAAGCCGCTGCGCGGCCTGCGCCTGAACCCCATGTTCGAGCGCAATGTGGCCTGGCTCAATGCCGACGAGCTGGTGGCCGTGGCCGTGCCCGACCAGCGCGGCCCGGCACCGCAGTTCAGCGTGCCTAGCGGCCCGTCCATCCAGGAGTCCATGGGCCAGACCTCGCCCGAGTTCACGCGCCAGGACCTGCTCAAGAACCGCCAGGACGAGGCCCTGTTCCAGCACCAGGCCAGTGCCGTGCTGCGCCGGGTGGACCTGCGCAGCGGCGCCTCGCGCGAGATCGGCGCGCCGGGCCTGATCGCCCAGGTGCAGACCGTGGGCACGCAGGGCACGCTGTTGGTCGAGCGCCTGGTGCCGCCCTTCAGCTACCAGGTCGGCGCCAATGACTTCGGCCGCGAAGTCGAGCTGCGCGACGCCCAGGGAAAGCTGTTGCGCAGCCTCGGCGCCGTCAAGATCCGCCAGGGCGTGCCGGTCGAGGGCGTGATCACCGGCCCGCGTGACTACTGGGCCTCGCCCCTGGCCGATGGCGCCGTCTACTGGGTGGAAGCCCTGGACGGCGGCGACCCGAACACCAAGGTCAGCCACCGCGACCGCCTGATGCGCCTGGATGCGCCCTACCAGGGCGAGGCGCGCGAAGTGCATCGCACCGCCGGCCGCGTGGTCAACCTGAGCTTTGTCGAGGCCAAGCCTCGTGCCTTGGTGGCCGAGTACGACCGGGACCGCCGCTGGCTCAGCGTCGATCTGCTGGCGCTGGACGGCAGCGCGCCGCCGCAGCGCCTGCAGGACCGCTCGCAACGTGACCGCTACAAAGACCCCGGCCAGCCGCTGACCCGCGTGCTGCCCAACGGCCACAGCGTCGCTCGCCTGGACGCCGAAGACCGCCTGCTGCTGGTCGGCCAAGGCGCCAGCCCGGCCGGTGACCGGCCTTTCATTGACCGCCTGAGCCTCAAGACCGGCCAGACCGAGCGCCTGTTCCAGTCCGGCAGCACGCACTACGAGCGGCCCATCACCTTGCTGGCCGATGGCCGCCTGCTGAGCAGCCGCGAGACCTTCAACGAGCCGCCCAATCTGGTGCTGCGCAGCGGTGCCGATTTCGGCCAGATGCAGGCCCTGACCCAGCACCGCGACCCGACGCCGCAGCTGCGTGACATCCAGCGCGAGCTGGTCAAGTTCAAGCGCGCCGATGGCGTGGAGCTGAGCTTCTGGCTCTACCTGCCGCCCGATTTCAAGAAGGGTGAGCCGCGCCCGACCTTCGTCTGGGCCTACCCGCTGGAGTTCACCGATGCCTCCACCGCCGGCCAGGTCAGCGGCTCGGCCACGCGCTTCAACACCTTCGGCGGCACCAGCCCGCTGATGTTGCTGCTCGACGGCTATGTGGTGTTGATGGACGCCACCATGCCCGTGGTCGGCGATCCGAAGACGGTCAACGACAGCTTTGTCGAGCAGATCACCGCCAATGCCCAGGCCATCATCGACAAGGCGGTGGAGTTGGGTGTCAGCGAGCGCTCGCAGATGGTGGTGGGCGGCCACAGCTACGGCGCCTTCATGACGGCCAATCTGCTGGCCCACACCGATCTGTTCAAGTCCGGCATTGCGCGCAGCGGCGCTTACAACCGCACTCTCACGCCCTTCGGCTTCCAGAGCGAACGCCGCACCTACTGGGAGGCGCAAGACGTCTACCTGCGCCTTTCACCGTTCAATTACGCCAACAAGCTCAAGGAACCCATCCTGCTGATCCACGGCGAGAACGACGACAACCCGGGCACTTACCCGATGCAAACCCAGCGCTTGTACCAGGCCCTGGCTGGCACCGGCGGCAATGTTCGTTATGTGACCCTGCCGCTGGAGTCTCATGGCTATGCGGCACGCGAGTCGCAAGGCCATGTGCTGCGCGAGATGAGCGACTGGATGAAGCGCCAGACCCGCGATCCGCGGGCCCCCAAGCCCTGAGTCGGCTTTTTCAGTAGCGGCCGCGCGGCGGCGGGCCGCGCCGGGCCGGCGGTCGCTGCGGGGCGGCAGGTTTCGCCTGCGGCCGGCTGACGTCGGCCAGCATCAGGCAGGCGCTGACCAGGCCTTCGACCGCCTCTTCCAGATCCTTGGGCGGCTCCAGCGACTCGATCTCCTCGAGCAAGTCGTCGGCGTCCTCGAGGTCGTCCGGGTCCAGGTGCATGAAGAGGGCGGCCAGGGGTTCCAGCAGATCGGCCGCGTCCTCGCGCATCAGCTCGGGGAACAACTCGGTGGCCAGGGCGAAGCCGGCCACCCAGGGGAAGACCACCTCGGAGGGCTCGGCCTCTTCGTCTTCATCCTCCCCCTGCATCTCGAACACCCAGGGGTCGAACCACTGGCGGTCGACGATGGCCTGGTTCAGCTGCTGGTAGCGACGCTTGACCAGGGCCAGCAGGGGCCGGCTGTCGAAGCGTTCGGGCGGGTTGCGGCCTTCCTCGCTGTCCAGCACATGGCGGGTCCACTGAAAGGCTGGCACGGCCTTGGGCTGCAGCAGCACGCCGACCAGATAACCGTCCAGCATGCTGACATCGAGCGGTTCCAGCGGCGCCGGCACCTGGTCGAGCAGCGCCTGCAGCTGATCCAGCTCGGCCTCGCTGAGCGGCTGGATTTGCGGCTTTGCCAGCGGCGGCTTGGCGGCCGGGGCTGCGTGGCTGCCACGCGGGCCGGGGCGGCTGGTGGCGCCTGGGCTTGATGCGCCGGGGCCTGGCCGGGGGCCCGGACCGGAGCGGTGGCTGGAGCCCGGGCGCGCAGGGGCGGCGGACGAACGCGGGCGGGACGGCTTGTTTGAACTCATGCCGCTATTGTCCGGCCGAACCGGTAGCCGTGGCGTGCCGTGCAAGTCAAGCCTGAGCGACTCCTACCCATTGGGGATACCGCGTCGGGCGTCGGCCCTCTAGAGTACGCATCAAGCAAGTGCCTCACGGCCTCTTGCAACCGTCCCAACGACGTCCTTTCGAGGACTTTCAACGCTCACCCGGCTTGCTTGGTGGGCGTTTTTTTTGCCCGCCTCCGCTGGGCGCAGCGGCAAAGCCACCCGCCAGCGCCTCGCGCAAAGCCGCCACCAGCAGCTGCACCGGCCGCGACGTGGCGCTGCTCCAGGGTCGCAGGGCGTAGATGGCGTCACCGAAGAAGCCGACCGGCCGCCAGGCCGGCAGCAGCTCGACCAGCTCACCACGGGCCAGGGCCTCGGCAGCGCTGAAATCGGGCAGCAGGGCCAGGCCCAGGCCGCTCAGCGCCGCCTCGCGCAGGATCTCGCTGTTGCCGGCGCGCAGCGGGCCTTGCACCTGCACCTTCACGCGTTCCACCTCGGCGCCGTCGTCCTGCCGCTCGAACAGCCACTGCGCCGGCCCGGGGCGCAGATAGGCCAGGCAGGCATGGGCGGCAAGGTCCTCCGGCGATTGCGGCGCCGGGTGCTGGCGCAGATAGGCCGGGCTGGCGAGCAGCAGGGCGCGGCTGTCGCAGAGCTTGACGGCGACGTGGCTGTCGGGCGGCGCGCTGCAGTGGCGCACGGCCAGGTCGAAGCCTTCCTGGGCCAGAGAGACCAGGCGGTCGGACAGATCGAGCTCGATCTGGATTTCGGGGTAGGCCTGGCAAAAACGGTTCAAGAGCGGCGCCAGATGCTGGCGCCCCAGGGCCACCGGTGCGCTCAGGCGCAGGCGGCCGCGCGGCTGGCCGACGGCGTCGCGGCTGGCGCCCAGGGCGGCCGTGATCTGGGCCAGCGGCGCCGCCGTTTCGGCCACCAGGCGCTGGCCGGCCTCGCTCAGGCGCACCGAGCGTGTGGTGCGTGCCACCAGGCTCTGGCCCAGCTGGCGCTCCAGATCGGCGATGCGCTGGCTGACCGCGGCCTTGGACAGGCCCAGGCGCTGCGCTGCCTTGGTGAAGCTGCCGAGCTGGGCGATCACGCTGAGGGCGTGGAGCTGGCCCCAGAGCTGATCGGGGCGGGCCTCGGTGGGTGGCGGTGTGGTGCTCATGATTGTTCACTTTACCGAACAATCAAGTTGCCGAATCTGGATTGGCAGCCGTGTCTGCTCTGCCTAGACTGGGCCATCCCCTGGAGAGCCCCGCCATGAGCCACAACCCTGTTCCGCCCTTCGACCGCCGCGACGATGTCGGCCACTTCATCAACGGCCGCGTGCACGTCACCAGCGCCGCGCGCAGCCAGCCGGTCTACAACCCGGCCACCGGTCAGGTGGCGCGCCAGGTGCAGCTGGCCAGCGCGGCCGATGTCGAGGCCGCCGTGGCCGCCGCACAAGCTGCCTTCCCGGCCTGGGCCGATGCGCCGCCGCTGCGCCGTGCCCGGGAGATGTTCAAGTTCCTGGAGCTGCTGCATGCGCACAAGGACGAGCTGGCCGCCATGATCACGGCCGAGCATGGCAAGGTCTTCACCGACGCGCAGGGCGAGGTGGCGCGCGGCATCGACATCGTCGAATTCGCCTGCGGGGCACCGCAGCTGCTCAAGGGCGACTTCAGCGACCAGGTCTCGTCCGGCATGGACAACTGGACCCTGCGCCAGCCGCTCGGTGTGGTGGCCGGCATCACGCCTTTCAACTTCCCCTTCATGGTGCCCATGTGGATGGCGCCGCTGGCCCTGGTGACCGGCAACACCTTCATCCTCAAACCCAGCGAGCGCGACCCCTCGCCCAGCCTGTTCGTGGCCGAGTTGCTGCAACGCGCCGGCCTGCCGGATGGCGTCTTCAATGTGCTGCAGGGGGACAAGCTGGCCGTGGACGGCTTGCTGCACCACCCCGATGTGAAGGCGCTCAGCTTCGTCGGCTCCACCCCCATCGCCCAGTACATCTACCAAACCGGCGCGGCCCAGGGCAAGCGCGTGCAGGCCCTGGGCGGGGCCAAGAACCACATGGTGGTGATGCCCGATGCCGATGTCGAGCAGGCGGTCGATGCCTTGATCGGCGCCGCCTACGGCTCGGCCGGCGAGCGCTGCATGGCGATCTCGGTGGCAGTGCTGGTCGGCGATGTGGCCGATCGCATCATCCCGGCCGTGGCCGAGCGGGCCCGCCGCCTCAAGATCAAGAACGGCATGGAACTCGATGCGGAAATGGGCCCCATCGTCAGCCGCGAAGCGCGCGACCGCATCGAGCGCTGCATCGCCCTCGGGGTGGAAGAGGGCGCACAGCTGGTGGTGGACGGGCGCGGCCTCACAGTGCCGGGCCTGGAAGGCGGCTTCTTCACCGGCGGCACCT
This sequence comes from Roseateles sp. GW835-FHT13E02, assembly GCF_058794035.1. Classification (NCBI taxonomy): domain Bacteria; kingdom Pseudomonadati; phylum Pseudomonadota; class Betaproteobacteria; order Burkholderiales; family Sphaerotilaceae; genus Roseateles; species Roseateles sp. GW835-FHT13E02. The sequence continues at coordinate 47,765 of NZ_JBXAGJ010000016.1, forward strand.
TGTTCGACCATGTGCGGCCCGAGATGCGCATCTACCGCGAGGAGATCTTCGGCCCGGTGCTGGCCTGCGTGCGCGTGCCCGATTTCGCCGCGGCGGTCGATCTGGTCAACACCCATGAGTTCGGCAACGGCGTGGCCTGCTACACCAGCGATGGCCACATCGCCCGCGAGTTCGTGCGCCGCATCCAGGTGGGCATGGTGGGCATCAATGTGCCCATCCCCGTGCCCATGGCCTGGCAGGGCTTTGGCGGCTGGAAGAAGAGCCTGTTCGGCGATATGCATGCCTATGGCGAAGAGGGCGTGCGCTTCTACACCAAGCAGAAGAGCGTGATGCAGCGCTGGCCGGCCAGCGTGGCCAAGGGCGCCGAGTTCGTGATGCCGACCAGCCGTTGATCGGCGGTGCCCCTGGTCATGCCGGGCGCGGCCCGAGCTGGGCGAAGATGGAGGACCTTTGCCCTCTTCTCACACCATGGAACTCTTTCCGGCTGATGCCTACCAGGCCGCCCTGGCGGCGCGTTTCGATGCCGTGGCGGCGCAGCTGCGCGCCTGGGTGCCCGAGGGGCGGCTGGAGCACATCGGCTCCTCGGCCGTGCCCGGCGCCGTGTCCAAGGGCGATCTCGACCTCTGCCTGATCGTGCCGGCCGCCGCCCATGCCGACACCGTGGCCTGCTTGCAGGCCCAGGGCTATGTCGAGCAGCAGGACACCTTGAGCACGCCTGAGCTGTGCATGCTCATCGCACCCGCCGCCTTGCCCGAGCATGCGGTGCAGGTGGTGGCCGCGGGCTCGGAGTTCGAGGACTTCCTGCAATTCCGCGACGCCTTGCTGGCAGATCCCGAGCTGGTGCAGCAATACAACGCCATCAAGCAGGCCCATGCCAGCTCGGGCGAGGCGGCCTACCGTGCGGCCAAGAGCGATTTCATCGCCCGCGTGCTGCAAGGCCAAGCCACCCCACCGCTCGCCTGAGGGGGCGCAGGCGCGCCCAGATCGGCTACGCTTGCGCCTCCATTGATTTGAGACGCCCATGCAAGCAGTACTGCACAGCGACGAGGATGCGGCCGCGGCGGCGGTTGGTGGCGAGACCCTGGCGGATTGGCTGGCGGTGGCGCGCGCACAGGCCCAGGCCGATCTGGGCCTTGGTTTTGCCGCCGCCACGCGAGCCTGGGAGGTGGCCAGCAGCCAGGGCCAGTTCAGCGAATACCTGGAAGCCGGGCGCTGGCGCTGCTTCTACATGTACCGCCGGGGCGAGATGGCCGGCATGCTGGCGGCGGCCCAGCAGCTGATGCCCGCCTTTCGCGAGCAGGGCAGCAGCGCCTCCCTGTGCGAGCTGCTGCGCTGGATGGCGTTTGCCGCCGCCGAGATGGGCGACTTCGAATCGGCCCTGGCCCATGTCAACGAAACCCTGGCGCGCGCCCGCGAGTTGGCCGAGCCCAAGCTGGTGGCGCTGGCGCTCAATGCCGTGGGTGCCGTGCTGGAGCGCATGGGCGACCCCTGGCAGGCCGAACGCCTGATGAACGAGGCAGCCGCTCTGGTGGCCGAGCAGGCCGGTCCGACCGAGCGCCTGATCGCCCACAACAATCTGGCCACCGTGGGCCTGAGCCACTACAAGCTGCTGCGCCACAGCCAGTCGCCCGAGCAGCGCCGCGAAGGCCAGGATGCACTCTCGCGCGCCTTGCAGCACACCTTGGCGGCGCGGCCCCATGGCCTGGCGGTGGGGGAGTGTTTTGTGCTGGCCATCAGCGACAGCAACCGCGGCGAGATCCTGCTCCATCTCGGCCGATTGGACGAAGCCGAGGCCGTGCTGCACGAGGCCTTGGCCGACATCGATGCCCATGGCTATCTGGGCCTGGGATGGCGGGCGCGTTGCTCTCTGGCCGAGCTGCAGCTGGCGCGTGGCGATGCGGCAGGCGCCGCCCAGGCCCTGGCGGCCGTGCTGGCCGAATCCGCCGGGCGGGCGCAGAGCGAGCTGCTGATGCGTTTGCACCATGCTGCCTACCGTGCCACGCAAGCCTTGGGCGACGCCGCCCAGGCCTTGCACCACCTGGAGCAACACCTGGCCGTGGCGCGCAGCCGCGCTGTGGCCCAGCTGGCGGCCCAGGCGCGTTTCTTTGTCACCCGGGTCGAGGCGGAGCGCTCGCTGGAAGAGCGGCGCCTCTCTCCGGCCAACGGACGCGAGGCCGCCGTCGGCAGCGAAGTGGCCGAGCCGCCAGACGCGTCCTGGCGCGACCCGCTGACCGGCCTGGGCAACCGCGAATGCATGGCGGCGCGCATGCCGGCCCTGGTGCGCGCCGCCGAGCTGACGGCCGCGCCCCTGACCCTGGCCTTGATCGATGTCGATCGCTTCACCGCCCTGACCCGCCAGCATGGCCTGGACGTGGGCAACCAGGTGCTGCAGGTGCTGGCCCAGATGCTGCGCGACAACACCCGCGCTCGCGACCTGCTGCTGCGCCTGGCCGATGACCAGATCCTGGTCGCCCTGCCCGACACCGTGGCCGATCGCGCGGTCGAGGTCTGCGAACGCCTGCGCAGCGCCGTCGAGCTCTACCCCTGGTCGCAGCTGGCCGAGGGCCTGGATGTCACCCTGAGCATCGGCCTGGCCAATGCGCCGCCCTACGCCACCGATCTGTTGGTGGCGCGCGCCGAGAGCGCGATGTACCGCGCCAAACACCTGGGCCGCAACCGCGTGGCCTTGGCCTGAGGGACGGCGCGCGGCACGGGCCGCGCCTGAGCCCGGTCGGTCTCAGTGTCGGCGGCTGCGACGACCTTGCAGGCCCAGGATCGCCATCAGGCCGGCGCCCAGCAGGGCCCAGCTCTGCGGTTCGGGCACGCTGGACACCAGCTGCACGCTGAGCAGGGGGCGCAGGCTGGCGTTGCTGGCTTCGCTGCTGTGGAAGTCGATGCCGTTGCTGCCGGCGGCAAAAGGCTGCAGCAACCAGCCATGGTTCGCCACCGTGCCGGCCTGCATGGCTTGCAGCGAAGCGGTGAGGTCGATGCTCAACAGGCCGGTGCCGATATTGGCATTGCTGTTGTTGGCACCCACGCTGGCCAGGCTGCTGGTGCCGGCTTCAACACCGTTGGTCTGAATGCCGGCGCCGACCAGGTTCCAGCTCACGGTGGATTGGTTCCAATCGCGCAGCATCTGGTGCACGGTGAAGCCGCTGCCGGCGTCGAAGACCTGCAGCTGCAGGGTGGCCGAGACGATGGTGTCGCCGCCGCGGATCTGGCCGGCAGCCGTGCCGAACAGCTGCTCGAAACGGATCAGACCTTGGTTGGGCTTGGCGCCCGGGCTGCCGTCGTCGCCGTCGATGCTGAGGTGATCGAGGCTGCCGTAGTTGACGCCGCGGCTGTCGCCACCGCTGGTTTCATTGCTGCGGATGTGGGCGTCTTGCGCGCCGGTGTAGCCGTTCACGCCTTGCTGGAACTTCAGCGTGACGGGCGCGTCGGCCGCCAGGGTCTGGCCCCATGGGGCCAGCAAGAGGGCGGTGGTGAGTGCGAGGGTGGTTTTCATGACGGTGCGTTCGGTGGGTTCTGGAACTCGGGATCAAACGCTTCGGCGGCGTGCGGCCCAGCCGAGCACGGCCAGGCCGGACAGCAGCAGGGCATAGGTTTGCGGCTCCGGCACTGCCACGGTGATGCTGAAGGTCTCGCCGACCTGCCGGCCGCTCAGGTCCAGCGACCAGTCTTGGGCGCCGGCTTCGAGCAAGGGGTTGCCGATGGAGAACTGCGTGGTCACGCCCGGGCCGCCAAACTGCGCCCAGAGGCTGTCAGCGCTGTGGCCCGAGGCCAGCACCGGCTGGAAGCCATCGGTGCTCACCGTGCCGGCCGGCGCGGCAAAGCGCGCGCCGTTCAGTCGCACGCTGGCGGCCTCAAAGCCCAGACCGGACAGGTTGCTGACCAGGGCGTTGAAGCTCAGGGTCTGGCCGAGGTCTTGGGCCTCGACCAGGAAGTTCAGCGTGACCTGGCCTTGCCGGGCGAAGCTCAGGTCGAAGAACAGCTGGCTGGCGCTGGCGAAGCTGCTGTCCACGCTGGCGGCGCCGGTGTTGGCGCTGCTGCCGGTGTAGACGGCGGCCTGGGCCTGAGCGGCCAGGGCGAACAGGGCGGCTGCGGCGATGGAGGAAATCTTGTTCATGGAAGGGTCCTGGGTTCGGTGAATGGGCGGGGCGGCTTCAGAGCGGGCCCTTGCCCCAGGGGCCGGTGATGGCCAGGGTGATGCCGGGGGTCTGGATGTTGACGAAGAGGTAGCGGCCGGTCGGGTCGAAGCAGGCGCCGCAGAACTCGGAGCTGCGGCGGTCACCGGCCAGGCTGCTGAGCTTGCCCGCGGCAGTCAGTTGGGCGGCGCTGACGTTGACGTTGTTCTTGACCAGGATGAAGGTGTCGCCCTCCGGGGTCAGGCTCATCAGGCGGCTGCCGAAGCCAAAGCTGTCGGTGGCGCCGCCGCCGTCCTCGCAGATGACGATGCCGCCACGCGGGCTGACAGTCAGGTTGTCGCCGGCATCGCCGACCAGCTCGGAGGCACTGGCGTAGATGCAGACCAGGGTCTGCGTGGCCAGATCGAGTTCCCAGATGGCACCACGGCCGACATTGCCGCCCGAGGTGTCCATCACATACATCTTGCCGGCGTGGTGCCAGATGCCTTCGCCGCGATTCATGCGCAGCGCGCCCTGCGCCCAGCCCTGCACGAAGGGGCCGGCGCAGTCGTTGATGTTGACGCCGTTCAAGCCCCTGGCGGTGCCGCGGTTCTGGTCAGGATCGGCGATGTCCACCCACTCCAGCTCATAGCTTTGCTCCAGCTGAGCCGGAGCGATGTTGACGTTGTTCTGGCCCTTGACCTTGGCCATCTGCAGGCGGCCACCTTGCGCCAGGCTGCCCAGGCTGCCGGGCGTGACCAGGGGGATGTAGCGGTAGAAGCCGGATTTGCCCGACAGGTCTTCGGTCAGGTAGGCGATGCCCGAGACGGGGTCGATGGCGACCGCCTCGTGGCCAAAGCGACCCATGCCGACGATGGGCTGGCCGGTGGTCTGGCTGGGGTCGGCGGCGCACTCGAACACATAGCCGTGCTTCTTGCCTTGGCTGCTCATGCTGTCGGAGCTGACCTCCTCGCAGCTCAGCCAGCTGCCCCAGGGCGTGGGGCCGCCCGCGCAGTTGCTGCGGGTGCCGCCCAGATTGGCGTCGGTGCGCACCCAGTTGCCGTCACGGAAGACCAGATTGGTGGTGCCGCCGTTGAAGTAGTTGCTGCCGGACATGCCGGTGTCGTACACCGCGGGCGCGCCGAAGTAGCTGGCGTCCGGGCCGGTTGAGACTTCATGGTTGCGGATCAGCACCAGCTCGGTGCTGCGGCCCACACGGCGGCTTTGCACCACGGCCATGCCATCGTGGGCGCGCGGCGTGGGCTTGCCATTGCTCATGGCATCACCGGTCCAGCCATAGCTCTTGTAGCTGAAGCCGGCCGGCAGTTGCAGCAGGGGCAGGCCGGTGCTCAGGTCATTGACCGGTGCGATCGGGCCGTAGGGGCTGTCGATCAGCTGGGTGTTTCCGGCAGCCTGGGCCTCGCGGCTGTGCAGGGCGCCGAGGGTGGCGATGAAGGGCAGCGCGGCGGCCGCCGAGGCGCTCTTCAGCAGATGGCGACGGGAGGGGGCGAATTCTTGTTCGGACATGATGGGGGGTGGCAGCGTGGCGACCGGGTGGTTGAAAGCCCGGCGCATTCTGTTCAGCCATCACGACAGCTCCGTGGAAGCCCTCACACGTTTCTGTAAGCCATTCGGCTCATGCTCGTCAGGCGTCCAGCGCCTGCACCACATTGCGCCCCTGCGCCTTGGCGCGGTACATGGCGCGGTCGGCGCGGCTCAGCACGGCGTCGGCGCTGATGTCGCCGGGCTCCGCCTCGGCGATGCCGAAGCTGGCGGTCAGCGGCCAGCTCTGGCCCTGCCAGAGGAACTCGCTTTCTTCCAGATTCAGGCGCATGCGTTCGGCCACCAGGGCGGCGCCGGCAATGTCGGTCAGGGGCAGCAGCATGCAAAACTCTTCGCCGCCGAGGCGGCCCAGGGCATCGACCTCGCGCACGCAGGGCTTGAGCACCTCGACCAGGCGCTGCAGGGCCGCGTCGCCGGCGGCGTGGCCGAGGCTGTCATTGAGCTGCTTGAAGCGGTCCATGTCGATCATCACCAGGGCATAGGGCTTGCCGCGTTGAAGGCGGGCATGCTCGGTGTCGATGGCCTCGCTGAGGGCGCGCCGGTTCAGCACATCGGTCAGTGGGTCGTGGCGGGTCAGGCGCTGGATGCGCCGGATCAGCTTGGCCAGGATCAGAAAAGCCATGGTGGTGTTAAGCACCAGATTCATGGCCAGCATGGACCAGAGCCAGGCGATGTTGAAATCCCCCGAGCCCAGGATGTCGGTGTTGTTGCCCGGCAGGACCAGGGACTCGATCAAACGCCCGACCAGCAGCACGCTGATCAGGAACAGCGGCCCCGAGAGCAGCAGGGACATGGCCACCGACACCCGCTGGCGCAGCGCCCGCCAGGCGTCCAGAGCGCTCATCAGGGCCAGGGCACCCAGGCTGCCGAAGACCACCCGGGTTTCATTGCGCATATCGCCGCTGTAGGGCAGATGGGCCAGCAGCAGGGCGGCCGGCACGAGCAGGGCCAGGGCGCTGCGCCAGGCGAGGCGCCCTCGGACCAGGGTCGGGACCACCGCACGCAGCACGGCAAGGGCGCCGATGGACAGCACGTCCGAGGCCCAGAAGCTCAGCCAGTGCGGCGCTTCGCCGCGCAGGGCATGCAAGGTCAGCGAGGCGGCCAGCATGGCATTGACCAGGGCCAGGCCGAAGGACGCGCGCGGAGCCAGGCGCGCGCCCTGGGCCATCACCCACCAGAACAGGCTGGCCACGGCAAACACCAGCACCGTGGCGGCCAGCAGCGTCAGTGCATCCGTGGGGCCGCCACCGAGGTTCATGCTGACAGCTCCCGACCCAGGCTGGCGCCCGGTTCAGCCACGCAGACGCGGTCGCGGCCCAAGGATTTGGCACGGTAGACCAGCCAGTCGGCCATGGCCAGACTGCTGTCGCCCTGCGGATCGCCCGCCTGGCAGGGCACCACGCCGAAGCTGGCCGTCAGTGGCAGCGACTGCTCGCGCCAGACCAGGGGGCTGCGACGCAGGGCTTCGCACATGCGCTGGGCCACCCGCGCGGCGTCGGGCAGTGGGGTGTGCGGAAGCAGCACACAGAACTCCTCGCCCCCCAGCCTACCCAGGCGGTCGAGTTCGCGCATCGAGGCGCGCAACACCTTCACCAGATGCAGCAAGGCGGCATCGCCCGCGGCATGGCCCAGGCTGTCGTTGATCTGCTTGAAATGGTCCACGTCCAGCATCACTAGGCTGTGGGTCTGGCCCCGCTCCACCTGGGCCTGCAGCTGGGCCAGCTCGGCCGCCAGGGCGCGGCGGTTCAGCGCGTCGGTCAGCGGGTCGCGCAGGGTCATGTAGCGGATGCGGTCGATCAAGCGGGTCACAACGACGCCCACCAGGCCGATACCGATGGCCAGGCTCAGCACCAGATAGGCCCCAGCCAGCCAGACACTGGCATGCTGGCCTTGCACGAAGAAGGGCCGTTGCTCGTTCAGCCACAGCAGGCTCAGGCTGCGGCCCAGCAGCATCAAGGCCATCAGCAGATAGGGAAAGACGATGAAGGCCCGTACCCAGGGCAGCAAGGTGGCGCGTCCGCCGGTCAGCACATCGCGTGCGGCCAACAAGGTCAGTGCGCCCATGCCGGCCGAGTTCAGGGCCAGGGCAGCCGCTGCGTGCCCGCTGAAGCTGAGGGCCAGCATGGCCGCAGCGGCCAGCCCGGCGACACCGGCGATGTCCAGCCAGCGCATGCGCAGCCGCATCATGCGGCGAATGCCGAGGGTCATGAGCGCGAAGCCCAGCAGGCTCAGCAGTTTCTGAACCCAGCCCTGCAGCGCGGCCGGCCACCAGGCCTGGCAGTCGAGGCAGAGCAGGGCCGGGATGATGCACAGATAGGCCGTGGCCAGCAGCAGGGCGGCGCGCGGCGCGATGCGAAAGACCTGGGCCATGATCAGCCATACCAGGGCCGTGAAGCCGTGGAACACGGCGTTCACCTGCAGCAGGGTGTTGGCATCGAGGGACTGCGTCATCAACGGCTCGGTAGGGGCGCGACCCGCGCGAGGCGGGGCCGGCCCTCATGATCGCCGAGCCCCCGGGGCGACACAATGGCCCGCCGGCCCGAACAGGTGGCAATTTGCCCTGTTGTTCCCGCGTCAGCGGCGCTCCACCACCACCGCATTCATGGCCAGGGCGCCGCGCACCTTGTCGGCCGCTTGGCGGGCATCCTCGCGTGAGGCGTAGGGCCCGGCCTGCAGGCGGTGCAGGCCGCTGTCCTTGAACACGGCCAGCAAGGGCGCCAGCCAGTCCAGTTCGGCCAGCAATTGGCGGCGCATGGCCTCGGCGCCGTCCATGCGCGAAAAAGCGCCCAGCTGCACCCAGAAGCCGCGGCTGGCGGCGCGTGGCGCGGCCGGCAGGGGTGGCTCGGCCGCCGGGCGCGCGGCCTCGGCCAGGGCGAGCTGCTGGGTGCTTTCCAGCTCGGCCGCACCGGCGGCACCGGCCGCGGCATAGACCGGCGGGTTGCTGTCGGGCAGGGGCGGGCTGCCCGGCGCGGGCTTGTTGTCCTTGCGCTGCCAGGCGCCGGTGCGTATGTCCTCGAACGTGATGCGCTCCACCTCGACCGGCGTCACGCCCTTGAGGATGCCGAGCTTGAGCGCCGCCGTGTAGCTGAGATCGATGATGCGGCCGCGGTGGAAAGGGCCGCGGTCGTTGATGCGCACCAGCACCTCGCGGCCATTGGCCGGGTTGCGCACGCGGGCGTAGCCGGGGATGGGGATGGTGGCATGGGCGCCGGTCATGGCGTACATGTTGTAGATCTCGCCGCTGGAGGTGGGCTTGCCATGGAACTTCTTGCCATACCAGGAGGCCAGGCCGCGCTCGACCAAGGGCAGGTCCTCGGTCATGGGCTCGTAGCGCTGGCCGAAGACTTCGTAAGGCTTGTTGGGGCCGCCCTTGCGGATGGGCTCCAGCTTGGGCGTGGCGTCGGGCACCTGATCCAGCCCGGGCGGGATGACGGCCTCGGGTCCGTCGCGGTCGGAACTGGCGGGCGAGGGCCGGGGCTTGCCGGCACTGCCGGCCGGGGATGGGTTGGGGCTGCTGGCGCAGCCCACCAGGGCGGCGAGGCAGCAGGCACTCAGGGCATGGGTCCAGTGGAGCCGCGGGGGCATGGATCGTGGGGGCAGGGCAGTGCGGCACTTTGACATGGCCGCCACCCTACACAGGGCGCCCGCACTTGCCAAGTGCAGCCGCGAATCGGGCCGCGCGGTCGTATGCTTGGCAACCTCACACCGGCACTGCAGGACCGATTGGCCATGAGCTTGAACTACATCTTCCCCCCCGCCGAGCAGCCCAGCGTGGCCGTGAGCGGCAGCCAGGCGCGCTACGCCGTCAGCCGCATCTTCTGCGTCGGCCGCAACTACGCCGCCCATGCGCGTGAAATGGGCTCCGATCCCGATCGCGAGCCGCCCTTCTACTTCAGCAAGCCGGCCAGCGCCTTGGTGCCCTCGGGCTCTACCGTGCCCTATCCGCCCGGCACGCAGAACTACCACTACGAGATGGAGCTGGTGATCGCCATCGGCGCGCCGGTCTTCAAGGTCACGCCCGAGGCGGCGCGCGCGGCGGTCTGGGCCTATGCCGCCGGCCTGGACATGACGCGCCGAGACCTGCAGGCCGAGGCCAAGGCCAACGGCCGACCCTGGGACACGGCCAAGGGTTTCGAGCAATCGGCCGTCATCACCGAGCTGGTGCGTGTCAGTGACACCGGTGTGCTGCGCGCGGGCACGATCAGCCTGGCCGTCAACGGCGTACAGAAGCAGCGCGGCGATATCGCCGACATGATCTGGAGCGTGCCCGAGATCGTGGCCAATCTCTCGCAGTACTACCACCTGCAGCCGGGCGACCTGATCTACACCGGCACGCCCGACGGTGTCGGCGCCGTGCGGCCCGGCGACGAGATCAGCGGCCACATCGACGGCTTGCCGCCGCTCAGCCTGCGCATTGGCGAGCCGGACTAGACTGTCGCCCTTTCTTTGCTCCTGACCGAGACCGCCCGCCATGTTTGACCACAACGAAACCCTGGACCAAGCCCGCCAGCGCAATGTGCGCGACGCCCTGTTCGAGGATGTCGGCGTGTGCGACTGGACGGCCCAGCTGGTGCCGGCCGGCCGGCGCGTCAAAGCCCATGTGCGGGTGCGTGAGGACGCGGTGCTGTGCGGTCGCGACTGGTTCGAGGCGGTGTTTGCCGCCCTCGACCCGAGCAGCCGCATCGAGTGGCTGTACGCCGAAGGCGCGCGCATGGCCGCCGACACCCTGGTGTGCCAGATTGAGGCAGACGGCCGCCTGCTGCTGACGGCCGAGCGCCCGGCGCTGAACTTTCTGCAACTGCTCTCGGCCACTGCGACGCTGACCCGGGCCCATGTCGACGCGATTGCCGGCGCCAGCAGCAACCCGCGCGGCTGCGTGGTGCTGGACACCCGCAAGACCCTGCCCGGGCTGCGCCTGGCGCAAAAGTACGCGGTGCGCGTGGGCGGCGGCGCCAACCAGCGCCTGGCGCTGTACCACGGCATCCTGATCAAGGAAAACCACATCGCCGCAGCCGGCGGTGTGTCCGAGGCCTTGCGCGCCGCCCAGGCGCTGAACGCGGGCGTGGACATCCAGATCGAGGTCGAATCCCTGGCCGAGCTGCAGGAGGCCCTGGCCGCCGGCGCCGTCAGCGTGCTGCTGGACAACTTCAGCGAGGCCGAGATGATCGAGGCGGTGCGCCTCAACGCCGGCCGCGCCCTGCTGGAGGTCTCCGGCGGCGTGGCCCTGGATCAGCTGCGCTGGATCGCCGCCACCGGCGTGGATCGCATCTCCATCGGCCGCCTGACCAAGGACATCAAGGCGGTGGACTTCTCGATGCGGGTGGACGGCCCGGTCTGAGCCTGGACCACGCGCAGGATGGGGCGGGGCTCCGCAGTGGCTGGCCCCGGTGTTTTCCCATCCCCCCTGTTTTTGCGGATCCCAGGTTTTTGCCGCTGCGCTATTCTTTGACCACACAGCGGCTGTTTTGCCGCAGCGATGGTTTTGTGGGATCGTTCGGTCCGCAGATCGTCACACAGAGAAAGAAGGGCTCCGGCATGAAATTCTCGACTTTGGCATTGGCCGCCACCTTGGCGCTGGGCGCTGGCGCGGCACAGGCGGCCACTTACAACCTCGGCGACATCACGGCCACGGGCGCCTTGCAGAACTCAGCGCCTCTCGGCAATGGGGTCAGCTTCAGCGACACCTGGAATTTCACGCTGAGCAGCTTCAGCGATGCGTCGGTGCTGATCAGCGCCAACTTCTCGCGCCCTGAATTCGCCTTCAGCAATTTCCAGGCAACCATCAGTGGAGGCGCTTTCCCCGGCCCCGAGGCTCTGAATTTGACGACAGGCAATTCCTTCCAAATCCTGGAAGGCGCCGGTCAAGCCATTGCCGGCAACTACACCATCACGGTCAGCGGCATCTCCAACCGCAACAACAGCTTCTACACCTTCGGCATCGACGTGACGCCGGTGCCCGAGCCCAGCAGCTATGCCTTGCTGATGGCCGGTCTCGGTGTGGTGGGTTTCATGGCGCGGCGCAGCCGCAAGCGCTGAGTCGGCTCGGACACCGAAAAGAAAGCGGGCTCGGCCCGCTTTTTTCATGCCCGGCCGGGCCGCATCAGGCGAAGCGGAACACCGCCACCGCCTGCGCCAGCTTCTCGGCGTGGAACTTGAGGCTCTCCGCCGCCGCCGCGGTTTGCTCGACCAGGGCGGCGTTCTGCTGCGTGCCGGCATCGATGCTGGACACCGAGGCATTGATTTGCGAGATGTCCCGGCTCTGGGTTTCTGCTGCCCGGGTGACCTGGGCGATGCGGGCGGAAACCTGGCGCACTTCGTCGACGATGCGTTCCATCGATGCCCCGGCCTCATGGACCAGGCGGTTGCCTCGCTCGACCCGCTCGACCGAGTTCGTGATCATCGACTTGATCTCGCGCGCGGCCTGGGTGCTGCGCTGGGCCAGCTGTCGCACCTCGCTGGCCACCACGGCAAAGCCGCGCCCCTGCTCGCCGGCACGGGCGGCTTCCACCGCGGCATTGAGCGCCAGGATGTTGGTCTGAAAGGCGATGCCATCGATCACGCCGATGATCTCGGCGATCTTGTGGCTGGCACCGGCGATCTCGTTCATGGTGTGCACGACCTGCTGCACATGCTGGCCGCCCTGCTCGGCCACGCTGCGGGCCGAATCGGCCATCTCGGTGGCCGAGCGGGAATGGTCCGCGGCCTCGCGAATCGAGCCGGTCATCTGCTCCATGGCCGCCGCGGTTTGCTGCAAGGAGGAAGACTGCTGCTCGGTGCGGCCGCTGAGGCTGTGGTTGCCGGCGCTGATTTCCTGCGCCGCCAGGCTCATGCTTTGTACCGCTTGCGCAATGCCCCCAGCCAGCTGCGCCAGCGATTGGCGGGTGTGTTCCAGCTTGTCCATCACGCTGCCCGGCCGGCCCTGCAGCGGCACGCTGAAATCGCCCGTGGCCAGGGCCTGGCAGACCCGCATCAAGGCCTGTGGTTCGGCCCCCAGCTGGCGGCTGATGCGCCGGGACACCCAGAGGCTGATGCCGATGGAGGCGCTGGCCAACAGAACCAGGCCGAGGACGATACCGGTGCGTGAGCGCTCGGCGGCGTGGATGGCGGCCTCGGCCTTGGCGCGCACCTGCTGGGCCTCCTGATTGACCAGCTGGCGCTGCTGCGCGCTCACCTGGTTCAGCGCTAGCTGGGCCGGCCGCACCTTGTCGGCCACCAGGGCTTTGACCTCATCAAACCGGCCCTCATCGATCATGCCGGGCAGGGGGCTGGTGAGGGTCGCCATGGTCTGCGTGCCGGCCTTGAGGCGAGCCCATTGCGCGGCTTGCTCGGCGGTCCACGGCGTCTGGTCCAGCTCGGCGTTCAGCGCGCTCAGCGCCTCGGCCTGGGTCTTCAGCTCGGCCTGCAGCTGTGCCTGAACCTTGATGTCCTCGTTGAGGGCGAGGTCGCGCACGGTGATGGCGCGGCTCAGGTTGACGGCTTCGAGGCTGGCCACCGAGGCCAGCTTGGCCACCAGATTCTGCGTGGCCGACTGCAGCTGTGCGCTGAGGGTGTGAATCTGCCACAGGGCCAGGCCCGCCAAGGCCGAGAGGCTGAGGATGACCGCAGCAAAGGCCGTCAGCAGCGTGTGTTGGATCGTGATCTCTTTGTTGGTCATGTTGAACTCCCTGGATCCCAACCGGCTGAGGCTGTGTTGCTATTGCAGGAACTGCTTCTTGGCCTCCGTGCTTTGCAGGTAGTCCAACACTTTGCGCACCTCGGGCGAGGGCTCGCCGACGGTCACCAGGCCCAGGGGGCGAGAGAGGGTGGGTGCTTTGATTTCCTTGATCTTGCCCTTGGCCGATTCGGCAGTGCCCGAGCCGACGTAGCCGATGGCCCCTTTCTCGCGCGCCACTTCGGACAACTCGGCGGCGCTGGTGCGCAGCTCCTTGGCCGTGCTGGCAAAGGCCTGGCCAGCCAGCAGTTGCTTTTCGATCACGCCGCGCGTGCCCGAGCCGGGGGCACCGGTCACCACCAGCACCGCCAGGTCGGGCCCGCCCACCTCTTTCCAGTTCTGCAGCTTGCCGCTGAGCAGTCCGCGCAGTTGCTCGCGGCTCAGTTCCTTGACCGGGTTGTCGTTGTGCACGATGGGCACGAGCTGATCGGTCAGCAAGGTGTGCAGCTTGAGCCCGGCCGGAGTTGCGCTCGCGCCGGCCTTCTTGGCATCGTCCACGGCCTCGTCCAGCGAGGCAGACACGGCCGCCACCTTGACCTTGCCGTCAAACAGCATCTGCATGCCCTTGCCCGTGCCCACCGACAGCATCTTCAGCTCGATGCCGGTGGCCTCGCGCAGCTTGGCTTGGCTGGGTTCGACGATGGATTTGGCCACGGTCGATGACCCCGCCACTTCCACGACCTGCGCTTGGGCGGTCGAGAGCGCGAGGAAGAGCGCGGCAGGCAGGGCGGATGCCAGGCGCTTGCCCAGCTTGAGTTGGAGTGCAGACAGCATGCAAAGTCCTCAGAGTGGGGCAAACAAAGGGCGAGGGTCGGAGCATCGGGGTGTGCGCTATGGCACCCTCGTCACGACCTGCGGACCATTCTTTGGACGCTCTGTGACACAACCGTGACAGCGACCGGCGCTGGCCGGTGTTTCTGCGGGTTTGGCAACGCCGGGCGCCGCCGCGCCTCAGGCCAGGCCCTGGTACAGCTCGACAAACTCCAGCGTCAGCTTGTGGCGCGGGTCGAGGTGGATCATGGGCCGTGAGAGCTCGTGGGACTCCTTGACCTTGACGCTGGCGCTCAAGTAAGGCGCCAGCACCGGCAGGCCCTCGTCGATCAAGGCCTGCACGGTGCGCTGGGGCAGGGCGGCCCGGGCCTGAAACTGGTTGACGACGATGCCTTCGACCTGCAACTCGCGGTTGTGGTCGGCCTGGATTTCCTTGACGTTGTCCAGCAGCTCGTAGAGCGCGCGGCGTGAGAACTCGTCGCAGTCGAAGGGGATCAGGCAGCGCTGCGCGGCGATCAGGGCCGAGCGGGTGTAGAAGTTCAGCGAGGGTGGGGTGTCGATCCAGATCTCGTCGTAGTCCTCGCCGAGCTCGGCCAGGGCGTCACGTAGCTTGTAGATCTTGTAGCGGCTCTCCAGCTTGCTGTGCAGCTCGTCGAGCAGGGGGCTGGCGGGCATCAGGTGGAGCTGTTCCCAGGGCGTCTCGACGATGAAGTCGCTGGTCTTGGGCTTGCGAACGCTGAAACCCAGCGTCGTCTCGAAGAACTCGGCCGCACCGGCTGGCGCCTCATCGGCGCCCTCGCCGAGCAGGTAGCGGCTGGAGTTGCCCTGCCGGTCCAGGTCCACCAGCAAGGTGCGTCGGCCCTGGGCCGCGGCAATGGCGGCGAGGTTGGCGGTGATGGTCGATTTGCCGACCCCGCCCTTCTGATTGAACACAACACGGCGCATCCCTGACCCCTGGCTTGTTGCAGACGGGTCTATTGTGCACTGCAGCATTGCGCGCCGCATGCCCCCTGTTTCATGCCGGTTGCAACGCCCAGCCCCCCGTGTTCAGGTGGTCTGCCCACATCGGCCTGTCATACGGTCTGCAGACACTGGCGTGCGGCTTTCTCCTCCACCCTCGCAACGACTCGACAAGGCAGACCTCCATGAACGCAGCGCGCTTCTTCTCTTTCCGCTTCTCCCCTCTGGCGGCTCCTTTGGTGGCTCCTGTGGCAGCCCTGCTGGCGCTGGCAAGCACGCCGGCCCTGGCCCAGCTGAGGATCACCGAGGTCTCGGCCTGGTCCAGCGGCAACTCCGCCTATGGTGCGGACTGGTTCGAGCTGAGCAATCTGGGCACCACCGCCATCAGCCTGAGTGGCTGGACCATGGACGACAACTCCAACGGCACGGCCAAGGTGGCCCTGACCGGCATCGCCAGCATCGCCGCGGGCGAGACGGTGATCTTCACCGAGAAGGACGTCACGGCCAGCTTCCTGAGCACCTGGTTCGGCGCCCAGGCGCCGGTGGGCTTGCAGATCGGCTTGTACAAGGGGGCCGGTGTCGGCCTGAGCACCGGCGGTGATGCAGTCAATATCTTCAACGCCAGCGGCGTGCTGCAGGCCCGTGTGGAGTTCGGTGTGTCCAGCACCACAGCGCCCCTGCAGACCTTTGACAACGCAGCCGGCCTGAACAACGCCCTGATCAGCCAGCTCAGCGTGGTCGGCGTCAACGGCGCCTTCCGGTCGGCCGATGGCCAGGAAATCGGCTCGCCCGGCCTGATCGCTGCCGCACCGGTGCCGGAGCCCGAAAGCTATGCCCTGCTCCTGGCCGGCCTGGGCCTGCTGGCCGCTGTGGCGCGCAAGCGCCCGCGCTGAGCTGTCGCTGCACGCGCCCGATCTGAAACCTATTCCTTGAAGCTGAACATGAAACTCAAATCCCTTGCTCTCGCCTTGCTGACCGCCGCCAGCGGCCTGGCCCAGGCCGGTGATCGCCTCGATCTCGGCAACTACCAGGTCAAGGCCAGCTATGCCCTGGATCTGCTGGGCGGCAGCAGCGCCAACCAGGTCTCGGGCCTGGAGGCCTCGGCCGTCAGCTACGCCCGCGACCGCGGCACCTTGTTCTATGTCGGTGATGAAGGCACCGGCGTGGTCGAAATCTCGCTGACCGGCCAGACCCTGGGCAAGATGGCCTTCAACTGGAGCGGCACCGGCAGCACCAAGCACGACACGGAAGGCCTGGCCTACCTGGGCGGCGGCATGCTGGCCGTCAGCGAAGAGCGCTTGCAAGATGTCTACCGCTTCAGCTTCGTCAATGGTGGCAGCGCCGTCCTGAAGAGCAACTTCGTCTCGATCGCCAACAATTCGGTCGGCAACAACGGCATCGAAGGCCTGGCCTACGACACCCGCAACGGCGGCAGCTTCATCGCCGTCAAGCAGCAGTCGCCGCAAAACGTCTTGTCCGGCAGCCTGAGCTTTGCGGCGGCCACCGGCAACCCGCCATCCAGCTCGGGCGACGGCTCGACCCCGCCCGGCGGAGGCGTGGCGGCGATGAGTGCCTTGTTCAATCCAGCCTCGCTGGGTCTGAGCAGCTTGTCCGATGTGGCCACGCTCTCGGGCGTGGATCACCTGGCCGGCAGCTCGGCGGCCGACAACCTGCTGCTGCTGAGCCTGGGTTCGCGCAAGCTGGTCGAGGTGAACCGCCAGGGTCAGGTCTTGAGCAGCCTGGATCTCAGCCAAGTGTTGCCGAACAACGGCATCGAAGGCGTCACCATCGACGAAAAAGGCACCATCTATCTGGTGGCCGAACAAGACCAGACCGGCTCAGCCCTGCCGGGCGCGCAGTCCCAGCTGATCGTGCTGTCAGCGACGGCCCCGGTGCCGGAGCCGTCCAGCTATGCGCTGATGGCGCTCGGCCTGGCGGGTCTGCTGGCTGTCGCCAAGCGCCGTCGCAAGGTCTGAAGATGTGAGGCGCTGAGGGCGCCGAAGTGACAGCAAAAGGGGCTGCGTGAGCAGCCCCTTGTCCATTCCAGGTGGCGTTTGTGCCCCGGCTTCAGATGCGGTAGCCGATCCAGGCCAGGGCAGTGCTGCCGGCGCCGACGAACAGGGCGGCGGCGACCCACAGCGATCTCAGCACGCGGCGGGGCCGGCGTTCCGACTCGCTCCACACGGGCAAGTCAGGCAGGTCTTCGGCAAATGCCTCGCTGCGGTAGAGAAAACTGGGGGCGGCGGGACCGCTGGTGTTCATGGCTGGCTCCTGGGTTCAGCTGGGGTGAGATGACATGGTTGCCAATATCGCCGCTGGCGCACGCCATGCCATTCCTCATGCGGGTTTGATTTGTTTCAAAACTTGTCAAACTGCACGCCGAACTCGGATTTGCAAGGCCGCCCCGAGGCAAGACCTGCCCCCCGAAGGTGCGCTGCATGCACCACAACGGCCCGTGGCGCGCATTTTTCGATACCGCCGGGAGCGGCTTGCGCGTCCGCGACAATCAAGGCCTTCGCGGCCGCGTCGATGCGGCTGATCAACAACAGATTCATCCAGCCAACAAGGACACAGCCGCATGGGCGCACAGTGGAAAGCCAAACACAAAGACCTGGCGGCCAATGCCAAGGGTCGCATCTTCGGCAAGCTGTCCAAGGAGATCCAGCTGGCCGCCCGCAGCGGCGCCGACACCGACCTGAACCCACGCCTGCGAATGGTGGTGGAGCAGGCGCGCAAGGCCTCGATGCCGCGTGAAACCCTGGAGCGCGCCATCAAGAAGGGCGCCGGCCTGCTCGGTGATGCGGTGCACTACGAGCGTGTCACCTACGAAGGCTTTGCCCCGCACCGAGTGCCGGTGATCGTCGAATGCCTGACCGACAACATCAACCGCACGGTGTCCGAGATCCGCGTGCTGTTCCGTAAGGGCCAGCTGGGCGCGGCGGGTTCGGTGTCCTGGGACTTCAGCTATCTGGGCCTGATCGAGGCCACGCCGGCGCAGCCTGGGGCCGATGCCGAACTCGCCGCCATCGAAGCCGGCGCGCAGGACTTCGAGCTCGGCGAGGCGGATGAGGACGGCGAAGTGGCCCCCACCGTCTTCCTCAGCGATGCCGCCGATCTGGACCTGGTCTGCCGTGCCCTGCCACAGCATGGCTTTAATGTCGTCTCGGCCAAGCTGGGCTACCGGCCCAAGAACACCGTCAGCCTCAGCGGCGCCGAGCTGGAAGAGGTCGAAGCCTTTCTCGCCGCCATCGACGAGCATGACGATGTGCAAGAGGTCTACGTCGGCCTGGCGGGCTGACGCCGGTTGAGCCGCCCGGCTCTCAGGCGAACCAGTCTTCGTCCGGGAGCTTGGCGAACACGCGCTTCAGCCCTTCGCCCCAGCCGCGGCGCAGCTTGTTGAAGTAGGGGTCATCGGCGGTGACGCGGTGGGGTGCGGCCGGGGCAAAGCTGTTGGCGCGGTAGAGCAGCATGTCGATCGGCAGGCCGACCGAGAGGTTGCTGCGTATGGTCGAGTCGAACGAGATCAGCGTGCACTTGGCCGCTTCCTTGAGCGAGGTGCCGGTGTTGATGACGCGGTCGATGATGGGCTTGCCGTACTTGGATTCGCCAATCTGGAAGTAGGGCGTGTCCTCGCAGGCTTCGATGAAGTTGCCCTGTGCGTAGACATGGAAAAGCCGCGGCTCCTCGCCGCGGATCTGGCCGCCGACGATGAAATTGCCGCCGAAATCCACGCCCTGGCCCAGGCTTTGTGAATTGGCATCGCGGGCGACGATTTCCTTGACCGTTCGCCCGACCAGTTCGGCCACGTCGTACATGGAGCGGCGGTTGAGCAGGTGCTCGCCCTCATGCTCCAGGCGCTGACGCAGCAGGCTGATCACGCTTTGCGTGGTGGCCAGGTTGCCGGCGCTCAGCAGCACGATCAGGCGTTCACCAGGCGCCTCGAAGACATTCATCTTGCGGAAGGTGGCGATGTGGTCGACGCCCGCATTGGTGCGCGAGTCCGAGGCGAACAAGAGGCCGGCGTCGAGACGCATGGCAACGCAGTAGGTCATGGTGCAGCCCGGGGAGTGGGTCAGAGCAGGGGCGGGGCGATTATCGCCGTGGGCTCACTGCTGTTCGGCCGGCGCGGGTGTGGGTGCCACGCGCACGGCGGCGCGCAGCGCCTCCTGCCCGCCGCCCAGGCGCATGCCGCGCACCGGGCAAGCGTCAAGGTAGTCGGCGCCCATGGCGAGCTGCACATAGCGGCCGTCGGCCAGACATTGGTTGCTGACATCAAAGCCCAGCCAGCCACCGCCTTCTTCCGCCGAGCCCGGCAGCCGGGCCTCGGCCCAGGCATGGCTGGCCACATGCTCGGTGTCGGCGGCGAGGTAGCCGCTGACATAGCGCGTGGGGATGCCGAGCAGGCGCGCGCAGGTGGCAAAGACCTGGGCATGGTCCTGGCAGACGCCCAGGCGCGCGGCAAAGGCCTCGGCCGCCGGCGTGGCCGCGTCGGTGGAGCCCGGGGTGTAGGGCATGTGCAGGGCCAGGGCCTGCAGCATGGCCATCAGACCTTCGCGGGCATCGGCCGACACGGCGGCGGCATGGGCGGCGGCAAAGTCACGCAGGGCCGCATCGGCCTGGGTCAGGGGCGAGTCGCGCAGAAAGACCTCGGGCGGGAAGCGGCCGTCACGCGGGTCGGGCGTGGGCGGGCCGTCGTCGGTTTCGACCACGCCGCAGGCATGGAGGTGGATCTCGCTGTGCGGCCGGTCCAGGGTCAGCACATGCATGGTGTTGCCGTAGGCATCGAGCCCGCGGCTGGCCGTGGCCGGCAGGTTCAGCTCCCAGCGCAGCACGCGCTGGCGGCTGCCATCGGTCGGGGTCAGGCGCAGAACCTGGGTGCTGCGCTGCACCGGGTGCTGGTAGCGGTAAACCGTTTCGTGGTGGATGGCGAGGTGCATGGTGGGGGGCAGGTGAACGGGTGAACAGGTGAATGGGTGAATGGGTGAATGGGTGAATGGTGAGAGGGTGCTGTCGCAGGTGCTCGCTTGGTATTCACAAGTTCACTGGTTCACCTGTTCACTCGTTCACCCCACGACTCAGTTCGCCTCCAGATAGGCCAGGCGGATCGCGTCGCTGAGCTGGGCCGATTCCTCCAGAAAGCCGGTCAACCAGCGGTGCACGCCGGTGGCCAGGATCTCGCCCACCTCGCCATAGGCCAGGCGCAGGGCCAGGCGGCCGGCCAGCAGCTTGACCTGACGACCGGCATCGAGCGCGCCGCTGCGCGCCTCGATCAGGGGCAGGATCTCACGGATCTCGTCGCAGCAGGCGCGCAGCGAACGCGGCACATCGGGGCGCAGGATCAGCAGCTCGGTCACACGCCGGCTGTCCAGCGCGTCGCGGTAGACCGCGTGATAGGCCTCAAAGGCCGAGAGCGAGCGCAGCAGCGCGCTCCAGGCGTAGAAATCGGGCGCGCTCTCGGTGGGCATGTCCAGCGGCATCAGGCTGTCCACGGCCGGCTCGATCAGCTGCGACTTCACATCGAGCAGGCGGGCGGTGTTGTCGGCCCGCTCGATGAAGGTGCCCAGGCGGATGAAGCAGTAAGCGTCGTTGCGCTGCAAGGTGCCGTAGGTGGCGCCGCGGAACAGGTGCGAGCGCTCCTTCACCCAGTCGAAAAAGCTGGAGACGCTGGCGATGCCGCGCTTGGGGAACTCGCGCCCCTCCAGCCAGGTGCTGTTGATGGCCTCCCACATCTCGGCGGTGATCTGGCCGCGCACCGCATGGGCGTTCTCGCGCGCCTGGCGCAGGCAGCTCAGCACCGAGGCCGGGTTGCTCAGGTCCAGGGCCATGAAGTTGAACAGGCGCTCGGCCTCCAGCGGTTGCTGGCTGGCGGTGAAGGCTTCCAGCGTGCCGGTGACGGCCAGCGGTGCCGCCAACTCGGTCATGGCGCCGCGCGACTGCGGCAGCAGCGAGAGGGAATGGGTGACGTCCAGCATGCGCACGAGGTTCTCGGCGCGCTCGACATAGCGGCTCATCCAGTAGAGCTGGGCGGCGGTCCTAGACAACATGGAAGCACTCCGTGGTTGGATGGGGGCGCGGCTGGCACAAGAGTGGCCGAGCCCAGCGGAGCCCGGGGCTCCGGCTTGGCCGGGCCCACGGGCTTGCCCCCTTGCAGGGGGAGCGCGAAGCGCTACGGGGGTGGGCCTTCATGCTTCCAGGATCCAGGTGTCTTTGGTGCCGCCGCCTTGGGACGAATTGACCACCAGGGAGCCTTGCTTCAAGGCCACGCGGGTCAGGCCGCCGGCCACCATATTCACTTCACGGCCGGTCAGCACGAAGGGGCGCAGGTCGATGTGGCGCGGCGCGATGCCGGCCTCGACAAAGGTTGGGCAGCTGGACAGGCAGAGCGTGGGCTGGGCGATGTAGTTGGCGGGGTTGGCCTTGACCCGTTCCTTGAAATCGGCCACCTCGGCCGCCGTCGAGGCCGGGCCGACCAGCATGCCGTAGCCGCCCGCGCCATGCACTTCCTTCACCACCAGCTCGGCCATGTGGGTGAGCACATGGTCCAGATCGGCCGGCTTGCGGCATTGCCAGGTCGGCACGTTGTGCAGGATGGGCTCTTCGCCGAGGTAGAAGCGGATCATGTCCGGCACATAGGGGTAGATGGACTTGTCGTCCGCCACGCCGGTGCCGATGGCATTGGCCAGGATCAGGTGACCCTGCTTGTAGACGGACAAGAGGCCCGGCACGCCTAACATCGAATCGGCGCGGAAAGCGAGCGGGTCGAGGAAGGCATCGTCGATGCGGC
Source organism: Roseateles sp. GW835-FHT13E02 (assembly GCF_058794035.1). Lineage (NCBI taxonomy): Bacteria > Pseudomonadati > Pseudomonadota > Betaproteobacteria > Burkholderiales > Sphaerotilaceae > Roseateles > Roseateles sp. GW835-FHT13E02. Next base: position 69,678 of record NZ_JBXAGJ010000016.1, read on the forward strand.
GGTAGATCACGTCCACCCGCTTGGGGCCGACCGTGGTGCGCATATAGAGAAACTCGTCCTTGACGAACAGGTCCTGGCCTTCGACCAGCTCCACACCCATCTGCTGGGCCAGGAAGGCATGCTCGAAGTAGGCGCTGTTGAAGGGGCCCGGGGTCAGCACCACCACCGTCGGGTCGTCATCAGCCCCCGCTCCCGCGGGTACGCGCTCGGCCCCCCGAGGGGGCAGGGACTCCATTCTTGGGGACGGCCCGGCGAATGGAGTCCGATCGGCCACCGAGGCGTGGCGCAAGGTGTTGAGCAGCAGGGTGGGGTAGTGGGCCACCGGCGCCACCGGGTATTTGGCGAACAGCTCGGGGAAGAGCCGCATCATCATCTTGCGGTTTTCCAGCATGTAGCTGACACCGCTGGGCACGCGCAAATTGTCTTCCAGCACGTAGTAGCCGCCGTCGGCGTGGCGAATCAGGTCGACGCCGGTGATGTGGGCGTAGATGCCGTGCGGCAGGTCCAGGCCCTGCATGGCCGGCTGGTACTGGGCGTTGGCGAAGACTTGCTCGGCCGGCACCAGGCCGGCTTTGACGATCTCATGGTCGTGGTAGATGTCCCAAAGGAAGCGGTTCAGTGCATTGACGCGCTGGCGAAGGCCGGTTTCCAGCATGCGCCACTCCTCGGCCGGCACGATGCGGGGCACGGTGTCGAAGGGGATCAGGCGCTCGGCGCCGGCCTCGTCGCCGTAAACGGCGAAGGTGATGCCGACCTTGTGGAAGAGCAGGTCGGCCTCGGCCCGCTTCTTGGCCAGGGCTTCGGGGGTCTGGGCATGCAACCAGTGCGCGAAGGACTGGTAATGCGGGCGCAGGGCGCCGCTGGGCAGCAGCATCTCGTCGTAATGGCCCGGTGCGGGCAGGGTGAGGGCGTGCATGGCGTGGTCGTCTCCGTGGCCTTTGCGGGGGGCTGAATGCAAGCCCTGTGCCCGTTCGGGATCGCTGCTGGCCGAGGCGGCTGGCGCTGGCTTGCGCACGGTCTCGCCCGATCATGCGCCGCTTTGGTGCGCGGCGCGGGCCTGCCTGGGCGTGGTGCATGGGGCTTGCCGCAGATTGGTGCGCGCAGCGCTGCGGCTATGCTTGCAAGGCCATGTGAACGAGGGAGAAGCCGAGTTGATGCACGTGTTCCGTTTCGGGGGCTGCCGTCTGCGGCCCTGGCATGTTCTCGCGTCGCTCTTGCTCTGGTTGACGGGCGCGGTCGCCTCGGCCCAGGTGGTGGCACCGGCGCCAGCCGCATCCGCAGTGAGCGCGGCGCCCAGCGCCCCGGTGCAGATCCTGAACCGCCGCATTGCCGAGTACCGCGCGCCCTTTCTGGGCGTCAGCCCTGCCGAGCGGGCGCGCCGCACCCATCTCTACATGAACGAGGTGCTGGCCCGCTCAGGAGCTGGCGAGGTGACGGTGCGCAAGGAAGCCCAGGGCCAGATGCTGATGCTGGACGGCGAGATGGCCTTGATCCTGACGCCCGAGGATGTCGATGTGGCCAGCGGTGCCACCCTCGACAGCACCGTGGCCGAGGCCAAGCGCCAGCTGGAGCAACTGATCGCCGAGACGCGCGAGAGCCGCGACCAGCGCCGGCTGTGGCATGCGGCGCTCTACAGCCTGGCGGCCAGCCTGGTCTTTGTCGGCCTGCTCTGGGCCGTGCGGCGCGGCCAGCGGGCGCTTGATGCCGGCCTGGCGGCCCGCATGGCCTCACGCAGCGGCGCCTTGCACCTGGCCGGCACACCGCTGCTGCAGCGCGACAAGCTCTTGAGCTTCAGCCACTGGCTGGTGCTGGGCCTGGGCTGGGGCTTGATGGCCTTGATCAGCTACCAGTGGCTGAGCCTGGTGCTGAGCCAGTTCCCCTACACCCGGCCTTGGGGCGAACAGCTGAGCGCCTACCTGCTGGCGGTGCTGCTCAAGATCGGCAGCGGCGTGCTGCATGCCTTGCCCGATCTTTTCATCGCGCTGGTGATCTTTGCCATGGCGCGCGCGGCCACCGGCCTGCTCAAGCCGGTGTTCGACCGCATCGAGGCCGGCCAGGCCAGCCTGGGCTGGATGGACCGCGACACCGTGCGCCCCTCGCGCCGCATCATCAACACCGGCATCTGGTTGTTTGCCCTGGTGATGGCCTATCCCTACCTGCCGGGTTCGGGCAGCGAGGCCTTCAAGGGCATGTCGGTGCTGCTGGGCCTGATGATTTCCCTCGGCGCCTCCAGCATCGTCGGCCAGGGCGCCAGTGGCTTGATCCTGATGTTCTCGCGCACCATCCGCGTGGGTGAGTATGTGCGGGTGCAGGAGCATGAGGGCACCATCACCGAGCTGGGCATGTTCACCACCCGCATCCGCACCGGCCTGGGCGAGGAGCTGACCCTGCCCAATTCCCTGGTCATGGGCTCGGTCACCAAGAACTATTCGCGCGCCGTGCAGGGCGTAGGTTATGTCGTCGACACCACGGTGACGATCGGCTACGACACGCCCTGGCGTCAGGTCGAGGCCATGCTGCTGGAAGCGGCCCGGCGCACGCCGGGTGTGCTCGATGCGCCGCCGGCCCGGGTGTTCCAGACCGCCTTGTCGGACTTCTACCCCGAGTACCGCCTGGTCTGCCAGGCCGCGCCCAGCCAGCCGCGCCCGCGCGCCGAGGTGTTGAGCCAGCTGCACGCGAACATCCAGGATGTGTTCAACGAGTACGGCGTGCAGATCATGTCGCCGCATTACCTGGGCGACCCGGCCAGCCCGAAGTTTGTGCCGCGCAGCGCCTGGTTCAGCGCGCCGGCCCGGCCCGAAGGGGCGCAGCCAGCCCGGTGAGGGCAGGCTGCCTCAGGCTGCTGGCATGCCCCGGGGCTCGTCCTGGAGCACGCTGTAGATGGTGTCGTCGTCGCTGATGAGCAACTGGCGCGCCAGACGCTGCCGCATCAGACCCAGGGCAATGGCAATCGCCAGGGCCAGGCTGGCGGCATAGAGCCCCATGAAACCGGGGTAGTGCAGCACGATGGCCAGGGGCTTGGCCACACCCAGGAAGGCCGCAAACAGCCAGGACGCGCTGCTCACACCACCCAGCAGGGCCGGCAGGCCGGCGGCCTTGTGCGGCGCATCCTGAGGCGATGCCAGGCGTGGAAATGCCCAGCGGTGCAAGGCCCAGCCATTGAGGGTGAGGATGGATACGACGCTGAGCTTGGCCAGCAGCTTGGGCTTGTCCAGGATGACGGCCAGATCGAATCCGGTGTCGATTCCGATCAGCACCAGGCCCGAGACCCACAGCGCCAGCAGAGACAGGAAGACCAGGCGCGAGGCCTTGCGCAGCAGCACCCGATCCACCCGTTTGGGCATGAAGATGGCCACATCACCCAGAACCACACTGGCCGCCGCCGCAAAACAGGCCAATACATGGGTGTACAGGGCCAGCATGCGCAACAAGGCCGAGGTATCGAGCAGTTCCACGAGCAGGTCCCTTCCCTGGGGTGTTGAAAAACCGCGTTGCGTTGACAAGCATCCCTTGTCTTGAGGATGTGACTTTGTTCACGCTTCGGGCCGCGAGTCTAAGAGGGCTCTGTGACACCCGCATATCAGGGCTTGCCAGGGGTGTCAGATGTTGCTATGGCGCGACTGGAGGCCCTGTTGTTGCGACTTGTTGCAGATCGAGCCTGCCCGCCCTGCTTGACGAATTCGATTACATCGGTAAACATATGCTTCGTTTACGAAAGTAATCGATCAATCAGTAACTCGACATCCCGACTGAGCCCGCTTGCCATGGCCAAGAAAGACGCAGCACCGCCGCCACCGATCAGCATCTCGGACGCCGAATCCCAGGTCATGGAGGTGCTCTGGCAGCGGCATCCGCAAGGCGCCGACGAGATCGCCGAGGCCCTGGCCGAACGCCAGGACTGGCAGCTCGCCACCGTCAAGACCCTGGTCAACCGCCTGTTCACCAAAGGCGCCATCAGCGCCGAGAAAGACGGCCGGCGCTACCTCTACAGCCCCCTGTTGCGCCGCGAAGACTGGCTGAGCAGCCAGAGCCTGGGTTTGATCGACCGACTGTTCCAGGGCCGCCTCACCCCACTGGTGGCGCATTTCTCGGCCCAGCGCAAGCTCAGTGCGGCCGAGCTGAAGGCGCTCAAGCAACTGATTCAGGACTATGAGAATGACTGAGTACTTGAACGGAGCCGCCCTGGCGGCGCAGCTGCTGCCCAGCCTGGGCTTGCAAACCCTGGTGCTCAGCGGCGCTCTGCTCTTGCTGTGGCTGCTGCGGCCGGCTTTGCTGCGCCTGCTGGGCGCAGGCGCCACCTACGCGGCCTGGCTGGCCCTGCCGCTGCTCCTGCTCGGCATGGCCTGGCCGCGCTCCGACGCCTTCGTGCCCGCGGTGGTGCTGCGGCTACAAGCCCAGGCCCTGGGATCCTGGAGCCCGGACTCCTTGCTCGACTGGTCGGCCTTGCCCGAGGCGGCGGGCGCCAGCGCCGGCTTCGCTTGGCCTGTCTTGCTCGTCCTGATCTGGGCGCTTGGGGTGCTGCTGTGCCTGGGCCTGCTGGCCGCGCGTCATGCCCGCTTGATGGCGGGCTTGCGTTTCGATGTCGAGAGTGGCTGCTGGCGTTCACCGGCCGGCACCGGCCCGGCCCTGGTCGGCCTGCTGCGCCCGCGCCTGTGCCTGGCCGAGGACTTCGAGGCCAGCTTCAGCCCGGCCGAGCAGCGCTTGATCCTGGCGCACGAGGCCGTGCACCAGCAGCGCCGCGACAACCTCAGCCATTTGCTGGCCCATCTGATCTGCGCCCTGCACTGGTTCAACCCGCTGGCCTGGTGGGGGCTGCGCCGCCTGCGCGCCGACCAGGAGCTGGCCTGCGATGCCCGTGTGCTGCAAGCGCAGCCGCGCGCCGCCCTGGCCGCCTACGCCAGCGCCTTGCTCAAGGCCCAGGACCTGCAGTCCCTGACGCCCCATTTCCGTGGCAGTACCTTGGCCTGCAGCTGGCAGGCCCAACACCCTTTGCTGGAGAGAGTTCAGATGTTGAAAGCCCACCACCGCCTGCCGCAATGGCGCCGCCGCCTGGCCCTGGCCCTGACTCTGGGGCTCAGCCTCGGCAGCGCCGGCCTGGTTCATGCCCTGAAGCCCGCGCCGGCCACGGCCGCCAAAAAGCCGGCCGTGCCGCCGGTGCAGGCGGGCTATCACCTGGTGGAGACCGACATCGACATCCGCATCAATGGCGAGTTGAAGCGTGCCCTGCGCGGCACCACCTGGCAGTCCAAACCCAATTTCTTTTTCACCGACAAGCCGGGTGAATCGCGTCAGGACTCGTCGTGGTTGATCCGCATGGAACCCACAACGCTGGCCGATGACAGATTCCGTCTCGACTTGGTCATCCTGCGCGGAGACGCCAGCGTGCCCTACGCCTCGGGTGAGGATTGGCACGGCAATCTGCGCGTGGTTGCGAAGCCGGCGCTGATCGTCAAGGCCGGAGAGCCGGCCCGCATCGAAGTCAGCGACGACAAAGACGGCCAGGTGCTGCGCCTGGATCTGAACACCCACTGGGTGATCGCCGAAAGCCTGACCGTCCTCAAGCCAGTGGTGGACCGACCTCAACCCTGAGGCACTGCCGGCCCACCCATCACGAGCTGATGAAGGCCGCTCCCAGTGAAGCGCGCGGCCGGGCCGACGGTGGCTTGCCGGCCTGGATCCAGGCCTGCAGGCTGGCGCCCAGGCTGTCCAGCGGGTGGCCGCTGGGCAGGGTGGCGGGGCGGCGTGTGAGGGCTCGGTCCAGGCTGGCCTGAGCGGCTTGGGTCTCGCCCTGAAGCAGCTGGGTGTAGGCCAGGTCCAGATGGGCCGACCAGCTGAAGGCGGTGGCCGGGTCGGTGCTGGCTTCCAGCGCCGCCACGCGCTTGTCCTGCAGGCTGCGGCTGCGGGCCAGATCGCCCTGGCCGCGCGCGAGCTGGGCCTCCACCATCAGCAAGCGTGATTTGCCATGCGCTTCGCGGCGGTTGCTGGCGTCGATGGACTGCATGCAGAGCTCGGCCAGCGCGGCCTCGTCGAAGGCCAGGGCCACCTCGGCCAGGTCCAGGGCAATGCCGCTGCGCTGCCTTTGCGTGAGGCTGCTGTTCTGGCGCAGTCGATCGAGCAGCTGCATCAGCTCCTGCCGCACGCGGCCTGGCATGGCTGGCACCTCGCTGCGGGCCTGCGGCGGCTTGTTGCTGCCGCCGGCGGTCTGCAGTTGGTGGCGGGTCTGGGCGATCAAGGCCATGCTGAGCAGGCGCAGCTGCGCGCTCTCGGGCCAGGTCTTGTCGCGCGCTGCCGTGTCGATCAGGCTCTGCACCTCTCGCTGCGCCTCGCCGTATTGGCCGCGTGCGAGGAAGTATTCGGGGATGAAGCCGCGGTGCTCCAGGAAGCTCAGGTCATTGCCCGGGCCCAGCACACGGTTCATGTCATCGATCAGCTTGCGGTGGGTTTGCAGCGCGCCCTCGAACTGGTTCAGTCGCAGCAGATCGGTCAGGTGGTTCTGGCGGATCACCAGCATCTGCATGGCCAGCTTGGGATCGCGCGTGTCCCACAGGTCACGCGTGGCTTCCAGCGCGGCCAGGGCCTCGCGTGGCCGGCCCTGCTCGTTGCGCAGCACGCGCAGATTGTTGAGGTAGTCGGCCCGCTCGAGCGCGCCGCCCGGGTGCAGGCGCTGCTGCAGGGCGCCGCTTTGGGTCAGGATGCGTTCGGCGTCGTCCAGCCGCCCCAGGTGCATGGCATTGGCGGCCAGCACCTGCAGGGTCAGGCTGTGCGGTTCGGAGATCTCGCCGAAGGTCTTGACGATGGCGCCGCGCAAGGGCTCGAGCAAGGCCATGGATTCCACATGGTGGCCGCTGATCTGCCACAACCAGGCCTGGCCCAGCTGGGCTTGCAGAGCCTGCGGGCTGCCGGCGCCGTGGCGCTCCAGAGCCAGCTGAGTCCATTGCTCGGCCAGGGGGAAGGCGGCGTCGAAATGGTTGAGGGCGCCAAAGGTGTTGCTCAGCACCTCGAGCAGGCGCAGCCGGGTGTCGGGGTCGTTGGCGAACTTCTGCGGCAGCTCGTCGCGGCTTTCCATCAGCAACTGCAGCACGGTGGGCCACTGGCCGCCATGGGCCTCGGGCGTGGCGGTGGCCAGCAGGTCGGTCAGGTAGCGCGTCACCTGGTCGGACTGGCGCGCCGCGGCATCGGCCCGCTGCCACTGCCAGGTGGCCACGCCCAGGCCGGCGCCCAGGCTCAGCAGCACCAGGCTGCCCGCGCCTACCGCCAAGGCATTGCGGCGCAGCAGCAGGCGGGTGCGATGGCGCCAGTCTTCGCGGCGCACGCTCACCGGGCGGTGCTCCAGCCAGCGCTGCAGATCGTTGATCAGCTCGCGCACGCTGCCGTAGCGATCGGCCGGCTTCTTGCGCAAGGCCTTGGCAACGATGGCCTCCAGATCCCCCTGGGCCAGCTGGGCATCGGCCGGCAGGCCCGGGCTGGCCGGGTCGTAGTGCGCGCCCGTGTGCTCCGCGGCAACGGCCAGGCGCAGCGGTTCATCATGCAGCAGCGCGCGCTCGGTGGCGGTGCGCTTGCTGCCGCGCGGCGCGAAGGGCAGGCTGCCGCTGAGCAGCTCGAACAGCATCACGCCGAGGGCGAAGACATCAGCCCGGGTGTCGATCAGGTCGCCCAGCAGCTGCTCGGGGGCGGCGTAGTTGAGCGTCAGGCTCAGGCCGGCCTGGCGGGTCAGGTCGTGGTTGGCGTCTCCCGGCTCGTCTTCCAGCAGGGCGGCGATGCCGAAGTCCAGCAACTTGGGCTGGCCATCGGCCTGCACCAGCACATTGGTGGGCTTGAGGTCGCGGTGCACGATCAGCTGGGCATGGGCGTGGTCCACCGCCTCGGCCACGCGGATCAGCAGCTGCACGCGCTCGGTCAGGCGCGGGCATTGGTGCAGCACATGGTCGTTGAGCGCGCGGCCCTCGACATGCTCCAGCACCAGATAGGCCTGGCCCTGGGCGCCGATGCCGGCGTCCAGCAGGCGGGCAATGCCGGGGTGGTTGAGCCGGCCCAGCACCGCGCGTTCGCGCGCAAAGCGGGCGCCCAGCTGGCGGGCATCGAGGTCGCTGCGCAGCAGCTTGATGGCAGCACGGGCCTGATAGAGCCCATCGGCCCGCTCGGCCAGCCAGACCTCGCCCATGCCGCCCTGGCCGATGCGCGAGAGCAGAGACCAGGCGCCCAGACGCTGGGCCGGTGCTTGCGGGGCGGGCAGGGGCGTGGTGGGCGTGGCTTCGTGCGCGCCCGGCTCGCGATCGACCGATACGGCGGCAGCCGGCCTCGGTGCCGGCTCGCGCGGGCTGGTGGTAGGGGCTGCAGTCACCCGTGGCCCGACGCTGGGCAAGGTGGCTTCATTGGCCAGCAGATCGGCCACCTGCCGGGCCAGCTCTGCATCTTCCTGGTGCAGCCGGGTCAGCCAGGCCTGCCGCGCGCCGGCGCTGAGATCCAGCGCTTCATTGAGCAGGGCGGACAGGCGTTGCCATTGGGCACGATCGGCAGACATGGGTGGGTAGAGGGGCGCAAAGCCGGATCAGCAGGAACATCAGGGGAAGGGCTGGGCGACTGTACGCCAAGCTTGTGACGGCCGAACCCCCCACTTGCCCCTAGCCATGAGCCCCGCTCCGCACCGGCCCGACCGTGGCCGGTGTCAGCGCCAGAGCTGCAGCAGCAAGGCCTTCAAGGCCGCTGGCTGCAGCATCAGCTGGCCGCCCAGCTGCTCAGCCAGAAAGGCCAGCTGCAGCCACAGCAGCCAGACCACCGCCACGCTCTTGAGCGAGCTGGCCACCGAGGCCACATTGAGCTGTGGCGCAAAGCGGTTGATCAAGCCCATGGCCATGTCCATCACCCAGCTCAGCAGCAGGGCGGGCGCAGCGATCAAGAGGCTCAAGGCCATCAGGCGGCCGAAGCCGGTCTCGAACAGGCGCGCGCCGCCGGGCCAGAGGGTCAGGTCTTGCCCATGCAGGGGCAGCAGGGCATAGCTGTCCAGTAAGCTGCCCACCATCAGCATGAAGCCGCCGCTGCTCATGAACACCCAGCCCGCCAGGCGCGAGAGCAGGGCGCCGTTCAGCGAGGTCTGGTGCCCGCCCAGCGGATCGACGATCTGCGCCGTGGTGGCGCCGATCTTGGTGTCGATGATCTGCCCCGCCGCCTCGAAAGCCCAGAGCAGCAGGGCCCAGAAGAAGCCCAGCGCCGCACCGATGAAGACCTCGCGCCCCAGGCACAGCAGCAGGCCCCAGGCATCACCCCAGGGCAGTTTCGCCTGCAGCAGGGCCGGCCCTTGCAAGGCCATGGCCAGGCCGGCCAGGCTCATGAAGATGGCATTGCGCACCAGGCTGGGCACGACATCCTGGCTGAACAGGGGCAGCAGCAGGAAGGCCGTGGCGATGCGCGCGGCGCACAGGCCCCAGAGCAGCAGGGCCTGGCCCAGGTCCAGGGTGGCGAGAAAGTCCATGCGGCGCGCCCGCGCTCAGCGCCGCACCAGGCTGGCGAAGTCGCTGAACACCCGGTCGCTGAACTGGTACAGCCCGCCGCCCAGCAGCGAGGCGGTGACAAAGAGCGTCAGCACGATGGCCAGGAACTTGAGCAGAAAGGGCAGGGTCTGCTCCTGCAGCTGCGTGGCCGCCTGCACAAACGCCACCAGCAAGCCCACCACGGCCGCCACCAGGATCGGCGGTGCCGACAGCAGCAGCACAAACCACAGCGCCTGCTGCGTCAGCTGGATCACTTCGTTGTTCATGGGTCTGGGCCTCAGTGGTAGGTCAGGATCAGGCCGTGCACCAGCTTCACCCAGCCGTCGATCAGCACGAACAGCAGCAGCTTGAAGGGCAGGGACACGGTGGTGGGCGAAAGCATCTGCATGCCCATGGCCATCAGGATGTTGGCCACCACCAGATCGACCACCAGAAAGGGCAGGAAGATCAGGAAGCCGATCTCGAAGGCCACCGACAGCTCGCTCACGGTGAAGGCCGGCACCACGACGATGAAGTCGCGCTCGCTCAGGGCTTCTGCCGCATCGGGGGGCAGGGAGCGTTGCGCCGTCTTCAGAAAAAAGGCGCGCTCCAGCGGCCGGGTGTGGCGGATCAGGAACTCGCGCAGCGGTTCCTTGGCCTGGTCGGCCGCGGCCAGCATGGCCTGGGCATTGCTGCCCAGGGGCTTGTCACCGATGCGCTGCTGCATCTGCACCCCGACCGGGTACATCACATACACGCTCAGCACCAGGGCCAGGCCATTGAGCACGATATTGGGCGGGGTCTGCTGCAAGGCCAGGGCATTGCGCAGCAGGCCGAACACCACCACCAGCTTGGTGAAGGAGGTCACCATCACCGCGACGAAAGGCGCCAGCGACAGCAGCACCACCGTCAGCAGGGCCGAGGCGGGCGAGAACTGATTCAGATCCATGCACGCTCCGCCTGCAGCTGGGCGCAGCGCTCGGGCGCGCACAGCTCGGTCACCCGCAAGGCCTGACCCCGGCCCCAGCCCAGGCGCTCGCCGCGCGCCAGCTCGCAGTCGGGCTGCTGGCCGCTGCGGTCCACCCACCACAGGCTGATGGGCGTGGCGGGCAGCAAGGCCGTGGCCAGCGGCGCCCAGCCGAACAGGCGCTCGGCCGGCAGGGGCTCGGCCAGGGCCTGGCGGAACTCCAGCACGCCGCTGCCCGGCGCGCGCGCGGCCAGGCCGCTGGGGCGGTCGAACCAGCTGGCTTCGCTGCCGGCGCACAGGCTGCGCCCCCAGGTCGGGGCCATGGCGGTGCAGGCGGCGGGCAGGCGCAGCCAGGCCTGCCAATCGCTGCAGAAGCTGGCCTCGATCAGCAGCACGCTGCCCAGGGTCAGGCCGGCCAGGTCTTCGGGGGGCAGGTCTTGCCGGCCCAGCAGCAGCTCGGCCGCCAGGGCCGGCCATTGCAGGCCCAGCAGGGGCGGCGGCGCCGGGCGCTGGAACAGGGGCGCGGCCTCCAGCTCCAGGCCTTGCGGGCCGCCGAACTCGTCGGTCCGGTGGCCCCAGGCGATGGCGGCGCGCAGCCGGCCCGGTGCGGCACCGGGGCCCGCCGCCTCGGCCGGTGCCCAGTGCAGCAGCTCGCCCGGGGCCAGCCAGTCCTCCAGGGCATCGAGCCAGGTGGCTGCGCGGTGCAGCAGCAGGGCGGCCTGGGCGGGGCTGTGCAGCTCAGGGGGCAGCAGCAGCTGCACCGGGCCGCTCGGGCTGTCGGCGGCCAGGCTGAGCCGGGTCGCATGGCCCTCCGCCGCAGGCTCGTGCAGGCGTTCGCCCCGCGCTGCGGGTGCTTGCGGGGCCGGGCTCAGCATGCGCCCTCCACCTGGCGGCTGACCATCATGCGCGTCAGCTCGGCCACCGAGCGTGCGCCCATCTTGCCCATGCCGCGGGCGCGGTAGAGCTCGATGGTCTTGACCGAGAGCTGCATGCGGTCGGCGATGTTCTTGTTGTAGATGCCCTGGATCACCCAGCCCAGCACCTCGCGCTCGCGCGGCGCCAGCGTGGCCTCGCGGCGGCGGAACTCCTGCGCGCCGGGGCTGTCGCCGGCCTCGGCCTTGCTGTGCGGGCCGGCCTCGTCCTCCGGCGCGATCTGCTTGGCCTGCTGCTGCTGCTGTCGCGCCTCCATGCGGGCAAAGGCGGCTTGCAGCGCGCGCTCCAGGGCCTCCTCGTCGAGCGGTTTCTCCAGAAAGCTGACCGCGCCTTTTTGCATGGCGCGCACCGCCAGGGCCACATCGGCATGGCCGCTCATATAGACCACGGGCAGGTCCAGGCCGCGCTCGTTCATGCGGTCATGCAGATCCAGGCCCGAAATCTCGGGCATGCGCACATCCATCAGCACGCAGCCGCGCTCGGCGCTCGGGTGCCGGCCCAGGGCTTGCAGCGCCTGCTCCGGGTCGCCGAGGGCCTGCACCTGGTAGCCGGCGGCATCGAGCCAGAACTCGGCCGAGGCGCGGAAATCGGCGTTGTCGTCGATCAGGTAGATGGTGGGTGAGGGCTGGGACATCGGGCTTCACTCCAGGCGGACGGGTTGGGGAGAGGGCGCGGCCAAGCGATCCGCCGCGCTGGCGGGGGCGCCGCTGTCGAGCGGCAGGTCGATGTGGAAGCTGCAGCCGCGCTCGGGATTGCGGCTGAACCAGAGCCGGCCCTGGTGCAGCTCGATGAAGGAGCGGCAGATGGCCAGGCCCACACCCATGCCCGAGGGCTTGGTCGAGGCGAAGGGCACGAACAGGTTTTTTTCCGCCGCCTCGCTCAGGCCGCAGCCGTTGTCCTGCACCTGCAGCAGGGCCTGGCCCTGCTCGCTGCGCAGGCGCAGACCCAGGCGCGGTGTCGTCTGGGCGGGAGGCTGGCGCATGGCGTCCAGGGCGTTGCGCATCAGATTGACCAGCACCTGCTGCAGCATCACCGCGTCGCCGCGCACCAGCAGGGGTTGGCTGGGCAGGTCCAGGCTCAGCTGCACCTCGCTGCGCTGCAGGTCCCAGTCCAGCAGGCCCAGCGATTCACGCAGCAGGGCCGCCAGGTCCAGGCGCTGCAGGCGCGGCTGGCGCGAATGGGTGAACTCGCGGATGCGCGTGATCACCCGGGCCGCAAAACTCAGCTGTTCCAGCGCCCGTTCGAGCGCGCCGCTTTCCTCGCTGCTGAGCGCGGCGGCGGGCTTCTCGGCCGCGCGCCGCGCCAGACGCATGCGCAGGCCGCGCAGCAGATTGCTGGCCGCGCCGATGGGCTGGTTCAGCTCATGGGCCAGGGTGGTGGCCATCTCGCCGACCGAGATCACGCGCGAGGTGAAGAGCAGTTGCTCGCGGTCGTCCAGCTGGCGCTGCAGCACGCGGGCGCGCTCGCGCCGGTCCTTCAGGCGCAGCAGGCAGCGGCCCGGGGCCAGCGGCAGGGCGCTGGCCTCCCACTGCGCGGCGGGGCTCAGGCTCAGCGGCTGCAAGAGGCCGCTCGGCGCCAGCGCCTGCAAGGCCAAGAGCAGGCCGGGCAGGGCTGCGTCCAGCGCTGCCAGGCTGCTGCCTTCCGGCAGGCTGGGCCAGGCGGCCTGCCAGGTGCGCGAGGCCCAGACCAGGCAGCCATGCTCCAGCAGGGCGGCGGTTTCGCCCAGGCGGCTGAGCAGGCTCAGGCTGTCCGCCGAGAGGCGCTCGCTCCCGGCTTCGGCGTCGGCGTGGGTGTGGGTGTGGGTGTCACAAACAGCAGCGTTCATCGTCATCCTCGTTCAATTCCAGTCCGTCGAGCCGCACATCCAGGGTTCCGGGCTGGCCAGCAGCCACACGCTCCACTGCGGGCCCAGGGCGCTGCGAAAGGCGCGCGCCGCATCCAGGCGCAGGCCCAGGTCCTGCCAGCGCTGCCCGGCCTCGCACAGCGGGCCCAGCTGCAAGGCGATGCGGGCGCGCGCCTGGCCGGGCTCGGGGCTGGGGCGCAGCTGCCAGGCCAGGCCGGGCGAGGGGGCTTCTTTCACCGCATGGGCCATCAGGCAGGTGGCCGGGCCCGCGTCAGGGCGGCCCGCCGCTGCGGCATGGCGCCACTGCATCTGCACGCGCCAGCGCGGGCCGTTCAGGCTCAAGCCCGTGGGCCCAGCCTGCCCATGCAGCAGGGCCGCCCAGCCGGCCAGGGCACCGAGCTCAGAGCCTTGCGTGGCCAGGGACTCGGCCGGGCAGGCCAGCAGCACACGCCGGCCCTGCGCCCATTGCTCGCGCGCACGCTGCAGGATCAGCCGCGCCTCGGGCAGGCTTGATTGCTGCCAGCGCCGCAGCAGCAGGGGGCGCCAGTCGGCGGGCTCGGCCTCTTCGGCCGCGCCGGGGCGGGCCGGGCTTCTGTGTTCTTCCGCCGCGCGGTGTTCCTGCTCCTCCTCTTCCTCCTCAAGCTCGGCCTGCACCGGTGTCGGGCGCGTGCGCGCCAGCTGGGTCGGGTCGGCCAGCAGGCTGCTCAATCGCAGGGGCTGGCTGGGCGCCACGGCCTGGGCCGCGGCGGCTTCGGGCGGCAGCTGGGCCTGTTCGGCCGGCTCGGCGCTCTTGCCGTCCGCGCCGCCGACCGTGCTGGTGATCGGGCTGCTGGCGCCCAGACTCTCCTGCGCGCTGCGCCAGAGCGCGCTCATGCGCAGGCTCTGGTCGAGAGGGCTCAGGCCGCCCACCGCAGCGAGTCCTTCAATGCCACTCATGCCCGCCCCTCGCGATGGGCGCGCAGGCCGCGGGCACGGCGCGCACGTGGCGACAGGGCGAGGCTGTCCTGCCAGGCACTGCGCTCCAGTTGGGCGTAGACGGCTGTCTGGCCTTCGTACGCGTCCAGCCCCTGCTCGGCAAAGCCCAGGGCAGCCAGGCAGGCCCGGGCCGAACGGTTGTCCGGGTGGCAGGTGGCCCAGACGCGCGCCAGGCCCAGGCCCTCGAAGGCATGGCGCAGCAGCAGCTCGCCGCCTTCCAGCGCCAGGGCACCGCCCCAGGCGCTGGGCAGCAGGCGGCTGCCCAGCTCCACCGCCTCCGGCCCACGGGCGGGCAGGGGCATGAGGTTGAACCAGCCGATGAAACGCGGCGTCAGCCCCGGCTCGGCCTGCGGCGTCGAGGCATGCCAGATGCCCAGGCCCTCGTGCTGGCGGTACACGGCCTGGATGTTGTGCAGAAAGCGCCAGGCCACCAGGCCCTGGTCCAGGGCGGCATCGTCGAGCAGCCAGGCGCGCAGGCGCGGCTCCCGGTGCATGGCCACCAGGTCCATCAAGTCCTCGCCCCAGAACTCGCGCAGGGCCAGGCGTGGGCCGCGCAGCCAGGGTTCGGGCCTTTGGTTGGGCAAGGGGCTGGGCAACAGGAGCGGCGTGAGCATGGGGCGGGCGTCGGCCTCAATCGTGTCCATGCGCGTCCTCCTCGGCGCTGTTGTCTTCATCGGCCCGGCTCGGGGCGCGGCCCTGCAGGCTCAGGCCTTCCAGTTGCAGTCCTTTGCGACGCAGGCGCTCGCTGAGCGCCTGGCCTTGCTGTTGCAGCAGCAGGCGCTGCTCCTGCCCGGCCGTGTGGGCCAGCGCGGGCGCGGCCAGCTGCAGGGTCCAGGCACTGCCGCCGCCCGCGGCCAGGGCCTGGCGCTCGGCCTGCAGCAGCCAGCCGCTGTGCAGGGGCTGCGGATTCAGCTCCAGCTGCCACTGCTTCGCTTCCGCGGAGCTGGGCGCGTCGGGCAGCAGCGGCCGCGCCGGCTCGGGCAGAGGCGCGGCGCTGGGGCCAGGTCTTGCCGGCTCGGCGGGCGCCGGCGGGCGCAGCGGCGCCGGGCCCTCGCTGGCGGCGGGCGGGGCTTCTGTTGGGAGGGGGCGTTGCATGGCCGCTGGCGACCAAGCCGGCAGTGCCAGCTGGGCCAGGGCCTCGGCGGGCAGGCGGGCTGCTTCTTCCTCGCTTGCCGCGCGCTTGTGGCTGCGAGGTGCCGGGGCCGCAGACTCGCGCTGCGGCGTTCGCGGCGGCTGCTGGCGCTGGCGCTGACGCAGGCTGCGCTCAAAGCGCAGGGCCAGGCTGTCGAGCGCGGTCACGGGCTCGGTGCCAGGCGAACGCTCCGGGCTGCCGGTGTCCTTCGGCGCCTCGGACGGGGCAGGGCTCAGGCGCATGGTCGGCGTTCCTCCAGCGCCAGTTCGCGGCGCTTCTCCTGAGCGGCCAGGCGCTGCTGGCGCTGGGCCTGCAACAGACCCTGGGCCAGGTCCTCGCGCTCCTGCAGCCGGGCCAGCTCTTGCTGGCGCGCGCGCAGCGTGTCCTGCGCCCGCTCCAGCGCGTGCTCGTCGTCCAGCAAGGCGTATTCCTCACGTTCCAGCCATTCATCGAGCTGGGCCTGGCGGGCGCCGGCTTGAGCGCTCCAGCGCGGCAGCTGCGGCGCCAGGGGGCCGCCCAGGTCATCTTGCAGCTGCTGGCGTTCGCGGCGCCGCTGCTCGATCCGCCGCTGGCGCTGCTGCACGGCCTCCTGCGCCTCGGCCAGGGCCTGCGCGGCCTGGGCCCAGGCGCTTTCGGCGCGGCGCCGCCGCAGCTGGCGCAGTTGCAGCAGCTGCTGGGCAGACGCGGGCTCCAGCTGCAGATGGCGCAGCTCGCGCAACTGACCGTGCGGGGAGGCGCTCGGGTTCATGCCAGGGCCTCGCGCAAGGCGGCCTGGGTCTGGGCCCAGGGGCTGGCTTCCAGCGGCGGCTGGCGCAGCAGGGCCTGCAGCTGCGGCAGGCGGGCGATGGCCTCGTCGGCCAGTGGGTCGCCGCCGGCCCGGTACTCGCCCACGCGCAGCAGGAACTCCACCTCGGCATGGCGGGCCAGCAGGCGCCGCAGATGGGCGGCCTGCGCCTGCTGCTCGGGCGTGGTGACGCGCTGGAACACGCGGCTGACGCTGGCCAGCACATCGATGGCCGGGTAATGCTGCTGCTGCGCCAGCTTGCGCGAGAGCAGCACATGGCCGTCGAGGATGGAGCGCACCTCCTCGGCGATCGGGTCCTCGCCGTCCTCGTCCTCGGCCAGCACGGTGTAGAAGGCGGTGATAGAGCCTTGATCGTCATTGCCGGCGCGCTCGAAGAGCTGGGGCAGCTCTGCAAACACCGAGGGCGGGTAGCCGCGCCGCACCGGCGGCTCGCCGGCCGAGAGGCCCAGCTCGCGCAAGGCGCGGGCGTGGCGGGTGACCGAGTCCATCATCAGCAGCACCCGCTGGCCCTGGGCCCGGAAACCCTCGGCCAGGGCGGTGGCGGCCAGGGCGGCGCGGGCGCGCTCCAGGGCCGGGCGCTCCGAGGTGGAGACCACCAGCACCGAGCGGGCCAGGCCCTCGGGGCCCAGCGCGTCCTCGATGAACTCGCGCACCTCGCGGCCGCGCTCGCCGATCAGGGCGATCACATTGACATCGGCGCGCGCATGCCGGGCCAGCATGCCCAGCAGGGTGGACTTGCCGCCGCC
The DNA here is from genome assembly GCF_058794035.1 of Roseateles sp. GW835-FHT13E02. NCBI lineage: Bacteria > Pseudomonadati > Pseudomonadota > Betaproteobacteria > Burkholderiales > Sphaerotilaceae > Roseateles > Roseateles sp. GW835-FHT13E02. The sequence continues at coordinate 86,546 of NZ_JBXAGJ010000016.1, forward strand.
GGCCATGGCGAACACGCCGACGCGCTGGCCCTCGCCCACGGTCAGCAGGGCGTCGATGGCGCGCACGCCGGTGCAGAAGGGCTGGGCCACCATGCGCCGGGTCAGCGGGTGGGGCGCCGGGCGCATCAGGGGCACGCGCGCCAGCCCGGGCGGCAGGGGGCGGCCGTCCATGGGCTCGCCCAAGCTGTCCAGCACGCGGCCCAGCAGGCCGGCACCGCAGGGCAGGCTGGCCTGCTCGGCCGTCACCTGCACCAGGGCGCCCACCGGCAGGCCTTGCAGCGAGCCAAAAGGCGCCAGCAACAGTTCACCGTCCAGGTAAGCGACCACCTCGGCGCACAGCGCTGGATGCTCGGGCCGTGCCGGGTCAAAGACGCGGCAGCTCTGGCCGATGCGGGCGCGCAGGCCGCGCACGCGCAGCAAGGTGCCCAGCGCTTGCACCACCCGGCCCTGCTCGGCCACGGCCTGGGCATGCTGAAGCTGGTGCAGCAGCTGCGCGGTGGGGCGGGCCCCGGCTGCGGGCAGGGTGGCTGTGTCCATCAGGGCTGTACCTCGATGTCCACCGCCACGCCCAGGCCCCAGCTGGCGGCGATGCGGGCCAGCTGGGTGGCCAGGGCGGCATCGGCTTCGCCCAGGGTCGAGCTCAGGCGGCAGGCCTCCTGCGGCAGGGCGGCGTCGGCCAGCAGCTGCATCTGGCCAGACGCCAGGCTGGGCGCCAGCAGCTCGCGCAAGCCCTGTTCATGCGCGGGGTGCACGCGCAGCAGCACCGGCGCCGCCTCGGGCAGCAGGCTGCGTGCGGCTTCCTGCGCCAGGCGGGCCAGTTGTTCCGCCTCGGGCAGCTGGCCGATCAGCTTGCGCGCCACCTGCAGGGCCAGCAGGGCCACGTCCTCGCGGCGGCTGTGCAGGGCCTGTTGCTGGCTGCGCTCCCAGGCTTGCAGGGCAGCGGCCCATTCCTGCTGCACGGCGGCCAGGGCGGCCTGGCGGCCCTGTTGCAGGCCTTGGGCCAGGCCCAGGGCCTGGGCATCGGCACAGGCCTGCTGGCAGCGCAGCTCTTGTTCGCGGGCCAGCTCCAGCAGGCGCTCGCGCAGGGCTTGCAGGCTTTCGAACTCGGGCAGCTCATGGGCCGCGAACAGGCGGCGTGGGCTGGCCAGCGAGGGGGCGTGCTCATGCCACAGCAGATAGCTCATCGCGTGTCTCCTGGGCCGGCCGGAATCGAGAGGGTCAGGCCTTGCGCCAGCGCCTGCGCGCGCTGCAGCAGGGCCTGGGCATGGGCGGCCGGCATCATCAGCTCGGCCAGCGGCGCCAGGGCCTGGCTGGCGGCATGGCGCAGGGCGCCGTGCGGCAGGGTGCCGATCAGCACGGCGGCGCCACAGCTGCGCAGCAGCTCGGCCACGGCGGCCGGGTCCTGGGGGCTGGGCTCGCTCAGCGGCCAGTCGGGCAGCTCGGCCGGCAAGCTGGCATCGCGCGCCCGGTCGGGCTCTTGCAGCAGGGCTTGCACAAAGCTCGGGCCCAGGGCTTGCAGCAGGGCCTGCACGCGGGTGCGGCAGATCCAGCGCCGCAGAGCCGGGGCGCAGAACACCGCGCCCACCTGCATCTGCAGCTGGCGCAGCTCGGGCTCGGGGCGGGCCAGCCATTCCGGGGCGGTCTCCAGCGCCTGCCAGCTGAGCTGGGGCGTGGCGCGCGGGGCGCTGCGCATCAGGCGCAGGGCCAGGCGGGCCAGGGCGGCCTGGTGCTCGCGCAGCCGGCGGCGGTCCTGCAGATGGGGGTGGTGATCACGCATGGGGCGTGCCTCCGGGGGCGCTGGTGGGCAGGGCCAGTTCGGCGCCGGGCTCCTGGCGGGTGGCCGCACTGCGACGCTGGCGCAGCAGCCAGGCACCACCGACCAGGCTCAGGCCGGCCAGGCCCAGGCTCAGGGGCCAGAGGGCCGAGGCCTGTGTGGCCACCGGCGCCTCGGCGGCCGGGCCCCGCTGGGCCGGGCTGGCCGGGCTCGCCGGAAAGAGGGCCACCGTCACCTTCTCGGCCGGCAGGCCTTCGACGCTGTTCACCACCAGGGCGCGGATCTTGGGCGCCAGCAGGGCCAGGTCGGCATCGGGCCGGTGCTTGATGAAGATGGAGGCGGCCGAGGGTTGGGGCTTGTCGATCAGCGGATGCTTCTCGGGCACGACCAGGTGCACGCGCGCCGCCACCACGCCGTCGATGCTGGCCACCGTGTGCGAGAGCTCTTGCGAGAGGGCATAGAGCAGGCGCGCGCGTTCCTCCAGCGGCGTGGAGACAAAGCCCTCGCGCTTGAAGACCTGGCCCAGGTTGTCGAAGCTCTCGCGCGGCAGGCCTTGGGCGCGTAGCAGGCGCACGGCGGGCGGAAAGTCCGCCGCCTGCACCTGCACGGCGTAGGCTTTTTCTTCGCGCAGCTTCTGCGCCTCGATGCCGGCCTCGCGCAGGGCGGCCACCACCTCGTTGGCCTGGCGTTCGCTCAGGTCGGCGTACAGGGTCTGCTCCTGGCAGCCGGCCAGGGGCAGCAGGGCGGGCAGGCAGATCAGCAAAGCGCTCAGAGGGCGTCGCATATCGGGCTCCTAGCCTTGTTGGCGGAACAGCTGCTGCAGCCCGTCCGAACTGCGGTTGGCAATGTTCGAGGTCAGCTGGCAATGGAACATGAACTCCTGGCAGCGCAGGGTCAGCTGCACCACCTCGCCCGGGCTCAGGTCGGCGCCGGCCTGGCGTGCGGCTTCGGCCATCTGGGCCAGGCTGCTGGCTTCGCTGTTGATGTGGTCGAAGGGCTTGAAGACCTGGGCCACGGCCGTGGACGGGGCCGTCACCGGCTCTGGGCCCAGGGCCGAGCCCTGGCTCTTGAGCTGGGCGCGCTGCAGCGCCTGCTCGAAGCCGCCCAGGTCGGCCAGCGACAAGCCATAGCCGGCGGACAGGCCCGCAGACTGGCCCGGGTTGGGTGCGCCCAGCCCCAGGGTGGGGCCGGCGCCCAGCGGCGCTGCCAGTGCCGCGGACGAGGAGGCGATGGCCAGGCTGCTCATTGCTTGCGCGCCATGGTTTCCAGCGCCGAGCCCACGGCCGCCAGGGCGGTGTGAGAGGCATTGCTGAGGTAGCCCATCTCCATGGACATGGCGGTCAGCTGGGTCACATCGGCCGGCTTGTCCTGGCCCTGGTCCATGGCGGCGGACTTGGTGCTGATGGCGTCGGCCTTGGCGTCCAGCACCTTGCCCCAGGCGTCGGCCATGGCTTCGAACCAACTGCCGTTGCCGCTGCTGCTGCCGCCGGCGATGGAAGAGGTGTTGTTGATGCTGCTGCGTTGGATGTTGTTGCTCATGATCGTGGTCCTCGTGAAGGGCTGTGGTTCTGGGGGTGGGGTGAAGGCGGTTCAGAAGTCGATGCGGCTGGTGCGGCCTTCGCGCTCCAGCAACAAGGCCTGGGGCTGCACAGCCACCAGGCGGTGGCCGCTGGGCAGGACGGCGCCGACGAAGTAACGCGCACCATCGGCGGTGATCAGATGCGGCAGGCCCTGGCTGACCAGGGCGACGATGCGCTTGCCCGGCTCAGCGCCGGCCGAGGGCAGGGTGGGCAGGCGGCTGTCGCTGGGGCCTGTGGCGCTGGCGTCGGCCCGCGTCGGGGCGGGCGGTGTGCTCAGCTCCAGGCTGCGCAGCTGGGGCAGGGCGCTGCGCAGCTGGGCCAGGGCCTGCTGCCAGGCTTCAGGTGGGGGGCCGGACAGGGCGCCGGAGGCCGCGGGCGCGGCCGGCTCCAGCCGCACCTGGCCGAGGCCGAAAACGTTTGCACGCACTTGGAAGCCTTGCATCTGCAGCAGTTCCTCCACGGCCGCGGCCAGCTGGCTGTCGACCTGCAGCGCCTGCATCGAGGGCAGGGGCGGCCGCAGGCCCAGAGCCAGCAGGCGCTGTTGCAGCTGCGCCTGCTGGCTCTGGCCGGCCACACGGCCGCTCAACACCGGCTGGCCCTGGGCATCGCGGCTCAGCTGCAGGGCCGCGAACTCGGGCTCATGCTGCAGCTGGCTGATCAGGGCTTGCAAGGCGGGCATGGGGTCGCGCACCGGCGCGGGCGCGGCGGGCCGCCCCTGCCAGGCGCAGGCCAGGCCGGCCAGGGCCAGGCCGGCGCCGGCTGCGGCCAGCCAGAGTTCGTGGCGACGCGTCGGGCCTGCGGGGGCCGCTGTGTGGCCTGCTCCGTGGCCGGTATCGCCACTCAGCTCCGGCATGGCCAGGGGCTCGTCCGTCGATGAGGCCCGGGCGTTGACCGGGTGCAGCGACCAGATGGCGGCGGTGCGCTCGCCAAACGCCAGCACCAGATCCGGCCCCAGCTGCAGGGCGCAGTGGGCCGGCCAGTCGAAGGCGTCGCCGGCCTGCAAACGCTGTTCACCGAGCAAGGCCTGGCCTTGCAGCAGCTCGGCGCGGCACAGCGGGCCTTCGAGCTGCAGGCGCAGCAGGGCAGGCTCGCGCGCCTGCAGCAGCAGATCGGCCGATTCGGCCTCGGGCCAGTGCAGGGCCGGGCCGGCCGCCAGACTCAGGGCCTGGCCGGGCCGCAGATCGGCCCGCGCGCCCGCCTGCGCGCCGCTGAGCACGCGCAGCTCCAGCGCGGGCAGGGCGGCGAAGCTGGGTTCCTGGGCGTGGGGCTGCGCGGGGCGGCTCATGGCTGGCTGCCTCCGGCGGGGGGCAGGGTGCTGTCGCTGCCGGCCGGCGCCGGGCTGGGCTCGGCGGCCCGACCCAGTGCGCTCTCTGCGGCCGCCAGGCGGCCTGCCGAGGCCAGGCGCGGCGTGATCAGGAACATGCGCTCGACCCGCGAGCCTTTCTCGCTCTGGCTGCGGAACAGCGAGCCCAGCAGGGGCAGATCGCCCAGCACCGGCACCTTGTCCTGGCCGCTGGAGCTGCTGTCGCGCACCATGCCGCCGATCAGCAGGCTCTCGCCCTCGCCGATCAGGGCCTGGGTCTGGATGGTGGCGCGCTCGACCACGGGGATCTGGTCCACCTGGTTGGGCGTGACGTTGCCGTCCTCCACCTGCACCAGCAGCTTGATGCGGGTGCGCTCCTTGTCCTGGAAGACATGGGGCATCACGCGCAGCGAGGTGCCGGCCGTGATGTTGAACAGGTCCACCTGCTCGCGCCCGGCCACCCGCACGTAAAAGGTGGAGCTGTGGTCGAACACCGCCTCGACATTGGACAGGGTCAGCACCTGCGGGCTGGACACCACCTTGGCCGCGCCACTGCCCTGCAGGGCATTGATGCGGGCCACGAACTGGTTGCGGTTGCCCAGCACGGCCGAGACAAAGCCGCCGCGGCCGCTGGGCGTGACATCACGGTCGCCGCGCAGGGCCAGATCGCTGGCCGTGCCGCGGCCGAACAGCAGCTCGCTGCCGCCGCCACCCGACCAGCGCCAGTTGATGCCCAGCTCGCGCAGGCGGTCGGTGTTGATGTCGATGACGGTGGCCTCGATCTCCAGCGCCTGCGGCTCCACATCGAGGGCCTGGATCAGGGCGGCATAACGCTCCAGCTTCTCGGGCTGGTCGCGCACGACGATGGCGTTCAGGCGCGGGTCGGCCTCGATGCGCGGGCCGGCGCCTGTGCTTTCGGCGCCGGGCTCGGCCGCCGCGCTGCGCGGTGCCAGGGCGGTCTTCAGTGCATCGGCATCGCGGCCACTGGCTGCGGTGTTGCCAGCGCCCGCGGGCGGCAGGCCCAGGGTGCCGCTGCCGGCTTGCAGGCCTTGGGCTGCCAGGCCTTGGCCGCGCAGGCCGGCTTGGTTGCTGGGGCGTTCGCGGCCGCTGTTGGCAGGCACACCGCTGGGCGCCGCGCCGACCAGGGCACGCAGGATGCTGGCCACGCCGGGCACGGTCAGGCTGCGGCCGGCCATGGCCATGTTCACATCCTGGGCCCAGGCGTAGCGCAGGTAGTAGACGCGGAAGTCCTCGCGCCCGACGCTGGGTTTGGCGGGCGCCTGGGCCGGGTCCAGGGCGCGCGCCAGCTCGGCCACCATCTCGATGAAAGCGGCATGGCCGCGCGCCTGGATGGCGCCATCGGCGCTGCGGCGCAGGCTGTTCTGGGCGTCGACCAGCTGCAGCTCCTCGGCGCTGCGCAGCAGCTTCTGCGCGGCCAGGGCGTTGAGGCTGAAGCTGCGCTGCTGGGCCTCGCGGGCGCTGGCGATGTGGGTGGTGTTGCCGTCGTGGAAGACCAGCAGCTTGTAGGCGCGCGCGATCTCGCGCAGCAGCTGCTGCGCCGGCATCTGGCTGAAGCGGCCGTTGACCTGGCCGCGCACGCCGGGGCTCAGCGCCACCGGCGCTTCCACCTGGGCGAACAGGTCTTCGAGAAAGGCGTCCAGGCCCTGCTCGCGGGCCGAGAGGGTGACCGGGCGCTCGCCCACCGGCCAGGGCACGGCCTGGGCCGGGCCGCCCAGCAGGACCAGGCTCAGCAGCAGGGCGCGACCGGCCGCAGGCAATGGGCAAAGTGGGGGCAGGGCACAGGGGAACATGGAGGGCTTCATCGCTCAGGCCGCCTCTTGCAGCAGCGGCGCCTGGGGCAGGTCCACCCGCTCGGCCACATCGAGCTGCAGGCTGGGGCTCAATTCATGGAAGGACAGCACCGGGTGGTCGAAGCACTCGGCCTCGATCAGCCGGCGCACATGCCAGCGCACATCGACGGCGGTGACGATGGCGCGCGCGCCGCTGCGCGCCAGGCTGGCCTGCAGCGCGGCGCTGATCTGCTGGGCCAGCTGCGGGTCCAGGGCCAGCTGGGCCACGCCGCCGTTGACGCGGATGGCCTGGCGCAGCAGGTCCTCCAGCGCGGGGCTCAGCATCAGGCAGGGCAGGCGGCCCTCGGGCGCCAGGCGGTGGCTGGTCTGGCGCTTGAGTGCAATGCGGGCGAACTCGGTCAGGGTCTGCACGTCTTTTTCACGCTGACCGGTTTCGGCCAGCGACTCCAGCACATCGCGCAGATTGCGGATGGACACCTCCTCGGCCACCAGCCGGCGCAGCACCTCGGCCACGCGCTGGATGGGCAGGCTGCGCAGCACCTCCTTGACCACATCGGGCAGCTCGGTGGAGGCGCGGGTCAGCAAGGCCGTGGTCTCCTGGATGCCCAGGAAGAGCTGGGCATGGCGGCGCAGCACCTGCTGCAGCTGGGCCAGAAGGGCCTGGCGGTCCATGCCTTCCTGCAGCGGGCCCTGGGCGATGGGCACCTCGTAGGCCAGCAGCTGCCAGCCGGGCTCGGCCTGGCCTGCGTTCGCTTGCATCTCGGCGCTTGCGATGCGGGGCGTGCGGCCATGCAGGGCGATGCGCGGCAGCTGCAGGCCGGCGGCCAGCTGGAACTGCTCGGTCATCTCGCCCAGCTCCTGGGCCAGGCGCTGGCCGGCCTCGCCTTGCAAGGCCGCTGGCGGCAACAGCAGCAGCAGGGGCAGGGCCGGCGGCAGCTGGGCTTGCGGGGCGGCCGCCACCGGCTTGGCCGCCTGGGCCCGGGCGGCCTGCAGCTGCGGCAGGGCGCGGCCGCTGGCGCGCTGCCAGCGGGCCGCCCATTCGGGCATCAGCAGCAGGCCGGCGGCCATCAGCACCGCGCCCAGCAGCACAAACACGGCGGCCGGAAAGCCCGGCACGGTGGCGAACAGCATGCACACCCCGGCCGCCACCACCAGCACGCGCGGCTTGGCGCTGAGCTGGCGGCGGATGGCATCGCCCAGGTGGCGCTCGTCTTCGTCGGCGGTGCGGGTGACGATCAGGCCGGCGGCCATGGCGCCCAGCAGGGCCGGGATCTGCGCCACCATGCCCTCGCCGATGGACAGGATGGAGTAGCTGTGCATGGCCTGGCTCAGGCTCATGTCCTGCTGCAGCACGCCCACCGAGAGCCCGCCCAGCAAGTTGATGGCGATGATGATGATGCCGGCGATGGCATCGCCCTTGACGAACTTCATGGCGCCGTCGAGGCTGCCGTGCAGCTTGGATTCCATCTCCAGCGTGCGGCGCTTGCGCTTGGCCTCGTCCTTGTCGATCAGGCCCGAGCGCAGGTCGGAGTCGATGGACATCTGCTTGCCGGGCATGGCGTCCAGCGAGAAACGCGCTGCCACTTCGGCGACGCGCTCGGCGCCCTTGGCGATGACGATGAACTGCACCACGGTGATGATCAGGAACACCACCAGGCCCACCACCAGATTGCCGCCGGCCACCAGCTTGCCGAAGGTGTCGATGATGTGGCCGCCGTTGGCGTGCAGCAGGATCTGGCGCGTGGTGGCGATGGACAGCGAGAGCCGGAACAAGGTGGTGATCAGCAGCACGCTGGGAAAGACCGCAAACTCCAGCGGGCTGCTGATGTAGATGGCCACCAGCAGCAGCACCACGCCCATGGCGATATTGGCGGCCACCAGCAGATCGAGCAGCCACAGCGGCAGGGGCAGCACCATCAGGGCGATGATGGCGATCACGCCCGCCACCAGCAGCAGGTCGACGTAGCGCGCCAGCCAGCCGTTCTCGCCCGGCGCCGCGGCGCCAGCGCCCTGGCGCAGGTAGGCGTGCAGGGCGCTCATGGCGCGGCCGCCCAGTCCCGCAGGCCCTGGTAGGCGCCCAGCACCTGCTGCACATAAGCCTGTGTCTCGGCATAGGGCGGCACCCTGCGGCCATGGCGCTCCACCGCGCCTTCGCCAGCGTTGTAGGCCGCCAGCACCAGGCGCAGGTCATTGCCAAAACGAGCCTGCAGGGTTTTCAGATAGGCGGCGCTGGCCTCGACATTCAGCGGTGCCTGCATCAACTCGCGCACCGGGTCTTTCAGGCCGAAACGCTTGGCCGTGGCCGGCATCACCTGCATCAGGCCGCGTGCGCCGGCCGGTGAGATCGCCTGAGGGTTGTGGCGCGATTCGACATGCGCAATGGCATGCAGCAGCAGGGGGTCGATGTCATGCCGCTCGGCGGCGGCACTCAGGGTGGCGGCCACACCGACGATGCGCTGTGTCTGGCCGGACTGGCCGTTCCTGGTGGTGATGGGCGCGCGGCGGCTGAGGTGCGTGGTCGCGGCGACGGGGGCCTCGGACTGGGGCTGGGTGTTCGTCTGCAAGGAACCCAGCTGCAAGATGCCGGAGACCGGGCCGCCCTCATACAGGTCCAGCTGGGCCGAACGGCTGGCCGCAGCGGCCGATGCGGGCGTGGGCTCGGTCTGTGCCAGTTCGGCACAGCTTTGTTCGATCAGGCGGAATTTGCTGCCGGCGTGGAAATGGCGGGGGCTGGGCGCGGCGATGGCATCGGCCGTCGAAGGCAGGCTGCAGCTCATGGCTTGGAGGGTCAGTGGGGTGACACCCAGACACACAGCGAGCAGGGCTCGCAATGGCTGCAGACCGCAGCGTCGTGCGCTGGAGACTGAAGGCATTTCCGGCATGGCCAGGCGACCATGCTCGCGGTCCACCGGGTGACCGCTGTCTTGTGGGTACTGCATTTTTTGACCACTCCCTGAATGCCTCGCACTATCCCGGCGCGATGTGCTGGCTTCAAGACCCGGAAGCGGAGTTTGTAATCAAGTGTGAGCGTCAGCGGATGGGTCGAGACTTCGCCTTCAGGTGTGTAAATAGCGGGTTAGCTGTACATCCCCCCTAGGACATAGTTGCTTACAAAAGATACGGATCTGTCATCGGCAGCCTGTCGGCCCTGCTTCAAAGTGTGCGTTTGTTCACGCGCTTCTGCGCGGGGTCGGGCCTGGCTCTGCCTCGCTTGAGCAGCGACAACAGCCCCTGGCAAGCGCACAGAAAGCATGAGATGGCCGAGAGCGGCGGCGACAAGACCGAGAAGCCCACACCCAAGCGATTGCAGGACGCGCGCAAGAAAGGCGATGTGCCCAAGAGCCGCGACCTGGGCACGACGCTGACCCTGCTGGTGTGGCTGGGTTTGTTTGCCGCTCTCTTGCACCCTGCAGCCCAGCGCCTGCAGGCGCTCAGCGAGCAGCTCTTCCATGCCCTCGCACAGGGCTGGGATGCCGATGGCTTCATCCTGGTGGCGCGCTCCCTTGGCGGGGCGGCGCTGGAGAGCCTGCTCTGGATCTGTCTGCTCCTGCTGCTGCCCGTGGTGGCGGTGGGCCTGCTCAGCGAGTTTCTGCAGGTGGGCGCGATCTGGGCCATGGACAAGGTCACGCCCAAGATGGAACACCTGAACCCGGCGGCCGGCATCAAGCGCATGTTCTCGATGGACAGCCTGATCGAGCTGCTCAAGAACATCATCAAGGCCAGCCTGCTGCTGTTTCTCGCCTGGCTGCTGCTGCGCTCACGTCTGCCGCAGTGGCTGGGCCTGGCACGCCAGGGCGGCGAAGACCCGCGGCCCCTGGCGGCCCTGCTCTGGGATGCCAGCTGGCGGCTGTGTGCCTGGACCTTGTGCGCCTTCTTGATCGTGGCCTTGCTGGACCTGCTGTGGCAGCGCCACTCCTTCACCAAGAAGATGCGCATGAGCCTGCGCGACATCAAGCAGGAGTACAAGGACAACGAGGGCGATCCCATGATCAAGGCCCAGCGGCGCCAGGCCCATGCCGAGTGGGCGCAGCAGAACTCGAACCAGGCCGCCCGCACGGCCAACGCCCTGATCGTCAACCCCACCCATGTGGCCATCGCCATCGACTACGAGCGCGAGCGCTGCCCCGTGCCCCTGATCAGCGCCAAGGGCGAGGGCGATGTGGCCGCCGGCATGCGCGCCGCCGCCGAGCAGGCGGGTGTGCCCATCGTGCGCAATGTGCCCCTGGCCCGCGATCTGCTGGCCCGCGCCGAAGTGGGCGAGGCCATCCCGCCCGATCTGTTCGACATCATCGCCGAGGTGATCCTCTGGGCCGCCGAGGTGCGAGAGGCCCTGGCGCGGGCTTCGGAGCCGGCCGCAGGCGCTCAGACCGGGCCGGGCGCCGAGGCCGACGCCACCGCGAGGCGCAGCCCGGTCCCCGGTGAAGACCTGACGCCCTATGCCGCACTGCGTGGCCGTTATCGCCCCGAGCCTGCTGCCGCTGCTTCGAATGCGGACAACCCTAGTTGGGGCCGTTCCTGACTGCCGATGGTCCTGACTTACGAAAGCGAGTTGAAAGGCGTGAAATTCATTCCGTCGGCACTGCAAGCCAAGCCCACGAGTCGCCAACCGGCGATCCGTGGACTCAAGGCAGCGGCCCTCAAGCAGCTCGCTTCCGACAGGAAGTGAACCTTTGTTTTCAAACCCGGCCTTGCCACCAGGTCTTCTTAAGCAAACGACCGGCCAAGGCCCCCTCAGGAGAATTGCAATGTCTGGAGCTTTGAACAGCGTGGTGGGTGGCGGTGGTGGTCTGCTGAGCAGCATCGGCAGCGTCATCGGTGGTGCGTTTGGCGGCCCGCTGGGCGCCATGATCGGCCAAGCCGTGGGCAACCTGGTCCAGTCGGCCATCGGCGATGCCATCAAGGACGGCATCAACCAGCTGCAACAGCAGCATGGCATGCCCAAGTTCCTGGGCGACCTGATCAAGGACCGTGCCGACAACGTCCTCGGCGGCCTGCGCAACAACGCCGTGCCGGCCGATGTGCAGAGCCTGGCTCAGCAGCAGTTCGGCGGCGCCATCGCCAAATTCAAGACCGACTTCCAGCAAGACTTCGTGCAGTCCGTGCTGGGCAACCGCAAGGCCCAGGGCAGTGGCGAAGAGTCCGACGGCGCTGGCGGCTGGCTGCAAGCCATTGCCAAGGCCATGGGCCAAGCCCTGGGCGACAAGGCCAAGCACTTGGTGGAGCTGTCGTCCAAGATGACCGATCTGCAGCAAGCCAAGTCCACGGCCACCGACCCCAAGGTCAAGCAGGAAGAAGACGGCAAGAACGCCCAAGAGTTCAACAAGACCATGACCGAGTTCCAGGCCACCGGCCAGGAGTACAGCATGTTGAACAGCGTGTTCTCGACCGCGATCAAGTCGCTGGGCGAAGCCCTGTCTTCGATGGCTCGCAAGCAGTAAGTCTGCGAGCAAGCCCGGGGCTCTTGGCCCCGGGTGTGGGCGCCCGCGAGGGGGCCCTGCGGCGGAGGGAGCTTTGGCTCTCTTCGCCGTTGGTGTTTGTGGTGCGCGTGTGGCCGCGGCTTCATGTGTGTGCTGTGGTTCAGTTTCAATCCAGAGTGAGGGAGTTTTGTCATGCAAGTCCAAGCCTTCGGTTCAGCCCCAGCGCCCAGGCCGGGCACCTCGATGCCCAACAAGCCGGGTTCGCGGCTGCTGGTCGTCGCCCTGCTCGCGGCCCTGAGCGCCTGTGGAGGCGGCGGTGGCGGCGAGGCCCCTGCTCCCGCACCCGCACCCGCACCCGCACCCGCACCCGCACCCGCACCCGCACCTGCACCTGCACCTGCACCTGCACCTGCACCTGCACCTGCACCTGCACCTGCACCTGCACCTGCACCTGCACCTGCGCCTGCGCCTGCGCCTGCGCCTGCGCCCGATCCAGCTTCGCCCAGCGCGCTGGGCCTGCTGGTGCGTGACCCGGCGGACACGCGTGTCGATGCGCAGGTGCTGGATCTGGCGACGGGGCAACAGATCGACCTGCCGCGCAGCGCGCGAGCGCAGGCGCTCGGCGTGTCAGATGCCTGGGCGGTCAGTCGGCCCACACGGGAACTGATCCGTGAAGACGGTGCCGAGACTGTGGACATCTTCAACTGGCCCGCGCTCACACTCGGTGCCAGTTTCAAGCTCGCGACGCAGACCAGCCCTGACGAAAAAGCCAAGCTCTTGCGCCTGCGCATGTCGCACGATGGCAAATACCTGGCAGCTTATGAATTCGCCACCAACTCCTCTCGCAAGACGCGGGCGCTGGTCTTCAATCGTCAGGGCCAGATTCTGTTGACGGGCTCCTATCAAGAGGCAGATGGCGGCGGTGGTTTTGACTGGCTGCCGGACGGTCGCCTCGCGTACTTCGAGAAGGGGCAGGTTCTGATCTACGACCCGGTTCAGAATCAGTCGGCCGCTGTGGCCATCCAGTTTCCGCCGGAGGCACGTGCCGGCAATGAGAACCTGGCGGTCAGCCCGGACGGCAAGACCCTGGCCATCGTCAAATGGGTGGGTCTGCGCAACAGCAAGGGTGAGACCCGTGAGGTGCCGGTGCTCTATCGTGCGCCGGTGTTGGGAGGTGCGGTGAGCGTGGTCGCGCAAGCCAGCCCGGAGCGGATGGACGACCCGGTGCGTCTGTCCATGCTCGACCTGTCCTGGTCGGCGGACGGTCAATGGCTGAGCTTTGTCGCGCAGGTGGGCGATGACCGCTACGGCGGCGGCCTGGGCGTCAGCGGATGCCCCTTGGCCTATGCCGTGTCTGCCACGGCCTCCACGCCCACCTTGATCGATGGCGTTCGTGACAGCGACAAGGCTTTGCGTGCCGCCAACATGGGGGGCGGGCGCGAGGCGGTGTACAGCTGTGGCCTGTTGAGCTGGTTCTGATCCCTGCGCTTGAATCGGCTGCGTCTCGGGAACCAGGGTTTGAGCCTGGCTGCCAAGCCCAGCCGCGCTGCGGCCGACGCGGCGTACCGCTGAGCGTCGGCACCCTGCAGACGCCCACGAACTGAACAAGCCCGCCAGCGCGAGAGGGAAACCCCATCATGTTGTCCATGCGTTTTCTGAAGCCTTTCGCCAGTCCAAGGTCTCGGCAAGTCAGGCCTCTTCGTCTCCAGCTCCGAGCCTCCGCCTTGATTTGGCGCCTGGCCCTCGCGCTGCCGGTGCTGCTGGCACCGCAGGCGCAGGCCCAGGTCTTGAATCCCTGGCCGCCCGCCGAGGCTGGTGCGGATTCGCGCACGCCCATCGCCGGCTTTTCGATCTCCTCGGGCCTGCGCCTGGCGGCCGATGGCGCCGAGCAGTGGCACAGCAATGCCGAGCAGCTGTCCAAGGTGTTCCCGGCCGCCCACCAGGACCGCATGCGCAAAGCCTACCTGCAGAGCAAGGATGTGTTCGTGCAGATCGAGCAGCGCCTGGGCTGGCCGCGCAACGATGTGGCCGGTGCGATGGCGGCCTTCATCGTGGGCAATTACATGGTGATGCGGGGCGTCGAGGTCAGCGATGCCCACACCCAGGCCCTGGCTGAGCAGCTGGCGGCCCAGCCGGACATGCTGGCCCGCCTGGGCGCCCAGACGCAGCAAGCCCTGCGCGGTCTCTACGAGCAATGCGCCATGGTCGGCACCTTCATGGCCCTGGCCCAGCTGAGCCAGAAGGCCAACCCCCAACCCGCGGCGCAGCAACAGCATCTGCGCGATGCCGCCCGCGCCAATCTGCAGCGGGTGCTGGGCCGCGAGCCCGAGCGCCTCAGCTTGGGGCCGAATGGTTTGGTGTGGCAGTGACTGTTGGGCGGTGCGGCTCGTCAACGAGCCGCTGAACTGCGACGGTAGCGAAACGCAAAGCTGCCGCCGTTGCCGCACAGCGAATCGGCCGCGGCTTGGGTGGCCGCGTCGTTGGCGATCTCCAGCGTGCCGTCAGCCTGGAGGCTGGCGGCCACCGGCTTGGTGCCGGGCATGAGCAGCTGCAGCCGGGCAGGCTGCGTGGCGCTGGCAGGCAGCAGATCGGCCTCGCCCTGCCATTCGCAAGTCCAGCGCGCGGTCTTGGGCTCGGCCGTCTGCAGGCTGACGCGGTAGCGCGTCGCAGCCGCAGGCCCGGTTGGCGTGGCCAGCACCGGGTAGAGGGCCAGGCTGCCCGTGCCGGGCAGCTCGAACACCCCCGCCCAGGGCAGCGAGCCGCCGCCTTGCAGCTGGCTCAGGCGCCCCTGGTAGGCCTCGGTGATGCAGGCCGCATCGGCCGCGCAGCGATCACGCGCCTTCAGCCAGGCCAGCTGGTCCTGTTTGAGCGCGCCATGCTGCGGATGCTCCTGCAGCGCGCTGTTCATGGCCTTCCAGGCCTTCTGCTGCTGCCGGTCCAGCCGACTCAACTCGGCGCTGGCGCAGATGGCTTTTTCGGTCGCGCTGCTGGCTTTGCGGCAGTCGAAGGCCGGGCCTGAGCTCACGCTTGACTCTGCAGCGGCCCCCACGGCCGAAGCCGAGAGGGCGGCGGCATGCGCGAGCAGCAGCAAACCCAGCGGTTTCAGGCGCCAGCTCCGGCTGAGCGGTGATCCCCAGCGACACGATCGGGCCAAGGTGGAGGCAGAAGGACGGGCGGCAGCGAGAGGCATGGGTGGGAAGCGGCGATCGCCGGGGTCAAGGACGATGCGGCGCCGCCGGGAAAGGCGACAGCATCTGCAAGGCCTGCTTGCGCTCCTGCTCGAAGCGATGGCGCACGCCGGCCTGCACATCATCCGTGGATTTGGAGAAGTACTTCAGCACCGTCTTGCCGGACTTGTCCAGCTTCTCGGCGCCACGCTCATCGTAAATGGCATTGATGATGTCGGCATCTTTGAGCTGACTGACATCACGTCCCGCCAGCGCCTTGGCGATGACCGAAGAGCCCGAACCATGCTGCACCGCCACTGACCAGACCACATCGCGCAGCGCTGCTGAGCGCTGCGACAGGTCCAGGCCCTGCTCGGCCTTGAGCCGGGCCGCCAGTGGCTCGTAGTGCCGGCTGGCAATGAAGCCGTGCTGCAGGGCTGCGAAGCGCGGGTCCGCGGCCAAGGTCACCCAGGCCTTCTTGAACTCTGCCGTGCCCGCACGAGCGGCCTCCAGGCCGCCTGCCGCTGTCAGCGCCTGATGCATCTCGGGCGCGTGCGTGGCGGCGTGGTCGAGGAACTTGGCCATGGTGCCGCGCTGGGTTTCGATCTGGTACTTGCCGTAGGACCAGCCGCCCGTGTTGTCGTAGCCAATGGCGGCGCTGCCACGGCGACCCGATTCGTAGCGAGCGCTGAGTTTGCCCAGCTCGGTATCGGCGTTGAGGCCGCCGCTGTTGTTGTTTGCCGCGGGTCGGTCGGCAGACGGCGCTGCTGCTGCGGGTGCCGAGGCAGCCGGGGCCTCCAGCCGTGCCAGCAGGGACTTGACGGCTTCGACCAAGGGGTTGGCCAGCAGCAGCTTCTTGAGATCCACACCCCAGTGCTCGGCAATGCCGGGCAAGGTTTCTCCGGGCACCACGCGGTGCTCACGCTCCAGCCCTGGCGTGGCCACCGGGATGCGCAAGACCTGGCCGACGCGCAGGCGGTCCGGGTCGCGGGGGCTGCTGCCCACGCGGCCGTCGGCCAGCTTCGGATCCATGCCGTTGGCTTGCATCAAGGCTTCGGCACTGATGCCATGGTTTTTGGCAATGCGGCTGAGGGTGTCGCCGCTGTGCACGCGGTAGCTCGGGTTCGTGAGGTTCATGTCTGGGCTCCTTGGCCTTGGCTCTTGGGGCGGTGCCCCGATGCCATGCATTGGAGAAGAAGCACGCTGCCGGCGAAAGACGGGACCGTCCGCAATCGTGCACGGAACTGTTGCCGCCGAATAGGGGCGTTACTAGCTGGGAGCGGCCCCGGCTATCGCGAGTCAGCGAGACGGGCTGCAATCGCGGCCATGCGAGCTGACTTCGGTCAGTGACACGCCAACACACACGCACACGCAAGAAGGGTCCATCACCATGAGCACCACCATCGACACCGCCCGTAGCGCTGGCAGCCTCGGAAGCGCCGCGTCGGCAACCGGCTCCGCCGGTGAACTGCTGAGCCTGGCCCGCGACCCTGCCAGCGGCCAGCTGGACACGCGGCGCCTGGCCGGCTGGGTGGCGCAGGCCAGCCAGCAGGACTTTGGCCAGGCCTCGGCCGCCCATGCCGCGATCGAGACCGAACTGGCCGGCCGCGATGCGGGCGAACTCGCGCGCTTCAACCAGGACGTGGTGGCCGCGGTGGCGGGCTTGGCTGAGGCCACGCCGAACGGTCTGGCGGCCGCAGGCCATGCCTGGGCCAGCGAGGGCCGACGCTTGTTGGTCGACAACCCCATCCTCGTCAAGCAGTGGGTGTCCACCACCAGTGCCTGGACGGGCAAGAGCGGCTTCACCGATGGCCTGCGGGCGATGCTCGAGGGTCATGGCATCACCGTGGAACGCCTGGCCAACCCGGTGCCGCCGGGCTCGCTGGGCAAGAGCTCCGGGGTCCCAGCCGCCCTTGCCAACAACCGCAACGGGGATCTGGCACGCGATGCGATTGCGGACCGCTGGCGTGCCCAGGGCTTGCAGGTGGGGATCGAGCAGCCGCGCCAGGGCGGTGCACGGGTGGTCGATGTGGTGGTGGATCGCCCGGCAGCGGATCCGCGCCAGAGCCAGCGTCTGGAGATCGAATCCAAGGTCGGCCGCAACAGCATGGACACCGACCTGGCCCGCCAGGCCGCGCTGGACGGCCAAGCCCTGCGCGAGAACCGCTTGCTGCGCGGAGCTGGGCGCTTGCTTGAGGGCGTTGGCAAGGTGGCGCGACCGCTTGGCCTGGTGATGGACGCCGTCGAAGTCGGCAGCGCCTTCCGCAAGGACGGCGACCGCGTCGGGCTCCACACCGGCCGCGCCGCTTCCGGCTTGGCCGGCGGGGCCGCTGGCGGCTGGGGCGGAGCCGTCGGCGGCGCAGCCCTGGGCACCGCCATCTTCCCCGGCGTGGGCACGGTGATCGGCGGCCTTGTCGGCGGCATCGCCGGCGCCGTGGTCGGCGACCAAGCCGGCCGCGGGCTGTTCGACACGCTCAAGTCCTGGTTCTGATGCCGCGACGCGCTTGCATCGGAGCCGGCTCCAGCGCCGTGCACCCCATGGCATGATGCCTTCCATGTGGTCCTGGCTCACACGAAAAACCGAGCGTTCCGAAGGCCAGGCGCTGCTGCAGCGCCTGCGTGAGTGCTACCCCGTCTATGCGGCACCCCATGCTTACCGTCGAGATGGGCAATTGCTGAGCCTGGCTCAGGCTCAGGAGAACCTTGAATATCTGCAGACTCAGCGCCCGACGCGGCTGCGCATCGCCAGCGACTTCCTGCACACCGAGGCCGGGGTCGATGTGGCGGTGGCTCTGGCCGGTGCTGAGCCGGCGGCGCTGCTGGATGGCCTGCACCGCTGGAGCTTGCGTGTGTTTCCCGCGCTCCAGAAAGCCGCGCCCCAGCTGGCGCGCGACGAGGTCTGGCTGGCCAGCGATCGGCGCGGCCCGGAGATCGTGTATTCCCTGCTGATGGACCTGGCGCTGCTGCTGGGCGAGTTGATCCTGATCCGCCGCCCGGCGTTTCAATGGGCGCTGGATCTGGACGAGGGCAATCTGCTGGACGGCATGGACAGCGCGCGCCGGCCGGTGCTGCAGTTCCTGCCGACCCCAGTCGATGCCGGTGATGCCTCGTTGCCCCCGGTGCAACTGGATGTCGAGGCCCTCGTCGTCCAACGCTACCGCGAGCCCGACAGCCCCAGCCTGCAGTGGATGAATGGCTGGGCCCAACTCGTCCATGAGGCGCGCAGCGGGGCCTACGAGCGCGTGTTCTAAATGAACGGGCTGCCCGCCGCCAACTCTTGCGGGAGCGCCCCTCCAAACGCCACAGCCCGCTCCCCATCGCGGTGAGCGGGCTGCGAGCCCCGTGAATACCGCCGCTGAAGGCCGCCGACGAAGGCTGGCGGCCACGGGGCCGGTGTGGAGGCTCAGGCCTGCCAGCGGGTCAGCGTCAGGTTCAAGCTCAGCTGGGCGCTCAGGGCCCAGCCCTGCGGGTTGGCGGCTTCGTTGAAGTTGACCGTGCCGCCGGTCCAGGCGCGGCCGCCGCCGGCCACGCCGGTGTTGGTGCGCGAGCCTTCGCTGTCCTGGCCCAGCAGATTGCGCAGCAGGGCGCCGCTGAGGCTGATGCTGAGGATGCTGCTCATGGCCTGGAAGGCGCCCTGGAAGATCTGGGCCAGCTGCTGCAATTGCTGCTGTTGCTGGGCCGCAGCTGCTGCGGCGGCGCCGCCTTTTTGCAGGTCGGTGCCATTGATGTAGCTCTGGTTCACCTGCACCAATTTGCCATTGCCGTCCACGGCGACAAAGCCCTTGCCGTTGGCGTTCTCGAGCAGCACATTACCGTCGTCGGTGACGCCGTCCAGGGTCTGGCCCCAGCCCTTGGCTTCGTCGATCTTGAGGTCGCCGCGCTGGTTTGTGTCGATGCCGCTGATGCGCACGCCGTAGTCGCCATTGGTGATGGTCAGCTTGCTGGGCAGGGTCATGTCGTTGCCGGCCGGCACGGTTTCGAAGGTCAGCTTGGTGCCGTCATCGAGCTTGAAGGTGGTGGTGCCCCAGAAGTCAAAGGCATGCTGGCCATCGACATTGACATGCGGGTCACCCCACACCACATAGTTCTCACCGGTCTTCTTGTTGGTGATCTCCACGCGGTTGGCATCGGCCGCGGTGATGCGGTAGTTGTCGTTCTCGAACACGGCCTGGCCGCCTTGCATCGAGGTGCTGGCGTGGCTGGGGTTGCTGCGGTCGACGGGGCCGCAGCCGCCGATGGCGATACCGGCGCTGGCCGACGAAACAGAGTTGGTGAACATGGTCAGGCTCTCCTTGCAATAAGTTCAGTGGATGAATGAATGAGTGCTTGAAAAGACTCATGGGTGTTGGAACCTCGCCCGTTTTGCATCCGTCGGGATGCAAGGTTTGGGCGTCGCAGTGGCATCAGTAGCCACCCGCGATCAACTGCCTGGTCATTGAAACGATTTGCAAGCCGACGCGTAAGTTGGGGGCGTTCGCAATGCGGATGACCGCAACTAGGGCTGTCCGCAATCGATCGAATGCAGTGCCGCAACGGCGGGCGATTAGGAACAGCCGCAATTTCCAAAGCAGCTCTGCCGGCTTAGGCTTCGGGCCTCGAACGATGCACCCAGCCCCTCTTCATTCATGAACACGCTTGCCAGCTCTGCGTTTGCCTTCAGCCTCCCTCACGGGGCGCTGCCTGTGGCTGCGCCCGCGGCAGGGTTGGCCTCCCTGGGTTCGCCTTCGACTCCGTCCATGGGTGGGGCTGCGGCACTCTTGCGCGCCGAGGTCGAGCCGCAGGCGCGCGGACTCTCGGTGCAAGCCCATGCCGAGCGCGTGCTGGCGGCCATGCGGACTCAGGGTTGAGCGTCCATGGCCGACGTGCGCCGCGAGCCCGACTGGACGGCCGCAGCCCAAGCCCTGCTGTCCGGATGTGTGGATCTGCCTGACGAGGAGTTGCGTCTGGCTTTGCTGGACCAGGTCTGCCGCAGCTTAGGCGATGCCCTGTATCCCGATTTCTTGAACCTGCTGGCCGTGGTCGGGGAGCGCGGCGATGCCCAGGCCTGCGCGGTGCTGGCCCAGACCTTGTTGGCCGGGCTGCAGACCGGCCGCCTGCCCAGCGGCCGCCGCCAGGCCTGGGGCGCCCCGAGCCACTCCAGCTTGGCCGCCGCGCTGGCTGCTCAACAGTTTGGTGCCTGGCGTTCCTTGGGGCCCTTGGAGTATTGGGTCTGCCTGAGCCAGGATGAGCCTCGGGGGGCGGGCTTGGCTGAGCCTGAGTTCCTGCGCCAGGGGCAGGCTTTGCTGCGCCTGATCAACAGCAGCGAGGCGGCTCGGCAGCTCTACATCCAACGCCTGCAGGCCTTGGCGGCCGATCCGGTGGAAGGCGGCCTGTCCCGTCATGCCCGCCAAGTGCTGACGCGGTTCGCCGAAGCCTGGGCCCAGGGCCAGTCGCCCGATGCCTTGTGCCAGCAGGTGCTTGGCGCCATGCCGGCGCGAGCTCATGGGCTCAGCGCACTGGCCGGCTGGGGCTCGCGCTGAACATTGGGTTCTGGGTGTGGGGGAGATCGGGGCCGCGCCGCAGCTTGCGGCGGGTCTTCAGCAAGCGCCGCAATATCGGGGCTTGCTGACAGGGAGGTATCCGGTGGTGCGACCGGCAAGAATCGAACTTGCGCCTAAGCCTTCGGAGGGCCCAATGATATCCACTTCACCACGGTCGCCGGGAGCGCGTATTCTAACCTCAGCGGCCGCGCCCACCGTGACGAGCGTCAATCCTTGCAGTCAGCCCCAGGTGCTGACAGATATAATCTGCCGGTTTTGCGTCCGGTGAACTGCCGGGCATTGCATCTTCCCTTGCCGACGCCAACGAGGATTTCATGAGCGGAAACCAGAATCACGCACACGAGCACGATCATGCTGACGAAGCCCATGAAGGCCCGATCAAGACCCCCAAGCAGCTGGCCTGGGCCGTGTTCTTTGCCTTTGTCGTTCCTGTCATCGTCATCATTCTGCTGGCCAACTATGTGACCAGCGACTCCAAGCCGTCTGCCGGTACCGAGGCCCTGGAAGCACAGGCTGTGGCCGCCCGCATCCAGCCCATCGGCGCGATCGAGCTGAAGGACATGAACAATGTCGCCGCCCTGAAGACCGGCGAGCAGGTGTTCCAGGCCCAGTGCGCGGCCTGCCACTCGACCGGCGCTGCCGGCGCCCCCAAGCTGGGCGACGAAGCCGCCTGGGGCCCGCGCGTGAAGACTGGTTATGACGCACTGCTGACCTCGGCCCTCAAGGGCAAGGGCGCCATGGGCGCACAGGGCGGTGGCGATTTCAGCGATTTCGAAATCTCCCGCGCCGTGGTCTACATGGCCAACCAGGGCGGTGCCAAGTTCGACGAGCCCAAGGCCCCGGCCGCCGCAGCTTCGGCCGCCAACTGAAGCGCAATGTGGCGAGCTTGGGCATGTCCCGAGCATGCGCCGCACCGACAGCCGACCCTCGGGTCGGCTTTTTTTCGCCGCGTGTTTTTGCCTTTGTGCGCGCCTGCCGTTCGGGCAGCGGGGCCAGGTCTTGCGCGCGACGCCTTGTGCCGGGGCGGCTGGCCTGCCGGTGGTAGCCTGCAGTAAGCTCAAGGCCATGAACCGGCTTGCTCCGCTCATGCTGACCCTGGCCTTGTGTGCGGCTGGGCCGGCCGCCGTTCGGGCGGCCGAATCAGCGGGCCTGCCCACGCGCTGGCGGGTGTGTGTCACCGACCTTCAAGCGCCTCCGTTCCTGAACAACCAGGCGGAGCATCCCGGCACGGTAGAGCGCATGCTGCAGGACAGTGCGCGCCAGCAGGGCTTGGAGCTGGAGTTGCTGCGGCTGCCACCGCGTCGTTGCCGCCTGATGCTGGATCAGGGGCAGATCGAGGCAGCGCTCGCCGGCCCCACGCCGGTCAATCTGCAGGAACTGCAGTTCCCTCTGCGGGCCGGGCAGCTGGATGCGTCACGCAGCCTGATGCAACTCCATCTGGTCTGGCTCAAGCGCGCGGATTCCACGCTCGACTGGGATGGCCAGGCTCTGCGGGGACTCGGCGCTGGCGGGAAGGTGTCCGTGATCGGCGTGCGGGCTGGGGTGCGCATCACCGCGGAGCCCCTGCTCGGTCTCGGCCTGCGCGTCGAGGATTCCGCGCACAGCATGGCGCAGTTGCTGGCCAAGTTGCGCGCCGGTCGCGTCGATCTGGCGGTGGTTGCAGCGCCAGAGCTCAATCTGTCACCCGATGCGCAAAGCCTGCACGGCCTGGCCGTCCTGAGCAAGCCCTTGCTGCAGATGGACATTTACCTCGTGCAGCGCAAGGATGCCGGTGCCGAGCGGGCGGCACTGATGGAGCGTTGGTGGGCGGCGATTGCCCAGCTGCGCGAGGCCGAGGCGCATCGCACAGCGCCCTGAGTCGGTGCAACAGGATCAGCTGCCGTAACCGAGGTCCTTGACGGACACCAAACGGCCGTCCTCGAACACCAGCTGCTGCATGAACTGCTGAGGTCCGAAGTTGTAGACCCATTCTTCGATCAGCACCTGGCGTTCGCGCTCCAGCTCCACCGTGCTGCCGGGTGGCAGGCCGCTGTTGGGCGCGGCGGGCACGCGCAGACGGATGACGCGGCGGTCGAGGCGTTGCTCCTGCAGGCTGGGCGTGCCGCATTTGCGCAGCACCTCGGGCTTGGCCATGCCGGCGTCAATGACAAAAGAGTTACAGCGAAAGGCCCAGGCCGAGGGGGTCAGCAGCAGCGCACTGAAGGCCAGCGCGGCCAGGCAGGGTTTGCGGGCGAGCATGGGCGAGCGAAACAGCGGTGGCATGGCAATCCCCGGGAAAGCGGCAGTCCTGTGCAACGCGCGCCAGGCTGCGGGCGTTGACCGAGGCCGGCCTTGGGCCTCCTCAGCCCAGGCTGAAGCGCTGCCGCAGCGCCTGGCTTTGCCGGCGCGACACGGTCAACCACGGGCCGCTGTGCAGTTGCAGCTGCAGGCTGCTGTCGTCGCCGGGCTGTAGGCGGGCGATGGCATCCAGGCGCACCAGGGCCTGGCGGTTGATCTGCTGGTAGCGCTGCGGGTCCAGTCGGGGCAGCAGGCGCGCGAGGCTGCCCGGCAGCAGGAACACGCCTTGCGGCGTGTGCAGCTCCAGATAGTTGTCGCGGCTTTCGATCAGGGCGATGTCGCCCAGGCGGATCAGGGCCATCTGCTCGCCGCGGCGCAGCAGCACGCGGTGCTCATCGCTCAGATAGGGGCTGCTGCGCGGCTCCAGCTCGGCTCGCAGGCGCTGCAGCGCCTGGGCCAGGCGTTCGGCCGCCACCGGCTTGACCAGATAGTCCAGGGCATTGAGGTCGAAGGCCTCGATCGCAAAGCTGGCATGGGCGGTGCAGAAGATGATGCGCGCCTCGGCGTTGAGGGCACGGGCCACAGCCAGGCCGTCCTGCTCGGGCATCTGCACATCGAGCAGCAGGGCATCGGGCCGCAGCTGGGCGTGCAGGGCCAGGGCCTCGTCGCCGCTGTTGGCCTCGGCCAGCACCTCGACATCATCGTGCGCCGCCAGCAAGCGGCGCAGTTCCAGCCGAGCCAGGCGTTCGTCGTCCACCAGCAGCAGGCGCAGGGGTGGGGGCTTCATCAGGGTCATGGGACGGAGGCCTCCTGCCAGGGCAGGCGCAGTTCGACCCGGTGGTGTTGGCCTGTGGCATCGAGGCCGGCGTGCAGCTCGGCGGCCGCGCCCAATTGCAGGCGCAGGCTTTCGCGCAGCTGGGCCAGGCCGCTGCCCAGGCCGGGGGGGCTTGCGAGGCGCGGCGCGCTGGGGTTCTCGACGCGCAAGCACCACACCGGGCTGCTGCCCTCGCGCGCCGCGTGGATGCGCAGGCAGCCGCCCTCACGGCGAGCGCCAATGCCATGCTTGATCGCGTTCTCGCACAGGCCCAGCAGGGCAAAGCGCGGCAGGCGCTGGGCCATCAGCGCGGGCGGCAGGCTGATGTCCAGCTGCAATCGATCTTCGAGCCGGCTCGCTTCCAGGGCCAGGTAGCGCTGGCAGAGCTGCCACTCCTCGTCGAGGCGGCAAAGGCTGCCACTTTGTTCGAGGCTGGCGCGCAAGAGGGTGGACAGCTCTGTCAGCAAATGGGCGGCGCGCTCGGGGTTCTCGAAGATCAGGCCGCGCACGGTGTTCATGGCATTGAACAGAAAGTGCGGCTTGAGCTGGTTCTGCAAGGCCTGCAGCTGGGCCGCGCGCGCCTGCTGCTCCAGCGCGGTGCGCTGCCGGCGGTCCAGGTGGCTTTGCCAGGCCAGGCTGAACAGCAGGTACTGGGCCAGCGCCACCACCCAGCTGCCGCCCTGGCTGATCCAGCGCAGCTGCACGGGGCTCAGGTTCAGGGCCTGGGGGTCCAGGGGCACGCCGCTGCCCAGCCACTGGGTCAGGGCGTGGATGCACAGCGCGTCGATGGCGGCCAGGGCGGCCAGCAAAGGCAGGCGGTGCGCCCAGGGCTGCCCTGGCCGTGCCTGGCTGACCAGCAGGCCCAGCAGGCCCCAGCGCAGCAAGGCCATCAGGCCGACGCGCTGCACCGTGCCCGGGCGCAGCCCCGGGTCGCCGAACAGGGCGAACTGGATCAGCAGGATCAGCAGCGCCTGCAGACCGCACAAGGACAGCAGCAAACCAGCCTGGCGCCACAGGGGCCAGGCCGTGGAGGCGGTGTCGCGAGCGAGGGCCTCAGTACGCGACACGCGTCACCTTGAAACCCTGGGCCTGCAGCAGGGCCGGCAGGCCCTCGCTGCCCAGATGGGCGGGCGCCACGGCCACGAACAGGCGCTGGCCTTCTCGCAGGCGCTGGGCGATCTTGAGGCTCCAGGCCTGGTCACGTTCGCGCTGGATGCGCTCGCGCGTGGCCGGTGTGAAGGCCGAGCACTCGAAGCTGGCTTGCAAGGCCGCCATATCGCCGCGGCGCCAGGCGGCATAGCTCTGCACGCTGTCCTGGCCCTGGCTGATCAGCAGGCGGCGCAGCAGGGCCTGCTGGTCGGCCTCGGGGATGGACTGCAGCAGCTGGAAGCCGGCCTGCAGCCCTTCCAGCTCCAGCAAGGGCTTGTCCTTCATGGCCCGGTGCACCAGGTTCATGCTGCTGTGCTGTTCCTGGCTTTGCAGGCCGGCTTTCTGGGCCATCAGCTTGTGCAGGGCGGCCACCACGAAGAAGGGTGGCAGGCTGTCCAGGGCGCTGCAGGGCAGGCCTTGTTGCTTGCACAGCTGATCAAAGTCGCCGAGCAGATCGGCCGGCAGGGTGGCGCGGAAGGAAGCACCGGGTTGGCGCAGTGCAGCCAGCAAGGGGGCGGCCTCGCTGGGTGCGACCGGCATGCGCAACTCACTGGCCAGCTGATCGCTCTCGGTCAGGGCCTGCTGGACCGTGCCGGGCAGCGCCGTCACGCCGGCTTCGCTCCAGGGCAGGGCGCCGAACAGCCAGGAGCGCCGGCCCTGATGCTCCACCGACCACAGGGCGGGTCGGTAATCGGCCTGCGCGGCAGGCGGGGTGTCGGGGGCGGCCGGGCCGGCCAGGCTCGGCGCCGTGAAGGCGGTGAGCAGGGGCAGCAGGCAAGCGATGGCGAGGCGGGACGGTTTCATGGGCGGTGAATCGTGCGGTCAATCAGGCAGTGAAAGAGGGTCGAACATGGCGCTGTGGGGGTGTCAGCCGGCTGCACTGTGCCGGTCACCTTCGCGCCTGTCGCCTGCTTTCAGGGCCAGCGGCAGCAAAGCCGGGCCGAACGGTCAGCCGGCCGCTGCGGCCCCTGCGGCCACATTCACCTCGGGCACGAGGCACACGCCAAAGCGCTGCAGCAAATCGGCATGGCGGCAGAACTCGGGCGCCCACAGGCCCTGCTCCACGGCCTGGGCGGCCCAGTCCATGTCCAGGCTGTGCACCAGGCCCAGGCCCAGCGGCGTGCTCAGGAACAGACGGTCCTGCTCATCCAGCCAGCTGGCGCTGACGGTGGTGCTCAAGCCCGTGTGGCTCTGCACCGTGCCGTCCGGCTGCAGGGCTGCGGCATCGACGCGCCAGACCCAGGGCGCGGCCTCCAGCTGCAGGTACACGCGCTGCGGGCCGTTCTGAAAGAACCAGGCGCCGCGCGCGTCGGCCGCGTAATTGCGGGCGATGAACTCGCGCAGCTTCTCGTGCGTGACGCGGCTGCCCTTGACCTGCGGAAACGGGCCCGCCGCCTGGCAGCGCTCGTCGCGCATATACCAATCGCCCCGGGCATCCAGGGCCAGCCAGCCGTAGCAGTGCGGCACATTGGGCCATTTTTTCAGGGCCGCTTCGACGATTGCATCCATGCCGCCAGTGTAGGTTCGGCGGACTGGCCCGCGCCTCGTTCAGATGTGACCCAGCACGCCCAGATGGCGCGCCTGTCGCAGGCAGGCCCGAAAGATCGCCAGACCCGCGGCCAGGAACACGGCGCTGTTCAGCGCCACCCAGGCCCAGACCTCGACCGGAAAGGTCTGGCCGCCCGCGGCCGCGCGTGCTGCGGCGGCGGCCAGGGCATAGGGCAGGGCCGACAAGCCCGAGAGCGGCAGCGCCGGTAGTGACACCAGGCCGATCACCAAAGGATAGGCCGCCATCATCAGCAGCTCGCCGCGCTTGACCAGCAGGCTCAGGCCCGCCAGCGCATAGCCCAGGCCGGCCATGGACGGTGCACCCAGCACGGCCAGGCCCAGGGCGGGCAGGCTCAGCTGCACGCGCCCGTCGGTCAGCCAGGCGATCACACCGAGCGTGAGCACCAGCAAGATCAGGCCCACCACGCTTTGCAGCATCAGTCGTACGGTCAACAGCTGGCCCAGGCTCATTGGTGCCAGCTGCAGCTGCTCCAGCGTGCGCTGCTGCGTCTCTTCGACGATCTCTTGGGCGCTGCCATGGGCCAGGCCGCTGGCAAACATCCACAGGGCGAAGCCGATGATCAGACCGTCGGCCTGGCCCGAATCCAGGGACTGGCCGCTGGCCTTGAGCACGGCGAAGACCAGGCCGCCGAACAGGCTGAAGATGAAGCCGATGCCCAGCACGGCCTCGACCCAGTAGCGCCGCGCCAGGGCCAGGCTGCGGCGGGCCTCGTTGAGGCCATGGCGAATCCAGGGGCGGCGGCTGCTCATGGGGTGGGTGCTCCCTCGATGGAGGCTTCAGTGGCGGACAGGCCGAGGTGTTCCAGGTAATGCTCGCGCAGCTCGATTGCGCGCAGCTGCAGCGCGCTGCAGCGGCCCAGCCAGGCGGCCCATTCGGCCATCAGCCGGGCCGCCTCGGGCGGGTCGCGCAAGGGCAGGCTCCAGCCGCCGGCCTCGCCCGGCGCTGCTTGCCAGTCCCGCGGGCCCAGCCATTCGGGCGGCGGCGGGCAGGGCTGCTCGCTGCGCACCACCAGGCGGTAGCGGTAGTCCTGGTGCACAAAGGCCTCACGGGCGCCGTCAAAGCGCTTGCGCCCGCGGTGGATGCAGACGATGCGCGGGCACAGGCGCTCGATGAAATGCAGATCGTGCGAGCCGATCAGAAAGGTCTGGCCTTCGGCCGCGCCCTGGTGCACCAGCGCGTGCAGGCGCTCCACGCCTTCCAGGTCCAGGCCCAGCGTCGGCTCGTCCAGCAGCACCAGGGTCGGCCGGTGGATCAGGGCCCCGATCAGGGCGGCACGCAGCTTGTTGCCGGTGGAAAGCTGGCGGATCGGTGTGTCGAGATCACTCAGGCCCAGCAGATCGGCCATCTGCCGGCAGCGATCGAGGCTGAAGCGCTGCTCGCGCAGCTCGCAGAAGTAACGCGCGTTCTCCAGGGTGGTCAGGCGCTCGTAGGCGGCGCCGCGGCCCTCCAGCAACACGCCGATCTCGCGCAAATGGGGGCCGGGCTGACCAGCCGCCCGAGCGGGGTCTTTGCGCCAGCGCAGCTCGCCCTGGTCGGCGTCGCAGAGCCCGGTCAGGATCTTGACCAAGGTGGTCTTGCCCGAGCCATTCGGCCCGAGCAGGCCGATCACTTCGCCGGCTTTCAGCTCCAAGTCAAATTGGTCCAGCGCTTGGACCGAGCCGCCGCCCCGTGTGTAGTGCTTGCTGGCCTGCTGGAGCTGCAGCAAGGGTCCGGCTGTTGTGTCGCTCGTCGACCGTTCTGGGTCCATGCCCTGTTCCTCCTGCCCTTGATCGGGTCGGAGGCAGCATAAGGGCGCAACTTGACGGTGTCAGCCTGGGCCGGACGAGCAGGCTGCTACGCCGTTGAATGGCAGGAAGTCCGCAATGAATGGCTGCCGTGGCGACTCAACCCAGCGCCCGGCTCAGCCAATCGCAGACCTGCTCGGGCATGGTGAAGACCTCGCCCGGCGGCTTGCCGTGGGTGAATCCGACATGGCCGCCGTGGGCCGGCTGCCAGAGCGTGACGAAGGCGCCGACATCGCGCGCCTGCGGCAGGCTGTTCGCCGGCACAAAGGGGTCGTTGCGGGCATTAAGCACCAGGGCCGGGATGCCGATGCGGCGTAGATGCGGCTTGGCCGAGGCGCGCGCCCAGTAGTCCTCGGTGTCGCGGAAACCGTGCAGCGGGGCGGTGAAGATGTTGTCGAACTCGTAGAGATCGCGGGCGCGGCGCAGGCGTTCGCCATCGAACAGGCCCGGGTGCTGCTCCAGCTTGCGCAAGGCCTTGGGCACCATGGTCTTGAGGAACATGCGGGTGTAGACCAGGCGGCTGAAGCCGCGACCGATGGCTCGGCCCGAGGCGGCCAGGTCGATGGGCGAGCAGACGGCGGCCACGGCGCGGGCGGTCAGGGCGGCGCTCTGGCCATGCTCCTCGGCCCAGCGCAGCAAGGCATTGCCGCCCAGCGAGATGCCCACGGCCAGCACCGGGCCGCCGTGCTGCTGCTTGCAACGGGCCAGGATCCAGGCGATCTCTTCAAAATCACCCGAGTGGTAGGCGCGCGGCGCATGGTTCAGCTCGCCCGAGCAGCCGCGGAAATGCGGCAGGGCGCAGGCCCAGCCGCGCGAGCGCGCGACGGTGGCAAAGGCTTGGGCGTACTGGCTTTGCGAGCTGCCCTCCAGGCCATGGAAGAGCACCAGCAGCGGCGGCCGTGGCGTGCCCTCGGGCGGGATGGCGGGCAGGGGCCAGAAGGCATCGTCGCCGGCTTCGGGCGGGGCGTAGTTGAGCCAGTCGACGTCGATGAAATCGCCGTCCGGCGTGTCCCAGCGCTGGCGCTGGAAGCGCAGGGCCGGGCCGCCGTGGTGGCGGGCCCAGAGGGCAGACCAGATGGTCTGGGCGTGGCCGCCGGGCAGCCAGCGCGGCGCGGAGTACTGCATCTCGGAACGGTTCGGGGTGTCGGCCTTCAGTGCAGTACCGAAGGTTCTTCGATCACTTCCTGGATGTCATGCGCACTGCCCGGGCTGGCGTGGTGCAGCACCATGCGCCAGCCAAAGGCGGTCTTGAGGTAGACATTGGTGGCGATCACCCAGGCGCTTTGCTGGCCGTCCGGGCCGTCCACCTGCACGCGCTCCAGCACCTGGTGGATGGCGGTGTCGCCGGTGTGCAGGCGTCGCACGCGCTCGGGGTGGGCCGGGATGGCGCCTTGCAGAAAGACGGTCTCGAAGGCGGCGCGGATCGCGCCCAGGCCCACGACGCGCGGGCCGCCGGGGTGGACGCAGGAGATTTCCTCCTCGTCGGCCCAGACCTCCATCAGCCGGTCCAGATCGGCCTGCTGCAGGGCTTCGTAGAACTGCTGTTCGGTGTCCTCGGGCGAGGCCAGCAGGGCGGCGGCCTGAGCTTTGCTGCGCGACTGCATGCGGCTCAGTGGTGGCTATGCAGGGTTTCGCCGGCTTTCAGCTTGTAGACGGTGCCGCAGTAGGGGCACTTGCCCTGGCCTTCATGGCTCAGGTCGATGAAGACCTTGGGGTGGCTGCTCCACTGCGTCATCTTGGGGTTGGGGCAGGCCACAACGCCCGGGCCCTGCACATCCTGAGCCGTGACTTCGACGATGGATTTGGCTTCGCTCATGGGAGGTTTCTTTCGTGTCAACAACAGGGGCGGGAGGTGAGGGCCGGGCCAGCGCACCCGGGCGCCGGCGGCAAAGACCCTGATTTTACGAGGCTTGTTGCGCTTTCGGAGCGTCCTCCGGGCGCAGCAAGCTCCAGCTGCGCACCGTGCCGCCTTCCATGTGCAGCTCGACCCGCACGCCGCCGGCGTCGGTCCAGCCATAGACCTCGGGCTGCTCGCTGATCTTCTGGCCCAGGCTGCGCGTCAGTGGCAGCACATCGACCAGCTTCATGCCGGCGCGCAGCTTGGCATTGAGCATGACGGCGCTCTCGACCCGACCGACCGGCGCCTCCGAGGCGGCGCGCATCACCCGCATCAGGCGCGAGAACTGCAGCAGCAGCCAGAACACCACGACCGTCAGGGCCAGGATCACCCCTTGCCAGCCGTACAACAAGCCACCGCCTACCAGGGCCACCAGGGCCAGGGCGCTTCCAATCCATGTATTCATGGGCCGGCATGGTAGTGCAAGGCGCCCGGACGGCCGTGATTTCGCACAAGCTGCTTGGGCAAGTCATGGCTTTGGCGTATCCTCAGTCCCCCTAAGGGAAATCCCGAATCCAGGCGCCGGCAGGAAAAGAGCGACCACGGGAACGACGGCATGAGGGAGTCCGCACGGTGAGGTGGCGCTTACGGGGTTCAGGGTCGAGGCAGCGGCGCCGGCTGTGGGCCGGCGGCTTGTTTGCGGCCCTCGGTTTCGGCCTGATCGGGCAGGCCGTGCAGGCCCAAGCACCGACCCCGGGGCCGGATTGTTCGCGCCCATTCAGCCTGGCCTTGCATGAGCATGGCTTGCTCTACTCGGCGGCCACCGGCAGCGGCATCGACAAGGACATCGCCGACGAAATGGCCCGGCGCAGCGGCTGCAAGTTCTTCGTCTCGCTGATGCCACGTGCGCGCATCTGGCAGCTGATCGAAAGCGGGGCGCTCGATTTCAGCCTCTCCGGCATCAGCAATCCGCAGCGCGAGAAGTTCGCCAGCTTTGCCTGGTGCTTTCGCAACCGTTACCAGCTGCTGCTGCGGCGTGACGCTCAGGTGCGCACGCTCGAAGACTTTGAACGCCAGCGCAAGCTGCAGCTGGGCGTGATCCGCAGCTTCCGTTACAGCGAGAGCGCCAACCGTCTGGTCGACCGCCTGGCCGAGCAGCAGCGTCTGGTCCACGCCAACGGCTTGACGGCACTGTTCGATGCCCTGGTGGCCGGCCAGATCCAGGCCATGATCATTGAGCCTTTTGACCTGCCGAGCCTGGAGTCAGCCCGGATACGCGAGCAGACCCAGGTGCTGGAGTTCGGCGATGCGCCGGTGCCGCATGGCTTGATCATGTCGCGCGCCAGTTTGAGCGACGCCGAGCAAGCACGCTGGCGCGCCTTGATCCAGGACATGCAGGCCGACGGCAGTTTGCTGCGCATCTTTGAAAAGTACTTCAAGCCCGAGCTGGCGCGGGCCATGGTGGCGCGACCATGAAGCTACGCTGGACCCTGCCGGGCCTGAATTCGCAAGCGCGCTGGCTGCGTTGGCGCGGCCTGCCGCTGGCCGTGTTCCTGATCAGTCTGGGCCTGACCTTGAGCTTCTGGCATTCCGAGCAAAGGCGTGAGCAGGCCGTGCAGCGCCAGGCCTTTGACGCCAGCCTGCGCGACGTCAGCGAACGCATCGAGCAGCGCATGGCCGCCCATGCTCACCTGTTGCAAGGTGCACAGGGCTTTCTCGCGGCCAGCCCTCAAGTCGATGCCCAGGCTTTTCGGCGTTATGTCGAGGCCCTGCCCCTGGGGGCGGATTTCGCCGGGGTGCAAGGTCTGGCCTGGGTGCAGGCCCAGCCCGGGCCGCGCGGACCCGCCTACCGGGTGATGCAGATGGAGCCCGGCGTGGCGCGCAACCATGCCCTCTTGCAGCTGGATCTGGCCGCCCAGCCGGCGCTGCGCGAGCTGCTGCAGCAGGCGCAGGAGTCCGGCCACCTGGCCTTGTCGGCCCGTCTCAATCTGGCCGATCTGGGGCTGCCCGCCCAGCCCGGCTTTGTGCTGGCGCTGCCGGTCTACCGCGGTGTGGCCTTGCCCGACACGCCCGCTGCCCGCCGCGAGGCGCTCAAGGCCTGGGTGCTGGCACCGGTGGCGGCAGGCGAGCTGATGGCCAGCCTCTACGGTGAGCTGCCGGCCGCGCTCTCGCTGGCGCTGTACGACGGCCAGGATTTGTTGGAACGCCATCTGCTTTACCGGCGTGCCGACGCCAGTTGGCAGCGCAGTGCCCAAGCCGGCGTGCAGGCGCCGCCGGCAAGTGATCGCCAGGCGCGTGAGTATCTGGTCCTGGGCGGTCGCACCTGGACCCTGCAACTGTCCGCCGGCCCGGCTTTCGCTGCCCGCCATGGCGCCGACTACGCGCCCAATGTCTTGCGCATGGGCGTGCTGCTGAGCGTGCTGCTGAGCCTGCTGGCCTGGATGCTGGGTCATGCCCGCGAGCGCGCCCAGGCCCTGGCCGAGCAGATGACCCGCGCCCTGCGCGAGAGCGAGCAGCGCTGGGCTTTTGCGGTAGAAGGTGCGGGCGATGGTGTCTGGGATTGGGACCTGCCGCACGGCCGGCTCAGCAGTTCGGTGCGCTGGAAGCAGCTGATGGGTTTGCCACCGCTGCCGGCCGATTTGCCCATGGAGCAGTTCTGGAGCCTGATCCACCCCGAGGATTTGCCGCGCGTGCGCAGCGAGGCCCAGGCCTGCCTGGACGGCAGCCAGGCGCAGTTCTCCACCGAGTACCGGGTGGCTGGCGGTGTGGGCCGCTGGAACTGGGTGCTGGCTCGCGGCACCGTGGTCGAGCGTAATCGCCAGCAGCAGCCCCTGCGCATGATCGGCACGCTGTCGGACATCAATGCCCGCCGCCAGTCCGAGGAGCGAGTGCGCTTCATGGCCTTGCACGACCCGCTGACCGAGCTGGCCAACCGCGCGCATTTCGACGAGCGCCTGCGCTTCGCCTTGGCCCATGCCCGGCGCTACCACGAGCCGGTGGGCCTGATCCTGCTGGACCTGGATCGTTTCAAGCCCATCAACGACCAGTTCGGCCATGCTGTGGGCGACCAGCTCTTGCAGACGGTGGCGCGCCGCATCAAGGCTGCGGTGCGCGAGACCGACACCGTGGGCCGCATCGGCGGCGATGAGTTCGTGGTCTTGCTCAGCGGGGCCCTCAGCCGCGAATCGGCTCAGGGCGTGGCGGACAAGATCTACACCCAGGTGGCCCAGCCCATGGAGCTGGGCGGCGTGCGTCTGGAGATCACCTGCTCACTGGGCCTGGCCCTGTTCCCCGAGGACGGCCAGGACGAGCTGAGCCTGGCCAAGAGCGCCGACGACGCCATGTATCGCAACAAGCGCGCCGGCCGGCCCTGGCTGGGCGATGGGCGCTACGCCGCGGCCCCACCTTCTCCGGAGCCCGAACCCGACGGCCGCACGGACCCCAAGGGAAGCAAGGGCCCGGGCGGAGACGGGGTCACAGCCCCCTGACGCAGTCCATCGCTTCCTCGATGCGCTCGACCGCATGCACGGTCAGGCCTTCGATGGGCTTCTTGGGCGCATTGGCCTTGGGCACGACGGCGACGCTGAAGCCCAGCTTGGCGGCTTCTTTCAAGCGCTCCTGGCCCCGCGGTGCGGGGCGCACCTCACCGGCCAGACCGACCTCGCCAAAGGCGATGAAGCCCTTGGGAAGGGGACGGCCGCGCAGCGAGCTCTGGATGGCCAGCAGCACGGCCAGGTCGGCCGCCGGCTCGTTGATGCGCACGCCGCCGACGGCGTTGATGAAGACATCCTGATCCTGGGTGGCCACGCCGGCATGGCGGTGCAGCACGGCCAGCAGCATGGCCAGGCGGTCGCGGTCCAGGCCGACCGAGAGCCGGCGCGGGCTGGGCCCGCCGCCATCGACCAGGGCTTGCAGCTCGACCAGCAGGGGCCGTGTGCCCTCCAGCGTCACCAGCACACAGCTGCCGGGCACCGGCTCGCCGTGGGTGCTCAGGAAGATGGCGCTGGGGTTGGCCACGCCCTTGAGGCCTTTCTCGGTCATGGCGAAGACGCCGATCTCGTTGACGGCACCAAAGCGGTTCTTGATCGCCCGCACCAGGCGGAAGCTGCTGTGGGTGTCTCCCTCGAAGTACAGCACCGTGTCGACGATGTGCTCCAGCACGCGCGGCCCGGCCAGTGAGCCTTCCTTAGTGACATGGCCGACCAGCACCATGGCGCAGCCGCTGGCCTTGGCCGTGCGGGTCAGCTGGGCCGCGCATTCACGCACTTGCGCCACCGAGCCGGGGGCCGAGCTGAGATGCTCGGAGTACAGGGTCTGGATCGAGTCGATGACGCAAAAGGCCGGCGTTTCGGCCTCCAGCGTGGCCAGGATTTTTTCCAGGCTGATCTCGGCCAGCACGCGCACCTTGTGGCCCGAGAGGCCCAGGCGGCGCGAGCGCATGGCGATCTGCGCGCCCGACTCTTCGCCGGTGACGTAGAGCACGGGCAGCTTCTGCGACAGGTCTTCCACCGCCTGCAGCAGCAGGGTGGATTTGCCGATGCCCGGGTCGCCGCCGATCAGCACCACGCCGCCAGCGACGATGCCGCCGCCGAGCACGCGGTCCAGCTCATCCTGCCCGGTGGGGGTGCGCTCGAAATCGGTGGCCTCGATTTCGCTCAGCGTCGCCACCGGCTGGCTCTTGGCCAGGGCCTGGTAGCGGTTGTTCTTGCCGCCCGCGCCGGGCGCCTCGGCCACGCCCTCGATCAAGGTGTTCCAGGCGCCGCAGCTGGGGCATTTGCCCAGCCATTTGGGGCTGATGCCGCCGCAGTCCGAGCAGGTGTAGATGGATTTTTCTTTGGCCATGGGGCGATTGTCCTCGTTCACCGTCGCCACCTCGGCGGCGCCTGCGCGGGCGATGCTCGCCCCAAGCAGGCGCTGGCCCGTGGTGCCAGAATGTCGGCCTGGCCGACGTCGTGTGCAGGCCCGAAGGAGCAGTCAATGGAGTTTTCGACCTGGTTGGCATTTTTTGCCGCCTCCTGGGCCATCAGCCTGTCGCCGGGTGCCGGCGCGATCGCGGCCATGAGCTCGGGCCTCAACCACGGTTTTCGGCGCGGCTACTTCACCACCTTCGGTCTGATCCTGGGCATCCTGACCCAGATCCTGCTGGTGGGCGCGGGCCTGGGCGCCCTGATCGCCACCTCCAGCATCGGCTTTGCCATCGTCAAATGGCTGGGCGTGGCCTACCTCGTCTACCTCGGCATCCAGCAATGGCGCGCGCCAGCCACGCCCATGGTGGCGGCCGACAATGACGCGGCCCAGGTGACGCGACGCCAGCTGGTGCTGCGCGGCTGGGCCATCAACGCGGTCAACCCCAAGGGCACGGTCTTCCTGCTGGCGGTGGTGCCGCAGTTCCTGGATCTCAAGGCCAGCCTTGTGCAGCAGTACCTGGTGATTGCGGCCACCCTGGGCTTCACCGATCTGGTGGTGATGGCCGGCTACACGGTGCTGGCCGCAAGGGTGCTCTCGGCCCTGCGTTCACCGGCGCATATCAAGGCCATGAACCGCACCTTCGGCGGCCTCTTTGTCGCCGCCGGGGCCTTGCTGGCCAGCTTCAAGCGCAGTGTCTGAGGCGCCGCGTCTGCCCTGAGCCCCTCTGCTCCGATTCATCTTCCGCAGGCCGCCTGTTCCGGGCGGCCTTTGCTTTTTTGGCGAGCTGTCATGTCGACTTCTGCGATTTCCACCCGCTGGCTGTTCTGGGGCCCCACGCTGATCTGGGCCAGCACCTGGCATGTGATCCTCTACCAGCTGGACAGCGGCGTGCCGGTGCTCAATTCGGTGGGCTGGCGTTTTGCCATCGCGGCGGCCTTGCTGTTCGCGCTGGCGCGTTGGCGGCGCGAGTCCCTGGCCATGCCAGGCTCGGCCCATCTGCTGATGCTGGCCACCGGCATCGTGCAGTACAGCGGCAATTACTACTCGGTCTACGAGGCTGAGCGTCACATCCCCAGCGGCCTGGTGGCGGTGCTGTTCTGCCTGATGGTGTTCGGCAATGCGTTGAGCGGCCGCATCTTCTTCGGTCAGACGGTGACCCGCCGCTTCTTGCTCTGCGCCAGCGGTGGCGTGGTCGGCGTGGTGTTGATTTTCTGGCCCGAGATCGCCGAGACCGGCGCGCGCCCCACGGCCGCCCTTGGCTTGGGCTTGGGGCTGCTGGCCGTGCTGGCCGCCTGCATCGGCAATGTGCTGACGCTGACGCTGACGCGGCGCGGCCTGCCCCTGGTGCCCATCCTCGCCTGGAGCATGGGCTATGGCGCCGCCTTTCTGTTGCTGATGTCGCTGCTCAGCGGCCAGGGCCTGCATTTCGACTGGCATGCACCCTATGTGCTGAGCCTGCTCTACCTGGCAGTGTTCGGCTCGGTCACCGCCTTTGTTCTGTATTTCAAGCTGGCGCAGTTACAAGGGCCGGCGCGCGCCGCGCTGACCGGGGTGGTGATCCCGGTGATCGCCCTCATGATCTCGGCGGCGCTGGAGGGCTGGGCGCCCAGCCTGCTCTCGCTGGCCGGCATGGCTTTGTGCCTGGGCAGCATCTATCTGGCCACGCGACCCGTGCGCTGAAAGGCTCGTGCCACTCTGGCACACAGGGTTGGCCCGAGCCTCTTGACCGGGACAGTTCCCCCTAGCTCGCAGTCTTGTGAGCGCCTGTCACGCTGCTGACACTGAAGCCACGAAGCGCCGCTTGCCTGTGACGCCTCGGATCGCGAACACCACGCAATGACTTCAAGGGAACTGTCCATGTCGCTCACCTCCAAATTCCTGATCAAGCCTCTGGCTCTGGCCGCACTGGTCGCCGCCGCCGGCGCTGCGCAAGCTTCCGTGACCGTCTACACCTCGCAAGCCGCCTTTCTGGCGGCGGTGACTGCGCCCGGCGTCGACACCTTCACCGGCTTCTCCATCACCGGCTCGACGCCCAGCCCCATCACCCGCAGTGCGGGCGCCTACGGCTACACCGCCTCGGTCACCACCACCTCCTTCTTCGGCGCCGGCACCACGGCCAATCCCTGGCTGTCCAC
Organism: Roseateles sp. GW835-FHT13E02; assembly: GCF_058794035.1. Lineage (NCBI taxonomy): Bacteria > Pseudomonadati > Pseudomonadota > Betaproteobacteria > Burkholderiales > Sphaerotilaceae > Roseateles > Roseateles sp. GW835-FHT13E02. Next base: position 123,612 of record NZ_JBXAGJ010000016.1, read on the forward strand.
CAACACCGCCACCGACACCATCACCTTCAACAACTTCACCGGCGGCGTCAGCGCCTTTGGTGGCAACTTCTTTGGCTCCAACATCGCGGGTCTGTTCGCGGCCGGCGATGTGGTGCTGACCGCCACCGATGCCAGTGGCACCTACACCCAGTCCATCACCGGCGCCACCACCAGCAGCTTCCTCGGCTTTGTGTCCGATGGCCCGCTGCTGTCGGCCACTCTGGCGGCGGTGCAACCGGCCTCCGGCTTCCTCTGGCCCACGGCCGACAACCTGACCCTGGCCGCTGTCGCCGCGGTGCCGGAGCCGGGCACCTATGCCCTGTTGCTGTCGGGTCTGGGCGTGCTCGGCTTCATGGCGCGCCGCCGCCGCGAAGGCTGATCGCCGACACCCCCGGGCAAGCCCTCTCCGGCTTTGCCCGCTTGACGCTGCCCATGCCCCGGCCTACCTTGGGACCGGGGTTTTTTGTTGTTGAGTGCTCACGGGCCGTGAGGCCGTCTGAAACAAAGGAAAAGTCATGAGATTGTTCAAGCAAGCCGCAGCTCTGCTGCTGAGTGGTGCCGCGTTGCTGGCCTCGAGCCTGGCCCACGCGGACACGGTCTGGGCCTGGTCCTACAGCGGCTCGGGCGTGACCGCGTCCGGCACCCTGACCACCGGTGGTGCCGCCCTGGTGCCCGAGGACATCCTCAGCATCAGCGGCACGCGCAATGGCCAGACCATCCTTGGCCTGGTGCCGCTGGGGGAAGACAGCAACTTCCTCTACGACAACAAGTTCGTCAACGATGGCGCCTACTTCAGCGAAGCGGGTCTGCTGTTCGACGTGGGCGGCGGCGATGCCGGCCACTTCAATGTGTACTTTTTCGAAGGCCAGCACTTCGACTTGCAAGTGATCGACGGTCAGGCGATCGAGATTCCGATCAGTTTCTCCGTCACGGCCGTGCCTGAAGCTGCCACTTATGTCTACATGGCCCTGGGCCTGGCAGGTCTGGGTGCACTGAGCCGTCGTCGCCGTGGCGTCGCCACCTCGGCCTGATCGAGAAACCTGCATTCAAGCCTGCCGATCGCAGGCCACAAGGCGAGCGCCCGCACCGGGCGGCTCGCCTTTTTTCGTTTCAGCTCAGCGCCCCACCATGTCTTCGACCCGCACCCATTGGTCGAACTGTTCGCCGCTGAGCTCGCCCAGCTGCAGGGCCGCCTCGCGCAGGCTCAGGCCATGCGCGTGCGCGTGCTTGGCGATGGCGCTGGCCCGGTCGTAGCCGATGTGCGGCGCCAGCGCCGTCACCAGCATCAAGGATTCGTTCAGCAGCTGCTCGATGCGGGCACGCCGCGGCGCGATGCCGGCCACGCAGTGGCGGGCGAAGCTGCGCGCGCCGTCGCTGAGCAGGCGGGCGCTTTGCAGGAAGTTGTGGGCCATCATGGGCCGGAAGACGTTGAGCTCGAAATTGCCGCTGGCACCGCCGATATTGAGCGCCACGTCATTGCCGAAGACCTGGCAGCAGATCATGGTCAGCGCTTCGCTCTGGGTCGGGTTGACCTTGCCCGGCATGATGGAGGAGCCCGGTTCGTTCTCCGGGATCTGCAGCTCGCCGATGCCGCAGCGCGGGCCGCTGGCCAGCCAGCGGATGTCGTTGGCAATTTTCATCAGGCTGGCGGCCACCGTCTTGAGCACGCCGTGGCCGTGCACCAGCGCATCGGCCGCCGCCATCACCTCAAACTTGTTGGGCGCGCTGACAAAGGGCAGGCCGGTCGCCTCGGCGATGCCGGCCGCAGCCCGCGCGGCAAAGGCCGGGTGGGCGTTCAGGCCGGTGCCAACTGCCGTGCCGCCCAGGGCCAGCTGGTAAAGGTGGGGCAGGGCGGCCTGCAGGTGCAAGCGGCCCTGCTCCAGCTGGGCAACATAGCCCGAGAACTCCTGGCCCAGGGTCAGCGGCGTGGCGTCTTGCAGATGGGTGCGGCCGATCTTGATGATGTCGGCAAAGGCCTGGGCCTTGAGGTCGAGTTGGCCGCGCAACTCGTCCAGGGCCGGCATCAGCTGCTGCTCGATGGCCAGCGCGGCAGCGATGTGCATGGCCGTGGGAAAAACATCGTTGGAGGACTGGCCGAGGTTGACCTCGTCGTTCGGGTGCACCCGCCGCGCCGGCCCGCGCACGCCGCCGAGCAGCTCGCTGGCGCGGTTGGCCAGCACCTCGTTGACGTTCATATTCGTCTGCGTGCCCGAGCCGGTCTGCCAGACCGAGAGCGGAAACTCCTCGGCCCAGCGCCCGGCCAGCACTTCATCGGCGGCCGCGACGATGGTGGCGGCCTTGTCGGCGCTCAGCAGACCTAACTCCCCATTGACGCGGGCGCTGATTTTCTTCACCAGCACCAGGGCATGGATCAGCTCGGGGGCCTGGCGTTCGGTGGAGATGGCGAAGAACTGCAGCGAGCGCTGTGTCTGCGCGCCCCAGAGGTGATCGGCCGGCACGGCGATGTCGCCAAAGCTGTCGTGCTCAAGCCGCTGGGCTGCGGTGTGGGTGTCGGGCATGGTGGGCGCTCCAGAAATGGGCGCCACGGGCTTTGCGGCAGCGAAAGCGGGGGCGGCGCACCCCCGAGCTTGGCACAGGGGCGCCAGGGTCCCGGAGGTCATGGCCGCGCTTGTTTGTGTGCGGCCACAGACGCAGCGCGCGGCCGCTTTCGCCGTTGACGCCGGGCCGGGCGCGTCTTTAGCCTGGGTTCAGGCCGGCGGTTCCGAAGAGCCGCGGCCCTGGCTTGAAGACGCGTTTGCTTTGATCTAAAGGATGGCTCTCATGACTCCGCAGCATGCTCCGCAGTTCGGTTCCTCTTCTACGTCCTCTTCCACCTTGACGGTGTTCGACGCGGGGCTGAAGCCTCAGCCCGGTCTGGCCCGCTACACCGGCTTGGGGTTTGCGGCCCTGGTGCACGTGGCCCTGGTGGTGGGTCTGATCCAGGGCTTTGCCCGGCCCGGCCTGCCCAAGCCACCGGCCCAGACCGATGTGCAGGTGCTGATCGACACGCCCAAGCCGCCCGACCCCGTGCGGCAGCCGGTGCCGGTGGATCTGCCTCAGCAGCTGCGCGACATCCCTTTGCCGCCCCAGGTGCCGGTGCCTGAATTCGTGATCCAGCGCGATCCCAGCCCCAATGACATCGTCACCCGTTACGACGGTCCGCCGGTCGTGGACTTCACGCCGCGGCCGGCCGTGGTCGAGCCGGTCCTGAACCCGCCGGTGGCCGAGCCGGCGATTCGCCAGGCCGGCATGGTCTGCACCCAGATGGCCCGGCCCGAGCTGCCGGCCGTCAGTTGGACGGGTGAGGCGGTGTTCAAGATCCTGGCCACCGTGCGCGAGGGCCGGGTGGTGGCCACCGAAGTCCTGCTCGCGCGCGGCGCGATGGATGCCAAGACCCGCCGCCTGCTGATGGCGGCGGTGGATGGCACCTTGCGTGAGCATTACGTCTGCCCGGGCAACCATCGTTTCGAGCAGGAGTTCGCCTTCCGCGTCGATTGAGTTGGGGCTCAGAGCGAGGGCGCCTTGCGAGTGCTCTCGTCGTTGTGCCAGCCCAGGCCCGGGACGGGCTTGGGTGCTTCGGGCACCAGCAGCCAGAGCACCAGGTAGGTGATCAGGCCGGCGCCGTGGCAGAACAGCAAGGCCAGGAAGAGCAGGCGCCAGATCCAGGCGGCCGTGCCGCTGACGGCCATCAGGCCACCGCAGACGCCGCCCAGCCAGCGCTCTTCGCGGCTGCGTTGCAGGCGGTTGATGGCTGAGCCCAGGCCGGCGTCGGCCGCGGACGAGCTGCGGTTCAGTGCACCAGCTTCGGGGCTGGCCGCTTGACCCTGCAACAGCCGCTCCTTGGCGCGCTGAAACTCTTCGTCGGACAGTTGGCCGCGTTGATGGAGTTCGGCCAGGCGTTCGAGTTCGTTGCTGAGGGACATGATGGTGGGCTCCGGTCTTGCTTGCATGGCGAGCTGCCATGGAAGCCAGTGTGCGCAAGCAGCCCGCCCCGGGCCAGAGGGCTGCGACGAACTGCAAACTGCGCCGACCCAGCTGCACGCACCGAGGGTGAACCCTAGGTATCAGTCGCCCTGGACCCGCCCCCGCCCCGCCTTGACGCCGCTGCGCAAGGCCTTGCCCGCCAGGCGGCGCTGCTGTGAGCCCCAGGTGGGTTTGGTGGCCCTGCGGGCTTTGGGCGTGTGGGCCACGCTCTGCACCAGCTCCTGCAGCCGGGCCACGGCCTCGGCGCGATTGGCCTCCTGGCTGCGCGAGTCCTGGGCCTTGATGACCACCACGCCCTCGCCGTTGATGCGCTGGTCCGACAGAGCCAGCAAGCGCTGCTTGATCAGCGGTGGCAGGCTGGAGCGCTGAATGTCAAAACGCAGATGCACGGCGCTCGACACCTTGTTGACGTTCTGCCCACCCGGGCCGCTGGCGCGGATGAAGCTGAAGTCCAGCTCCCAGTCGGCGGGTGCCCAGGCGAGGTTCATCGCGGCCCCGCCGCCTGCTGGGCTTCAGTCACCGTGCACCACGGTGACGGGCACGCGCTTGGTCAGGGCGCACATCAGCTCATAGCCGATGGTGCCGGCGGCCTTGGCCACCTCGTCGATGCCCAGCACGGCGCCACGGCTGCTCTGGCCCCAAAGCGTCACTTCGCTGCCGAATCCGGCCTGGGGCAGATCGCTGAGGTCCACCGCCAGCATGTCCATGGAGACCCGGCCGACCGTGCGGCTGCGCTGGCCATCGACCAGCACCGGGGTTCCGGTGCCGGCATGGCGGGGGTAGCCGTCGGCATAGCCGCAGGCCACGGTGCCGATGCGCATGGCTTTGTCGGCGGTGAAGCTGCTGCCGTAGCCGACCGTGTCGCCGGGCTGCAATTGCTGGACGCCGATGATCTTGGCGCGCAAGCTCATGCCGGGCTTCAGGTCCCAGTGTGCGGCGTCATGTTCGGGGTAATCGGGCACGCCGCCGTAGCTCATGATGCCGGCGCGCACCCAGTCAGCCCGCACATGGCCCAGCTGGTTGTAACGCAGGGTGGCGGCGCTGTTGGAGAGTGAGCGCTCACCGGGAAGGTCGGCGGTGGCCGCCTGGAAGGCGACCACCTGGTGGGCTATGCCGTCCTGGCCGAAGCGCTGGGCATCAGCGTCGGAGAAGTGGGTCATCAGAGAAATCTCGTCCACCTGGGGCAGGGCGTTGAGCCGGGTCCAGGCGGCGCGGAAAGCTTGCGGGCTGAAGCCCAGGCGGTTCATGCCGCTGTTCATCTTCAGGAACACGCGGTGCGGCTCGTGCGTCTTGTGCATGGCCAGCCAGTCGATCTGCTGCTCGCAGTGCACGGCATGCCAGAGCTTGAGGCGGGAGCACAGCTCCAGATCGCGCGCTTCGAAGCAGCCTTCCAGCAGCAGGATGGGCCCGCGCCAGCCGAGGGCGCGCACGCGCTGGGCTTCGTCCAGGTCCAGCAGGGCAATGCCGTCGGCGGCCCGGAAGGCCTCGAAGACGTTTTCGATGCCGTGGCCGTAGGCATTGGCTTTGACAACGGCCCAGACCTGGGCGTCCGGCGCGCAGGCGCGGGCGCGGGCCAGGTTGTGGGCCAGGTGGGGGAGGTGGATGAGGGCTTCGATCGGACGTGGCATGCCCGATATTGTGGCACCCGCGCCTGTGCTTCGCGGGATGGCAAAAGTTCGGTGAAAGTGCTGCGTGCTATAAACCGGGCGCGGCCACGGGCGTGGCCGCAGCCTGGGGAAAACCCGGAATCAACCGTCCCAGCTTGACCGTCGGCGCGCATCCGTCGTCTCGCTCATTGCTCGACATTTCCCCGCAGTACCGATTGGGTTCATGAAAAAAGGCTTCTTTTCCATCATGTCGGCGCAGTTCTTCAGCTCGCTGGCGGACCAGGCCTTGCTGGTCGGCGCCATCGAGTTGTTGAAGAGCACGGCAGCACCGGCCTGGCAGATTCCGGCTCTGGGCCCGATGTTTGCGCTGTTCTATGTGGTGCTGGCGCCGTTTGTGGGCGCCTTTGCCGATGCAGTGCCCAAGGGCAAGGTCATGTTCTATTCGAACCTGATCAAGATCTTTGGCTGCTTGATGATGTTGTTCGGCGCCCACCCGCTGCTGGCCTATGCCGTGGTGGGCCTGGGCGCTGCGGCCTACTCGCCGGCCAAGTACGGCATCCTGACCGAGCTTCTGCCGCCTTCGCAGCTGGTCAAGGCCAATGGCTGGATCGAGGGCCTGACCATCGCATCCATCATCCTGGGCATTTTGCTCGGCGGACAGCTGGTGGGGCCGCATCTCTCGCCGATCTTGCTGAGCCTGGATCTGCCATTTATCAACACCGGCATTGACACCGCGCCCGAGGCGGCCATCAGCAGCCTGGTGATCCTGTACCTGATCGCGGCCTTCTTCAATCTGAGCATTCCCCGCACCCAGGCCCCGCTGCAGCCGCTGGCGCACAGCCCGGTGGAGCTGGTGCGTGATTTCGCCTCCTGCAACTCCCGCCTCTGGCAGGACAAGCTGGGCCAGATCTCCCTGGCCACCACGACCTTGTTCTGGGGCGTGTCGGCCAATCTGCGCATCATCGTGTTTTCGTGGGCGGCGCTGGCCCTGGGTTACAGCACCACGCAGGCTTCCAATTTGGGCGGCGTGGTGGCGGTGGGCACGGCGGTGGGTGCTGTGGTGGCCTCCATCTACATGCGCCTGGACCGTGCGACCAAGGTCATTCCGCTGGGCATTTTGATGGGCGTGCTCATCATCGTGCTGAACGGCATCACGAATCTGTGGGCGGCGATTCCCTTCCTGATCGTGCTGGGCATGATCGGCGGCTACCTGGTCGTGCCCATGAATGCGCTGCTGCAGCACCGCGGCCACAACCTGATGGGCGCCGGCCGCTCCATCGCGGTGCAGAACTTCAACGAACAGGCCTGCATCCTGGGCCTGGGCGCGCTCTACACCGGCATGACCCGCATCGGCTTGTCGGCCTATATCGCCATCTCCATCCTCGGCTTGATCGTGGCCGTGACCATGTGGCTGGTGAAGCGCTGGCATGAGCGCAACTGCGTCGAGCACCGCGAAGAGGTCGAGCGCCTGCTGGTGCTGGCGCGCTGTGACGAGTGCCACTGAGTCGCCGGAAGGCTGAAAAGAACAATCCCGCCGCAGGCTGTACGCCCCGGCGGGATTTTCTTGTGCGGCGCCCTGGCGGGCGAGTTTGCTCAGGGCCGCTTGCGCACGGGTTCGACGGTCTTGACGCCGCTGAGCACGGCCTCGATGTGCTCCGACCAGGCACGGGCGATCTTGAAGCAGCCGCTGTGATTGAGGTGGATCTCGTTGTGCCAGTCGCCGCTGCTGCCGCTGGTGCCGGGGGTTGCCGGGGCCAGGGGCACGGTGGTCGAGTCGAACACATGCAGGCCCGGGAACTGTTCCTTGTCCGCGGCCATGCTCTTGAGCAGCTGGGCCAGGTGGAAGACCATCAGGCGGCTGACCGCTGCCCAGTCGGCGCTGGGCAGGGCATAGGCCTTGAGGGCCGGGTAGAGCCAGGGGCCGGAAGCGCCCAGGCCGCTGTCGTCGGCGCCGGCCGGGCGCGGCATGGGCACGGCATAGCAGTGCATGAAGACCGGCTTGCCGGCCGAAGGGCCCTGGTCGCGCAGGGTCAGCAGGTGGCGGACATTGGTGCGCAGGTAGTCGCTGTAGGTCTGCCAGCCGGGCTCCGAAAAATAACGGGCCACCCCGGCGGATGGGGCACCCCACTCGGTCTGGTGGCGGATCAGGCGCAGGTGCAGAGGCACATCGCTGCCGTCGGCCGCATGGGCAGGGGTCTGGGCGGCGGCGATCAGGTCATTGCCGCCGACCGAAAGCAGCACGCCGTCCCAGACCGGCGCGGCATCGTCGCTGAGCAGGCTGACGAAATCGGCGGCCGATTCCAGGTCCACCATATGGCTGAGCGCCTCGCCCGAGCCGGCGCAGTTGACGGCACAGGCCGGGTCCTTGAACACCATTTCCTGGAGCAGATTGGCATGGGCGTTCAGCTTGGCGGCTGAGGTGGAGAACCAGGAGTCGCCCTGGGCCAGCAGGCGCCAGCGGTAGCTTGTCAGGTCGGGCGCCGAGGTGGACGACAGGTCCCCCGGCTTGAAGCAGGCCAGATGATCCAAGGAAGACTCTCCCTTTGTAGCGAACAACGACAACAAGAAAACTCGAGCTTGCGGACGGGCAGACGGTGGCTTCCAACGCGTGAAACACCCCCTGCGGATTGCTTGCGATTGAAAGCCAGGCGGCCTTGTTTCGCCATGCTATAAACCCTGGGCATTGTTGGCTGGCGAGCGGTCTTCTCGCCAGTTGTTTTCGGCGCTTTCCAGCCCTTTTTTCCCGGCCTGTTGCGGCCGCCCAACCGAGCCTGTGTTCGCCTGGCCCTCCTGCCGCGCTGCGTCGCCGGCTTGTCATGAAAGCTGCGCACGCGGCCGCCTCCCTCTCCCTCATTTCGACCCCTCTCGGCCGCCCTGACCGCGGCCCGCTCTCCTTGCCATGCCCGTTCTTGCCCTGATGTTCAACGCCCTGGTCTGGGGCCTGTCCTGGTGGCCCTTCCGCCAGTTCCAGGCGGCCGGCCTGCACCCCTTGTGGACCACGGTCTGCCTCTACCTGCTGTCCTTGCTGGCCGTGTCTTTCAGCCAGCGCCAGGCCTGGCGTGAGTTCCTGGGCACGCCCTCGCTCTGGCTGGTGATGCTGGCGGCCGGCCTGACCAACACCGCCTTCAACTGGGGCGTGGCCCTGGGCGATGTGCTGCGCGTGGTGCTGCTCTTCTATTTGATGCCGCTGTGGGCGGTGTTGCTGGCGCGCCTGATCCTGGGTGAGCGCCTGACCCTGCTGGCCGGCCTGCGCATGGCCCTGGCCCTGGGTGGCGCGGCCTTTGTGCTGGCGCCCGAGGGCGGCGGCCTGCCCTGGCCGCGCAGCCTGGCCGACGGCCTGGGCCTGTTCGGTGGCTTCTGCTTTGCCCTCAACAATGTGATGCTGCGCCGCGAGGCGGCCCGCGGCGCCCATGCCCGGGCCCTGGCCATGTTCAGCGGCGGGGTGTTTGTGGCCGGCGGCGCGGCCGCGGCCATGGCGGGCGCGGGTCTGGTGGCCTGGCCGGCTTTGCCGCATGTCGGTTGGTTGTTGCCGCTGGCGGGCATGGCCGTGCTGTTCTGTCTGTCCAACCTCTCGCTGCAGTACGGCGCCGGGCGTCTGCCCGCCAATGTCACCGCCATCGTCATGCTGATCGAGGTGCCGGTGGCGGCCTTGTCGGCGCTGTGGCTGGGCGGCGGGCAGCTGGATTTCAAGACCGCGGTGGGTGGCGTCTGCATCCTGGCGGCCGCCCTGCTCTCGGCCCTGGAGCGCTCGCAAAAGCCGGCTCAGCAAGCGCCGGCCAGCCCGGCTACCATGCAGGCTTGAGGCGAATTCCCGCCTCCCAAGAATCACAAGGAACCTCGCCATGGCCGCCAGCGTCTACGACTTTCAGGCCCTCTCCATCGACGGCAAGCCTGCCGACCTGGCCAGCCAGCGCGGCAAGGTGCTGCTGATCGTCAACACCGCCAGCGCCTGCGGCTTCACGCCCCAGTTCGGCGGCCTGGAGGCCTTGTGGCAGCGCTACCGCGACCAGGGCCTGGTGGTGGTGGGCTTCCCGAGCAATGAATTCGGCGGCCAGGATCCGGGCGAGAACAGCGAGATCGCCTCCTTCTGCCAGCTGAACTACGGCGTCAGCTTTCCCATGATGGCCAAGGTCAAGGTCAACGGCGCCGAAGCCCACCCCCTGTGGCAGTGGCTCAAGTCCGAGAAGCCCGGCCTGCTGGGCACCGAGGGCATCAAATGGAACTTCACCAAGTTCCTGGTCGGCCGCGATGGCCAGGTCATCAAGCGCTATGCGCCCAATGACGCACCCGAGAAGATCAGCGCCGACATCGAGGCTGCGCTCAAGGCTTGAGACCCTCGGCCTGCTCGCGCAGGCGCCGTCGGATGCGCGACAGGGCCACATCGGTGATGCCCAGATGGCTGGCCAGCTGGCGCTGCTTGAGGCGCCGGGCCAGTGCGGGCTGCTCGGCCAGAAAGCGCAGGTAGCGCTGGCTCGCGTCCAGCATCAGCCATTGCTGTTCCCGCCGCAGCTGGCCTTGCAGCTGGGCGTTCAAACCCTGCCAGAGCAGCTCGGCCAGGGCCGGTTCCTCGGCCTGCCAGCGCTGCAGCTCGGCATAGGGCAGGACGCAGACCCGGCTGGGCTCCAGCGCTTCCAAGGTGACTGCGCTGGCTTGCGGCTCGCCCGGCAGCCCCAGCCATTGCTGCTCCGGGTAAAACGCCAGATTGCGCTCGCGGCCGTTGGCGTCCAGCAGGCTGGCGCGCAGCAGGCCCTGCTCCACCCACCAGAGTGCCGTCGGCGTGTCGCCGGCACGCAGCAAGACCTGACCCCGCTTCAGCGGCAGCCGCGGCAGCGCCGCCCAGCGAGCCAGGCGCGCGGGCGATTGCTGCAGCTGGGCCAGCAAGGCCTCGCCGCAAATCGGGCAGGGGGCGGGGCTTTCGGCGATCTCGGGGCGTGGCATGAACCGAGGTTAATGCATGTGGCGCCGGGCGGCCCCAGCATGCACTCCCATGAACACCGATCTGGAAACAGGCACCAGCGTGCCGCGCCGCTTGCACACCATGAACTGGCCGCATCTGCTCTTGCTGGCCGCCCTGCCGCCGGCGGCCTGGGCCTTGCGCGACTGGCCGCCCGAACAGGTGCTGGCCCTGCTGGGTCTGGCCTCCCTGGCTTTTTTGATGCTGGCCGAGCGGCTCTGGCCCCTGCGCAAGGACTGGCAGGCCCGCGGCCCGGAGCTGGCGCGTGATGGCGGCTTTCTTGGCCTCAATGCCCTGGTGGACAGCCTCACCGGCCTGCTGCTGAGCAGCCTGGCCTTGCGCTCAGGCCTGGGAGGGCATGGGCTGGCCCTGGATCTCCACCCCGGCCTGGCCCTGCCGCTGGCCATAGCTCTGGGGGAGTTGGGCCCCTTTGCCCTGCATCGCTGGGCACATCAAAGCCCCTGGCTGTGGCGCTTTCATGCCTTGCACCACCAGCCGACCAAGCTCAACGCCGCCAATGCCGTGCTGGCCCATCCGCTCAATGCCGCCTGGAACCAGGCGGCGCGTCTGCTGCCCTGGCTGCTGCTGGGCTTCAGCGCCGAGGTGATGCTGTGGGCGGCGCTGTTTCTGCAGGTTCAGGGCCTGGCCGTGCATGCCAATCTGCGCGGCAGCCTGGGGCAGCTGAACTGGCTGATCGGCAGCGCCGAGCTGCACCGCTGGCACCACAGCGTGGTCGAGGCCGAGGCCCACAACTACGGCACGGCCATCCCTTTGTGGGATCAGCTTTTCGGCAGCTTTGTGCACCGGCCGGGCCAGGCGCCGGCGGGCCTGGGTCTGTTTGCTGGCACGGCGCCGCCGACCTGGCTGCCGGCCTGCTGTCGCGGCTAGATCATGACGCGCAGATGCAGCAGGCCATAGCTGCAGCGCAGCCGGCCTTCGGCCTGCGCCTGTTGCAGCAGCTGGTTGACGGTCTGACGCGAGAGGTTGGCCACGGCGGCCAGCTCGGCCTGGGTGGCGCGCAAGGTCTGCCAGCCCTGGGCATCGGGCGGGCCGGCGGCGCGGTCGCGGCGCAGCTGGGCCAGGGCCAGGGCAAAGCGCTCGGGCGCGCTGCGGTGGCGCGAGGCCTCGAGCAGGCGCAGGGTGCCGTCGTAGCGGCGCGCAAATTCGGCCATCAGGGCGCGGGCAAAGCCGGGCCAGCGGTCCATCAGCAAGGCGTAAGTCGCCGGGCCGATCACCAGCACCTGGCTGCTTTGCGTGGCCAGGGTTTCATAGCTGGCCGCCTGGCCGGCCGCAAAGGCGGCCAGTCCGAACAAGCGCGGCGCCTGCACATGCTCCAGCACCGAGACCGTGCCGTCCAGGCCGGTGAAGCGCGCCTCGATCTCGCCCGTCACCAGGCCGTAGAAGGCCAAGGCCGGCTGCCCTTGAGCGAACAAGGTGCGGCCGCGGGCCAGACGGCGCAGGCTGACGCTGCCTTGCAGCACGGCCTCGGCCGGCATTTGCGCGCCGTCCAGCTCGGGGAAGTTGGCGCACATCAGGCCGCGCAAGGCGGCGTGGGCGCTGGTGGCTGGGGGCGTGCGGTCCATGGTGAAGGCAAAAGACGCGTGCTTTCGCGATTGTCGGGTGCCCGACATTGTGCCGGGCCTCGGCCTCGTAAGCTGGGCGCATGGATGACGACCTAACCCCTTCCACCGATCTGCAGCGCTGGGCCCGGCAGTACCGCCAGTTCGCGGTGCAGGAATGCCCGAACGACCCGCTCTACGTGGCCCTGTGCCAGATCGTGGCCGATTCGCCCGAGCTGCTGGCCTTGATGGCCCATGTGCGGCATGCCCCGCAGGCCCGGCCCAATCTGCTGCTGGCAGCTCTGCACGAGCGGGTGCTGGCCGGCGTGCCGCATGACTTGGCGGCTTACTACCCCAGCGTGGGCGGCGAACGCGCGCCCGATGCGGCACTGGCGGACAGCCTGCACCGCTTTGTGCGCGCCGAGCGGCCGCGCCTGCTCGAGCATCTGCGCCTGCGCAGCACCCAGACCAACGAGATCGGGCGCTGCGCCGTGCTCTGGCCGGCGCTCAGCGCCATCGCCGCCCAGACCGGCCGGCAAGACCTGGCCCTGTTCGATTTCGGCTGCAGCGCCGGCCTCAATCTGGGCGTTGATGCCTACCGCTATGACTACGGCCGGTTCCAGCTGGGCGCCCCGGCGGCGCCAGAGCGGCCCACCGTGGCCTGCCAGTGGCGCGGCGCTGCCGAGCCGCCGCGCACGCCCTGGCGCTTGCGGGCCCGCTTGGGCGTCGATCTGGCGCCGGTCGATGTGCAGGACGAAGATGCGGTGCGCTGGCTGCGCGCCTGCCTCTGGCCGCACGACCGCGCCCGGGCGCGCCGTCTGGACCAGGCCCTGGCCCAGGCGCGAGCCGACCGCCACCCGGTGCAGCGGGTCGAGCAGGGGCTGCAGACCCTGGCCGTTTGGCTGGAGACGCTGCCGGCCGGCGTGCAGCCGGTGCTGTTCAACAGCTGGGTGCTGGCCTATTTCGATACACCCAGCCTGGCCGCCCACCGGGCTGAGGTCGAGGGCTTGATGCGCCGGCACAGCCTGCTCTGGCTCAGCGCCGAAACCGCCTCGCTGCGCCCGCCCGGTCTGGCTCTGCCGCCCGCGCCCGAGGGCGAGTCGGCCGAGAGTGCCTCACTCTGGACTGTTCAAGCCTTGGCGCCCGATGGCCAGCTCAGCGCTTGGGCTTTGGCCTGGTCCCATGCCCACGGCCATTGGCTGCACTGGCTGGGCTGAAAACGGGGGGAAATCGCCACAGCCGTGGCGCCGCGCTTGCGGCATGATCCAGCCTCCTCCACTTGAAGCAGGTGATGGCGGATGGGGCGATGGACGGGCGGGTGGCAGCGGGCGAAAGCGTGGGCGCATGTCGATGCGACCCTGGCCCGTGGCTTGCTGTGGCGGCTCAGCCTGGCCCTGATCGTGAGCATGCTGGGCCTGACCTGGCTGGTTCAGCATGTCAGCCAGCGCGATGTCGAGGCCCAGGCCATGGAGGAGTTGCGCAGCACCGTGATGGAGCGGGCGCGCGCCAGTGGCGAAGACTTTGCCCTCGCCGAACGCAATGTCGAGCTGCTGCGCGCCGAGTATCTGCGCCGCCTGGCGGCTGCCCGGCCGCCGGGCTGGCAGGGCGAGTTCCGGCGCTGGTTTGCCCGTTCGCCCGACCAGCTGCTGCGCCTGCGCCCCGAGCTCGATGACCACCGCCGTCTGCCCAGCGTCTACCTGCGCGCGCAGGCCGAGCTCAACGACAGCCTGATGTGGCAAACCCAGGTGGCCTTCGATCTGCTGCGCGAATGGGGCCCGCCGCTGACGGCGCGCTACTACTCCGCCTACTTCGACCTGCCGGGCCAGGGCCTGATCATGTTCTCGCCCTCGGTCAACTGGGGCGCCGAGGCCACGCCGGAGACCAACAACTTCGACTACCCGCCGGTGGCTGGCGCTTCGCCTGAACGCAACCCCAGCCGCAGCAATCGCTGGACCCCGGTCTACTACGACGACAAGGCGCGCATCTACATGGTGTCGACCGTGCTGCCGATTGATTTCGAGGGGCGCTGGATCGCTTGCGTCTCGCAGGATGTGTCGGTCGCCAGTCTGCTCAAACGCACCGTCAGCGACAGCCTGCCCGGCACCTACAGCCTGATCCTCAGCCGCGATGGCCACCTGATTGCCCACCCCGGTTTTGCCGAGCGCATCGAGGCGGCCCAGGGCAAGCTCAAACTCGACCAAATCCGCGACCCCCTGCTCGATGAAATCGCCGCCCTGGCGCCGCCGGCCGAAGGCCAGGCTGCTGTCAGCCTCAGCGCCGATGGCCGCCATCTGCTGGGCGTGGCCCGCATTGCCGGGCCCGACTGGCTGTTCGTCAGCGTCTATCCCCGCGCGCACCTCGATGCGGGCGTGGCGCGTAGCAGCGAGAACATCCTGATGGTCGGGGCCGTGGCCTTGCTGGTGCTGATGAGCCTGCTGGGCTGGATCGTGCGGCGCCAGATCAGCCGGCCGATAGCCGAGCTGCGCAGCGCCGTGCAGGGGGTCAGCGAGGGGCGGTTTGAGATCGCGCACGGCGAGGCGGAGCTGCGCGAGGACGAGCTCGGTGATCTCGGCCGCAGCTTTGCGCAGATGGGCGCGGAGCTGGCGCAGCGCGAGGCGCGGCTCAAGCGCGACGCCCAGGCCTTGCAGGAGGCGCGTGATCAGCTGGAAAACCGGGTGCAGGAGCGCACCGCCGAGCTGCACGCCAGCAATGCCGAGCTGGTGCTGGCGCTGGACGATTTGGGCAAGACCCAGAGCAGCCTGTTGCGTGCCGAGCGCCTGGCCAGCCTGGGCCGCATGGTCGCCGGCGTGGCCCACGAGCTGGGCACGCCCATCGGCAATGCCCGCCTGGCCGCCAGCACCCTGGCCGCCGATGCCGAGCAGATGGCCCGCGATGTCGAGCAGGGCTTGCGCCGTTCGCAGCTGAGCAAGTTCTTGCAGCGCCTGGGCAGCGGCAGCCAGATCCTGCAAGGCAATCTGGAGCGGGCCAGCGAGCTGCTGCAGAACTTCAAGCAGGTGGCGGTCGATGGCAGCAGTGCTCAGCGTCGCGTGTTTGCGCTCGATCAGCTGGTGCGCGACATCCTGATGACGCTGCAACCTACGCTCAAGCGCCTGCCGCTGGACATCCAGGTCGACATCCCGGCGGGCCTGGAGATGGACAGTTATCCCGGTGCGCTGGGCCAGGTGCTGAGCAATCTGATCCAGAACGCGGCCATCCATGGCTTCGAGGGGCGCGAGCAGGGGCGGCTGGAGATCCAGGCCGACTGCCCCGATGCCGGGCATGTGCGCCTGCGCATCCGTGACGACGGTTGCGGCATCGCGGCCGAGATCCAGCCGCGCGTTTTCGACCCCTTCTTCACCACCCGCATGGGCCGCGGCGGCAGCGGCCTGGGCCTGAACATCAGCCACAACCTGGTCAGCAATGTGCTGTGTGGTGAGATCCATCTGCACAGCGAGGCCGGCGCAGGCAGCTGCTTTGAGCTGCTGCTGCCGCGCGTGGCACCCAACCACGCCGAGGCCGAGACCTTGCCGCTGCCGCTGAGCCAGTTTGCCGGCCTGACGGAGGCCGCGGAGTCGGACGCTCAGTCGGCCGGCACACGCAAGGCTTGAGCCGGCCTCAGCTGCCCGAGACCTCCCACCGCGCGCAGCACCAGGCCCTCGACGCCGGCGGCCGGCAGGCGCAGCTCGGCGCTGCCGTCGGCCTGGCTGCCCATCAGTCGGCTGCGCCAGCCTTCGCGGGCATGGCGGATCTGCACCCAGTAGCGCCAGCTGCCGGCATGCCTGTTGCCGGGCTGCAGGCGCAAGATCAGCTGCGCCTCACCGTTGTTCTGGACGTCGCGATGGCAGCGCCAATCCAGGGCGGGAACGTCGGGCGCTGCGGCCCCGGCCAGCCAGGGCGTGGCCGGCACCAGGGCGGGCTGGCTGTAGGCCTGCTGGCGCAGCGCATCGGCCAGGCCGCGCCGGTTCTGCGCCAGGGCCACCATGCTGAAGTGGGCGTGGCCGCTGCCGGGCCGGCGCTCGCGCAGCAGGGCGATCTGCTGCAGCAACTCGTCCACCGGCCAGCTGTCGGCCTTGTCGGTCACCTTGCTGCTGAACAGGCCCGGCCAGATGTGGCGGCCCAGCGGGTTCTGGCCATGCCAGTAGTCCAGCAAGGGGCCGAAGGCCTGGGCCTTTTGTGCGATCGGCCAGTAGAGCTGGGGCACCAGATAGTCCACCCAGCCCTCGGCCAGCCAGCGTTCCACATCGGCATACAGCTTGTCGTACTGGCTGAAACCGGCGATGCCCTCAGGGCGCAGCGCCGGCTTGCCGATGCCGAAAGGGCTGATGCCGAAGCGCGCCTCGGGGCGAACCCGACGCACCGCCTGCTGCAGGCGCTGCACCAGCTGGTCCACGTGCTGGCGCCGCCAGTCGGCCCGGTTCAGCGTGCCGCCGGCCTCGCGGTAGCGGGTCCAGCTGGGTTCGTCCGGGAAATCGAGCTCGCGCCCGGCCGTGTCGTTGACCGGGTAGGGGTAGAAGTAATCGTCCAGGTGCAGGCCGTCGATCTCGTAGCGGCGCAGCAGGTCCTCGACCACGGCCAGGGTGTGGTCGGCGGCGGCGGGCTCACCGGGGTCGATCCAGAGCTGGTCGCCATAGCGCCGCACCCATTGCGGCTGGCTGCGGCTCAGGTGTTGGGCGGCGGCGGCGCTGCTGGCCTGGCTCTGGCGGGCGCGGAAGGGGTTGAGCCAGGCATGCAGCTCCAGGCCGCGCTGGTGGGCTTGATCGATCCAGAAAGCCAGCGGGTCGTAGAAGGGCTCGGGCGCCTGGCCTTGGCTGCCGCTGAGGTACTCGCTCCAGGGCTCCAGCGGCGAATCGAACAAGGCATCGGCGCTGGGCCGCACCTGCAGGATGACGGCATTGAGCTGCAGCTGCACGGCCAGGTCCAGCAGGGTGATGGCTTCCGCCTGCTGCTGGGCGCTGCTCAGGCCCTTGCGGCTGGGCCAGTCGATATTGGCCACCGTGGCCACCCAGACGGCGCGGAACTCTCGCAGCGGCAGCGGCGCCTGGGCCAGCAGCTCGGGCGCGGGCTCCAGGCGCAGCTCACCTGGCAGGGGCGGCAGGCGCAACGGGGCCTCGGCGCAGCCAGCCAAGCCCAGGCCGCTGCCGATCACGGGAGACAGCCCGCAGGCCAGAAGCTGGCGGCGCTTCACGGGGCCTCCGCCTTGCGGCCGAAATCGGCCGGAATCTTGAGCAGGGCGGCCATGGCGAAAGAGGGCAGGGTGGCGACCAGCACCCAGACAAAGAAGGCGGTGTAGCCGAGCTGATCCTGCAGCCAGCCGCTCCACATGCCGGGCAGCATCATGCCCAGGGCCATGAAGCCGGTGCAGATGGCGTAGTGCGCGGTCTTGTGCTCGCCCTCGGCCACCAGAATCATGTACATCAGGTAGGCGGTGAAACCCAGGCCATAACCAAACTGTTCCACGGCCAGGGCACCGCTGATCAGCCACAGATTGGCGGGCAGCCACAGCGCCATGGCCAGGAAGGCGATATTGGGCACGTGCATGGCCAGCACCAGCGGCCAGAGCGCTCGCTTCAGGCCCACGCGCGAGATCACCCAGCCACCGACCAGGCCGCCCAGGGTCAGGGCCGTCAGGCCCACGGTGCCGTAGGCGATGCCGACCTGCTTGGTGCTCAGGCCCAGGCCGCCGGCCGTGGGTGGGTCCAGCAGAAAGGGCGTGGCCAGCTTGAGCAGCTGGGCCTCGGGGAAGCGGTAGAGCAGTAGGAAGCCCAGGATGACGGCGATGCCGGGCTTCTGGAAGAACAGCGCAAACACGCGCACAAACTCGGGCAGCAGCTGGGCGGGCTGCACACCCGAGGGCCGGTCGCTGGCCGGTCGGGGCAGGCTGAACAGGCTGTGCCACAGGGCCAACAGGCCGAACAAGGCGGTGATCACCCCGAACACCCAGGACCAGGCCATGACCATGCTGCCGGTGCGCTCCTGCAGCTCACCGGCCAGATAGACCAGGCCGCCCTGGCCGCCGATATTGGCCAGGCGGTAAAACGTGGAACGCACGCCGACAAAGGCCGCCTGGCTGCGCTGCGGCAGGGCCAGCATGTAAAAGCCATCGGCGGCGATGTCGTGTGAGGCAGACGCAAAAGCCATCAACCAGAACAGGGCCAGCGTCATCTGTAGCGCCAGTTCGCCGGGAATCGTCAACGCCACGCCGGCCAGGGCCGCGCCGATCAGGAACTGCATGGCGCCGATCCAGCGCCGTTTGGTGCCCAGCAGCTCCACCAGTGGCGACCACAGCGGCTTGATCACCCAGGGCAGGTAGAGCCAGCTGGTGTAGAGCGCAATGTCGGTGTTGCTGAAGCCCAGGTTCTTGTACATGACCACCGAGAGCGTCATCACCACCACATAGGGCAGGCCCTGGGCGAAATACAGCGAGGGGATCCACAGCCAGGGCTGGTTGGAGCGGGGCAGATCGTGCGGACGAGGGGCGGTCATGCGGGAGGCAGGCAATCCAGGGGCAGCGGAGCTGGGACGTGCGCACTGCGCTCGGGCCCGAGCCAACGAGTTCAATGCGCGCCGCACATTATCTTGGCCGCCGGCCACCGCCGCTGGATGCGGTGGGCGCAGACAAACCCTTGCGGGCGGGAGGTGGATTCGGTTTTCGGCACATTGCGGGCCTTCGTTGCGTCGATCGCTCACGCTGCGGTGGCTCGGCCCGCCGCCGGGCTCATGGTTCGCGGGTCGGCTCTTGAGCCGACTCCCCTCGGTGCTCACTGCGCGGCTCAGCGGCGCCAAACTCCCTTCGCTCGCTGCGCTCACTGTGGTCAAACAGTGGCGCCGAGTCAGTTCTTGAAGCGCGCGGGTACGCGCGCCTGAGCCGCTCCGCTGCGCCCTCGGCCGCGCACAAATCGCCCATCGGCGGGCCGAGCCACCTTCGGAGTTGACGTGTTCCACCGTGGATGAGGCACATCGACCGCGATGCAAGCGCCCTGCAGCCCGTGCCGCTGCCGGGCGATTTGTG